>NZ_CP197470.1:917012-1222683 GCF_052180235.1 Microbacterium sp. F51-2R | reverse complement strand
GGCATCGCGCTCGCCGCGACCGAGACGGCACTCTCGCGCGAGCAGAAGAAGGCGGCCGCGAAGGCCGAGAAGGCGGCCGCGAAGGTCACGAAGGGCGCGCGGAAGAAGGATGCCGCGAAGAAGGATGCCTCACCCGAGCCCGCCGAGAGCGTGTCGGCGTTCGGCCCCGCCGCCGACGAGCACTCCCTCGAGCCCGCCGAGAGCGTGTCGGCGTTCGGCCCCGCCGCCGACGAGCACTCCCTCGAGCCCGCCGAGACCACGCCGACCGATCTCGACACGCTCACCGTCGCCGCTCTGCGCGACCGCGCCCGCGACGAGGGCCGAACCGGATACTCGCGGCTGACGAAGGCTCAGCTCGTCGAGCTCCTGTCCTGACGTGGCGGCCCTCGCCGCGCAGAGCGCGCTCGACCGCTCGGCGCAGGCGCCGCCGGCCCGCACGCTCCTCGACATCCTCCGCACGACGACGGCACGTCACCCCGAGGCCTCCGCGATCGACGACGGTTCGGGCGCGCTCAGCTACCGCGAGCTGATGGCGCGGGTGGGCCTCACGGCGGCGCGGCTGCACGAGGCGGGCGTGCGCCGCGGCGATCGGGTCGGCGTGCGGGTGGCGTCGGGGTCGAAGGAGCTCTACCTCTCGATCCTCGGGGTCATCGCCGCGGGCGCTGCCTACGTCCCGGTCGACGCCGACGATCCCGATGAGCGCGCGCGGCTCGTCTTCGGCGAAGCCGCCGTCAAGGGCGTCATCACCGGTTCGGGGGAGTACACGCCGCACGAGCAGGCGACGGGGGCCGCGGCATCCGCACCGCTCTTCTCCGGCAAGCATCCGCACCCGAGCACCCACGCGATGGAGGTCGTGCCGCCGCCGCTCGTCGACGACGACGCGTGGATCATCTTCACCTCGGGGTCGACGGGTGTGCCGAAGGGTGTCGCCGTCTCGCACCGGTCGGCCGCCGCATTCGTGGATGCCGAGGCCCGCCTCTTCCTGCAGGAGACGCCGATCGGCCCGGGCGACCGCGTGCTCGCGGGGCTCTCGGTCGCCTTCGACGCGTCGTGCGAGGAGATGTGGCTCGCGTGGCGGCACGGCGCGTGCCTCGTGCCCGCGCCTCGGGCCCTCGTGCGTTCGGGCGAAGACCTCGCGCCGTGGCTCATCCGGCAGTCGATCACGGTCGTCTCGACCGTGCCGACCCTCGCCGCCATGTGGCCGAGCGATTCCATCGAGAACGTGCGCCTGCTCATCTTCGGCGGCGAGGCGTGCCCGCCCGAGCTCGCGGCGCGCCTGGCGTCGGAGGGGCGCGAGGTGTGGAACACCTACGGCCCGACCGAGGCGACGGTCGTGGCGTGCGCGGCGCCCCTCGACGGCTCGACTCCGGTGCGGATCGGCCTGCCCCTCGACGGCTGGGCGCTCGCCGTCGTCGACCGCGAGGGGGAGCGCGTTCCCGAGGGCGGCGTCGGCGAGCTCATCATCGGCGGCGTCGGGCTGGCCCGCTACCTCGATCCGGTGAAGGATCTCGAGAAGTACGCCCCGATGCCGACGCTCGGCTGGGACCGCGCCTACCGCTCCGGCGACCTCGTGCGCTTCGAGCGCGCAGGCCTCGTCTTCCAGGGCCGCGCCGACGACCAGGTGAAGGTCGGCGGCCGGCGCATCGAGCTCGGCGAGGTCGAGTCGGCACTGCAGGACCTTGAGGCCGTGACGGCCGCTGCGGCCGCCGTGCGCACGACCGAAGCGGGCGTGCCCGTGCTCGTCGGGTACCTCGTGGTCGAGGGCGAGCTCGACCGGGCCGCCGCGCGCGCCGAACTCGCCGAGGTGCTCCCGGCCGCGGTCGTCCCGCTCCTCGCGGTCGTCGACGAGCTGCCCGTGCGCACGTCGGGCAAGGTCGACCGCGACGCCCTGCCGTGGCCGCTTCCCGGCATCGAGGTGCCTGCCGTGGGGCTGAGTCCCGCCGAGGCGTGGCTCGCCGAGCAGTGGCAGGCGGTCCTGGGCCTCCCGGTCCCCGACCGCAAGGCCGACTTCTTCGACCTCGGCGGCGGATCGCTGTCGGCCGCGCAGCTCGTCTCGCGCATCCGCCGGCGCGTGCCCGAGTTCTCCGTCGCCGACATCTACGACGTGCCGCGGCTCGGGGCGATGGCCAAGGCTCTCGGCCCGTTCCTCGCCGAGGAGGACTCGGTCTCGTTCCGCCGCCCCGAGCCGACGCCGCGCTCGACGCAGTGGGCGCAGACCCTCATCGGCGCGCCGCTGTTCATCCTGAGCGGCGTGCGCTGGCTGCTCTACCTCCTCACGGCGGGCACGGTCCTGAACCTCGTGCCGGGGTTCGAGGCGCTGCCGTCGGTGCCCTGGTGGGCGCTCGTCGTCGGACTCGTGGTCTTCGCGACGCCGTTCGGGCGCATGGGGGTGGCCGCGGCATCCGCCCGTCTTCTCCTGGCGGGTCTGAAGCCCGGCGACTATCCGCGCGGCGGCACCGTGCACCTGCGCCTGTGGCTCGCCGAGCAGATCGCCGACCAGGTCGACGCGGTGGGTCTCGCGGGGGCGCCGTGGGTGTCGTACTACGCCCGTGCGCTCGGCGCCAAGATCGGGCGCAACGTCGACATGCACACGCTCCCGCCGATCACGGGCATGCTCGAGGTCGGCGACGGCGCGGCGATCGAGCCCGAGGTCGACCTCTCGGGGTACTGGATCGACGGCGACCTCGTGCGGATCGGTCCCGTGCGGGTCGGCGCCGACGCGACGGTCGGCACGCGCAGCACGCTCGCCCCCGGCACGCGGATCGGCCAGCGGGCGCAGATCGCGCCGGGCTCGGCCGTCTTCGGGCGCGTCCGCGCCGACCAGGCGTGGGCCGGTTCGCCCGCCGCCCGCGTCGGCGGCACCGCCTCGGACTGGCCCGGGACGAGGCCGCCGCTTCGGACGCGATGGCTCTGGGCCTACGCGGCATCCGCTCTGCTGCTCGCCCTCCTTCCCCTCGTGTCGTTCGCCGTCGGCGGTCTCGTCATCGCGCAGGGCATCCGCGGTGCGCAGTCGCTCGGCGCGGCCCTGGGCCTGGCGTTCGCGTGGCTCGTGCCGGCGACGCTCGTCGTGGGCGTCGTCTTCGCCGCGGCCGTCGTCGTCCTCGTGAGGCTCTTCTCGATCGGGCTGCACGAGGGCACCTTCCCCATCCGCAGCCGCACCGGCTGGCAGGCGTGGACGATCGAGCGGCTGCTCGACTCCGCGCGCACGATCCTCTTCCCGCTCTACTCGTCGCTGTTCACACCCGTCTGGCTCCGGATGCTGGGGGCCGAGGTCGGACACGATGTCGAGGCATCCACCGTCCTCCTCATCCCCTCGATGACGCGGATCGAAGACGGCGCGTTCCTCGCCGACGACACGATGGTGGCCTCGTACGAGCTGCACCGCGGGTGGATGCGCCTCGGGGCCGTGCGGATCGGCAAGCGCGCGTTCCTCGGCAACTCGGGGATGGCCGCGCCCGGACACCGGGTGCCGCGCGACGGCCTCGTCGCGGTGCTCTCCTCGGCGCCCGTCAAGGCGAAGCCGGGGTCGTCGTGGCTCGGCTCGCCGGCGGTGCGGCTCCGGCGCCTGTCGGCGGAGGGCGACGACCGCCGCACCTACCACCCGCCCGCGCACCTGCGGCTCGCGCGGGCGCTGTGGGAGCTGTGCCGGCTCATACCGGTGTTCGTCACCGTCGCGATCGGGCTCCTCGTGCTGTTCACGCTCGCAGGCCTGCTCGCCGCGGTCGGGCCGGTCTGGACGCTGCTCGCCTCGGGGATCGTCATGCTCGCGGCGGGGGCCGTCGCCGCCGGCGTCTCGGTGGTCGCGAAGTGGCTCATCGTCGGGCCCATCCACGCGGGGGAGCAGCCGCTGTGGTCGAGCTTCGTGTGGCGCACCGAGGTGTCGGACACCTTCACCGAGATGGTCGCGGCGCCGTGGTTCGCGCGGAGCGCCGCGGGGACCCCGGCCCTCGCGGTGTGGCTTCGCGCGCTCGGCGCCACCATCGGGCGCGGCGTCTGGTGCGACAGCTACTGGCTGCCCGAGCCCGACCTCGTGACGCTCGGCGACGGATCCACCGTCAACCGCGGGTGCGTCGTCCAAACGCACCTGTTCCATGATCGGATCATGAGCATGGACACCGTCGAACTGCAGCCGGGCGCGACACTCGGTCCGCACAGCGTGATCCTGCCCGCCGCCATGATCGGCGCCCACGCGACGGTCGGACCCGCGTCCCTCGTCATGCGCGGCGAGACCGTGCCGATCGGCTCGCGCTGGAGCGGCAACCCCATCGGACCGTGGCGCGCCGTCAAGGTGCGCGCCTACCAGTCGACATCGTGAGGCCGCACGACCCCTACGCCCCGCAGAGCGGGGATCCGACCTTCGACGTCGAGTCGTACGACCTCGACATCGCGTATCGTGTGCGCACGAACCGCCTGGAGGGGCGCGCGATCATCAACGCCGTCGCGGCGGTCGACACGCGCTCGATCGCCCTCGACCTGGTGGGGCTCAAGGCCACGCGCGTGCGCATCGACGGCGACCCCCGCACGACGGTGCGACCCGGGCCGCGGAAGATCCGCGTCATCCCGCCGCAGCCCCTGGTCGCGGGGGAGGCGTTCTCGATCGAGGTCGTGTACTCGGGCGCCCCGGCGCCGCGCCGCTCGCGCTGGGGCGCGATCGGCTGGGAGGAACTCGACGACGGCTCGCTCGTCGCAGGTCAGCCCACAGGCGCGCCGACGTGGTTCCCGTGCAACGACAGGCCCGACGACCGTGCCGCGTACCGCATCGCCGTGACGACCGAGGACGGCTACCACGTGGCCGCGACCGGACGGCACGTCGCGACGCGGCGCGAGAGCGGCGGCCGCACCCGGTGGGAGTTCGATTCTGCCCTGCCGGTGGCCACCTATCTCGCCGCCGTCCACATCGGCCGCTACCGCGAGACCGCGATCGGACCGGCGACCGTCGTGCGGCCGCCCGCGCTCGCGGGCCGCGCGGCGTATGCCTTCCGGGATCTGCCGCGCATGCTCGCGCTCTTCGACGAGAGCTTCGGGCCGTATCCGCAGGATGCCTGCACCATCGTCGTGACCGAGGACCCCCTCGAGATCCCGCTCGAGGCCCAGGGTCTCGCCGTCTTCGGGTCCAACCACCTCGACCCCGACTCCGAGCGCCTCATCGCCCATGAGCTCGCGCACCAGTGGTTCGGCAACAGCGTCGGGATCGGGCACTGGCGCGACATCTGGCTCAACGAAGGCTTCGCCTGCTACGCCGAGTGGCTGTGGTCGGAGGCCTCCGGCGGCCCGTCTGCGGCCCGGCTCGCCGCGGAGCATCACGCGAGGCTGCGCCGCGAGCCGCAGGACCTGCTCCTGACCGACCCCGGCCCCGACCTCATGTTCGACGACCGGGTCTACAAGCGCGGCGCGCTGACCCTGCACGCCCTGCGTCTGCGGGTGGGGGATGCCGCGTTCTTCGCCGTGCTGCGCCGGTGGGCCGCGCAGCACCGGCACGCCCTCGTCACGACCGACGACTTCCGCCGCTGCGTCGAGGAGGTCACCGGCGCCGACCCGGGCCCCCTCCTCACGCCGTGGCTCGATCGGACGCCTCTCCCACCCCTCCCTTGAGCCGCGAGACTTCGCTTCGGGGGCTCGGCACGCCGTGTCGCGCCACCGTTCCTGAAGTGTCGCGGAGGGGAGGAGGGGCAGAAGAGACCCGCGGACGGACGGCGGCGCTCACGACGAGGGCGGACGGGACGGCGGCGTCGGTGCCGAGGAAGATGCCTCCGCCCGGCACGGCAGCCGTCCACCCGCTGGGCGTCTCCTTGATCCGCACGGCGGCCGGGTCCACGCGAAGGCCGCGCCCGTCGGCCTTCAGTGCCGCCTCGACCCGGGTCCAGGAGCGGACGGATGCCTCGCCCCGGCCGAGCAGGCCGTGCATGCCCGCCGCCTCCCGGCGCGGATCGTCGGCGAGTTCGGCATCCACGCCGATCGCCGAGACCGCCGTCGCGTCTCCGACGGCGACGACCGCGAAGTCACCGGCGTAGGAGACGCTCGCGACGAAGGCCGCGCCCTCGACGCGCACGGCGCCGTGCGGTCCGCCGCATCGCGCGCACGGGTTGCTGAGCCGCGCCCTCGCGGGGAGGAGTTCGCGCAGCAGCCCCCACGCCGCCTCGCGGCGCGGCATCCCGTCCGCGATCCTCCGCCACGCGACGTCCACGTCGTCCACGTCGGCTCAGACTTTGGGTTCGTGCGTCTCGATCGCGACGATCCCCGAGCCGGGGTTCGTCGCCGAGAGGTGCACGACCGAGAACGCGCCGGCGTCGAGCGCCGACGCGCTGCCGAGGTACGAGCCGCGCAGCGTCCCGGTCGCCAGGGCGATCTCGGTCAGGATCTCGGGCAGCACCGGCCCGTGGCTGCACAGCACGGCGGGCTTTCGCGACCGCACGCGCTCGCCGATGATGCGCCGGGCGTCCGAGGCGCCCTCCTCCCACGCATCCTGGCTGATGAGCTTCGTCTCCTCGATCCGCCGGCCGAGCGCCGCTGAGAGGGGGATGACGGTCTTCAGACAGCGGACCGCCGGCGACGACACGATCTTGCGCGGACCGAAGGCGATCAGCTGGCCCACGACGGCGTTCGCCTGGCGGCGCCCGCGCGGCGACAGCGGGCGCGCGGCATCCTTCCCCTTCCACTCCTCACGGGGAACGGCCTTCGCGTGCCGCAGCACGATGAGGGGGAAGGTCGCGAGCACGCCGTCGTCGACGAACTGGAGGAAGTTCTCGAGGATCTCGACGTCGACGGGGTAGCTCAGGCGCTTGAGCGCCTTCTTCGGCGTGACCCACTCGATCGCGGCGATCTCGCGGTTCGGCACGAAGGCCGAGGCGCGGATCGCGGCCTCCGTCGCCTCGGCCGACCAGTAGTGCACGATCTTCTGCCGCTTGTTGGGCATCTGATACCGCGATACGCCCACGGGGACGCCGAGGCTCACGCGGATCCCGGTCTCTTCGAAGATCTCGCGCGCCGCGGTCTCGGCGAGCGTCTCGCCGGGGTCGACCTTGCCCTTTGGCAGCGTGACGTCGCGATAGGCCGTGCGGTGGATGAGCAGCACCGTGAGCTTTCCGTCCACCAGGCGCCACACGACACCGCCCGCAGCGTAGACGGCGGTGTCGGTCATCGCACCGCCCGTGCGCGCCGGCGGCGCTGCACATTGCTCATCGTCTTGTCCTGCATGTCGACGAGCGGCCTGCCCTCGGCGTCGAGGCTGTGACGCGTCCACTCGCCCTCGGGGCCGAGCCACCACGAGCTCGTCGTGTCGGCCATCGCGAGCGCGAAGAGGTCGAGGAGCTCCTTGATGTGCGCGGGGCTCACCACGCGCACGAGCGCCTCGACGCGGCGGTCGAGGTTTCGGTGCATCATGTCGGCGCTGCCGATGAACACCTGCGGATCGCCGTTGTTGTGGAAGGCGAAGATGCGCGAGTGCTCGAGGTATCGGCCCAGGATGCTGCGGACCGTGATGTTCTCGCTCATCCCCGGGACACCGGGCTTGAGCGAACAGATGCCCCGCACCCAGATCTCGACGGGCACGCCCGCCTGACTCGCGCGGTACAGCGCATCGATGATCTGCTCGTCGACCATCGAGTTGACCTTGATGCGGATGTGCGCGGGCTTGCCCTCGAGCGCGTTGTGCCGCTCGCGGTCGATCTGGCGCAGGAGTCCCTTGCGCAGGTGCAGCGGGGCGACGAGAAGCCGCTTGAACTTCTTCTCGATCGCGTAGCCGCTCAGCTCGTTGAACAGGCGCGTGAGGTCGCGGCCGACCTGGTCGTCGATCGTGAAGAGGCCGAAGTCCTCGTAGATCCGGCTCGTCTTGGGGTTGTAGTTGCCCGTTCCGACGTGGCTGTAGCTGCGCAGCACGCCGCCCTCCTGCCGGATGACGAGAGCGAGCTTGCAGTGCGTCTTGAGCCCGACGAGGCCGTAGACGACGTGCACGCCCGCCTTCTCGAGCTTGCGCGCCCACACGATGTTGTTCGCCTCGTCGAAGCGGGCCTTGATCTCGACGAGCGCGAGCACCTGCTTGCCGGCCTCGGCGGCGTCGATGAGCGCCTGCACGATGGGGCTGTCGCCCGACGTGCGGTACAGCGTCTGCTTGATGGCGAGCACGTGCGGGTCTTTCGCGGCCTGCTCGAGGAAGGCCTGCACGCTCGTCGCGAACGACTCGTACGGGTGGTGCACGAGCACGTCGCCCTTGCGGATCGACGCGAAGATGTCGGGGCGCTCGTTGTTGTCGCCCGGCTGGAACGCGGTCGCCGTCGTCGGCACGTGCGGCTTGTACCGCAGGTCGGGACGGTCGATGCGCGCGAGGTCGAACAGGCCCCGCAGGTCGAGCGGCCCGGGGAGGCGGTAGACCTCCTGGTCGGTGATGTCGAGCTCCTTGATCAGGAGGTCGAGGGTGAGGTCGTCCATGTCCTCGGTGACCTCGAGCCGGATCGGCGGGCCGAACCGACGCCGCAGGAGCTCGGCCTCGAGAGCCTGGATGAGGTTCTCGGTCTCGTCCTCCTCGATCACCATGTCTTCGTTGCGGGTGAGGCGGAAGGTGTGGTGGTCGAGGATCTCCATGCCCGGGAAGAGGTCTCCCAGATTGTTCGAGATGAGGTACTCCAGGGGCAGGTAGCGCACCGAATCGCCCTCGCGCGAGACCTCGACGAAGCGGGGGAGCATCGGCGGCACCTTGAGGCGCGCGAACTCCTGGCGTCCGGTGCGGGCGTTGCGGATGCGGATCGCGAGGTTGAGCGAGAGGCCGGAGATGTAGGGGAAGGGGTGCGCCGGGTCGACCGCGAGGGGCATGAGCACCGGGAACACCTGGGCCTGGAAGTAGTCGTACAGCGTGGCGCGCTCGTCGCCGCTCAGGTCGTCCCACCGGAGGATCTGGATGCCCGCTTCGGCCAGCGCCGGCATGACCTCGTTCGTCCACACCGCGGCGTGGCGCACCTGCAGCGTGTGCGCCTCAGCCGAGATGTCGGAGAGCACGTCCTGCGCTGCGCGCCCGACGTTGGTGGGCACCGCGAGCCCCGTGAGGATGCGGCGTTTGAGCCCTGCGACCCGCACCATGAAGAACTCGTCGAGGTTGCTCGCGAAGATCGCGAGGAAGTTCGCGCGTTCGAGGGCGGGCAGCCGCGGATCCTCCGCGAGCTCGAGCACGCGCTGATTGAAGGCGAGCCAGCTCACCTCGCGGTCGAGATAGCGATGCTCGGGCAGCTGCGAGTCGAAGCTCTCGGAGAGCTCGAAGTCATCGTCGTCGGCGTCACCCAGACCGGAGTCGAGCACCTCGTGTTCGATCATCCACTCATCATTGCAGGGCACGGTGACGAGTGTGTGAACTCGGTCACGATGGTGACGGATGCCTCGGCTACGCCGGCGAGCGGCTCGACGACGGTGCGGGCAGCTGGTCGTCCTCGTAGACGTTGAAGCGGTAGCCGACGTTGCGCACCGTGCCGATCAGCTGTTCGAGATCGCCGAGCTTCGCGCGCAGGCGCCGGACGTGCACGTCCACCGTGCGCGTGCCGCCGAAGTAGTCGTAGCCCCACACCTCGCTCAGCAGCTGCTCGCGCGTGAAGACGCGCGACGGGTGCGTCGCGAAGAAGTGCAGCAGCTGGAACTCCTTGTAGGTCAGGTCGAGCGGCTTGCCGTGCACCTTGGCGGAGTACGAGGACTCGTCGATCGTGATGCCCGACGTCTGGATGCGCGTCGAGACCTGCTCGGCCGTCTGCCGGCCGATCGCGAGGCGCACGCGCGCGTCGACCTCGGCGGGGCCCGCCGTCAGAAGGATGACGTCGTCGATGCCCCAGTCGGTCGACACCGCGGTGAGTCCGCCTTCGGTCACGACGAGGATCAGCGGCGCGTCGAGACCCGTCGTGTTGAGGATCTTGCAGAGGGACTTCGCTCCCACGAGATCGATGCGCGCATCGACGAAGATGACGTCGGCGCTCGGCGCGTTCACCAGCTGTGCCGGCTCCGCGGGGATCTGGCGCACCCGGTGGCTGAGCAGCTCGAGAGAGGGCAGGACGGGGCCTCCTCCGTGTGCGGAACTCAGTACGAGGAGCTGTGCCAAAGGGGAACCTCCCGGCGCGGGGTCGCGGCGTGACACCTCAGTTTAGGGTCTGCTCGCGCGACGCGTCGTGCCGGGGCGATGCGCGGGGCGCGGCGCCCAGGCAGAATGGAGGCATGGCAGGACCCGCCCTTGCTCCGCGCCGCGCCACAGGTGGCGTCATCTCCGTGTGGGTCGCGGCGGCCCTGACCGGCCTCGCGATCGGGCTGTTCGTGCCCGCGGAGTGGCGTGCCGCGTGGCTCGTCGTGGGGATGGGCGGATGCCTCACCCTCGCCTTCGTCGTGCAGCTGGCCTACGGGCGCTCGCAGGGTTACATCCAGCGCGTCGGCATCAGCGTGCTCGGCGCGCTGCTGGTCATGGGCATCATCAGCCTCGGCTTCGGACTCGCATCGATCGTCGTCCGCTGACGGCGCCTCGGCGCGGCCGCGGGAATCCGGATTAGACTCGATCCCATGGATCTCGTCGCGCTCGAACTGTTCTTCGTGGGCCTGCTCGCTCTCGCGTCGCTCGCGATCGTCTTCGTCTCGGGCGTCGTGGTGAAGAACCTGTATCGCGGCCAGCGCTGACAGGCGGCGCCGTGATCGAGCTGCCGACCGACCTTCCCGCCGACCTCGCGCCGCTCTCGTGGCTGCTGGGCGTGTGGGAGGGCACCGGCGTCATCGACTACGAGGCATCCGATCGTCACTTCGAAGGCGAGTTCGCGCATCGCGTGAGCTTCAGCCATGACGGGGGCCCGTTCCTCAACTACTCCGCGAGCGCGTGGCTGCTCGGCGACGCGAGCACGCCGCTCGTCTCCGAGATCGGCTACTGGCGCCTCTCGCGTCCCGCCGAGGACGCCGATGCCGGCCCCGGCCTCCTCCCCGCCACGGCGCCGCCCGCGACCCGCACCGTCGACGACGTCGAGTCTCTGCGCAACGACGAGGGCGGCTTCGACATCGAGGCGTCGATCGTGCACTCCGACGGCGTGAGCGAGCTCTACCTCGGACAGGTCCGCGGACCGCGCATCGACATCGCGACCGACGCCGTGATCCGCACGGCCGGCGCGAAGCCGTACGCCGCCGCGACCCGCATGTACGGGCTCGTGGAGGGCCACCTGCTGTGGGCGTGGGACATCGCGGCCCTCGGCGGCGAACTGGCCTCGCACGCCTCGGCGCGACTCGCGCGGGCGGAATGATGACGCGCTTCGCACGCGTCCCCGGCGCCGTCCTCGACGAGACGGGCCTCCAGCACGTCGGCAACCCGCACGTCGAGCAGCGCGCGCTCGCGGCGGGCACCGCCGTCGCGCCGCTCGGCGATCGCCGGGTGCTCGCCGTCTCGGGTGATGACCGGCTGTCGTGGCTCGACTCGCTGGCGTCGCAGGCGCTCACGCACCTGGCGCCGGGCGAGAGCACCGAGCTGCTCGTCCTCGACCCGAAGGGTCACATCGAGCACGCGGCATCCGTCATCGACGACGGCGAGACCACGTGGCTCATCGTCGACGCCGGCGACGCCGAGGGTCTCCTCGGCTGGCTCCTGCGCATGCGCTTCCGGCTGCGCGTCGCCCCGCGCGATGCGAGCGACGAGTTCGCGGTCGTCGGCGGCACCCGCGCGGCGGTCGAGAAGCTCGACGTCGCCGCCCCCGGCGGGGTGCCGCTCGTCTGGCACGACCCGTGGCCGGGCATCGGCGTCGGCGGCTGGGCGTACTCCGTCGTCGATCCGCACCCCGCCGCCGTGCGCGACTGGGCGGAAGCGCTCGTCTCCCGCAGCGAAGAGGAGAGGATCGCGGATGCCGCGTCCCGCGGCGAGCTCGCGCTCGCCGGCCTCGTGGCGGCAGACGCGCTGCGCGTCGCAGCCTGGCGCCCGCGCTGGTCGCGCGAGGTCGACGAGAAGGCCCTCCCGCACGAGCTCGATTGGCTGCGCACCGCGGTGCATCTCGAGAAGGGCTGCTACCGCGGCCAGGAGACCGTCGCGAAGGTGCACAACCTCGGTCACCCGCCGCGCCGCCTCGTCGCGCTCGACCTCGACGGGAGCGAGGGCGCTCTTCCCGCGCCGGGCGCCGCCGTCCGCCTCGGCGACGATGTCGTCGGCGCCGTGACGTCGGCGGCCCGCCACCACGAAGACGGGCCGATCGCCCTCGCGCTCGTCCGCCGCACGACCCCCGTCGACGCGACGCTCACGGTCGATGCCGACGACGCGCGGGTGGCCGCGGCGCAGGAGGTCATCGTCCCGCCCGAGGCCGGGGCCACGGCATCCGTCCCTCGTCTCACGCGGCTGTCCCGGCGCCCGCAGGTCCAGTGAGCACGAGCCCCGCCGGCTCACCCGTCACGCAGGCGGTCCCGACGGGCTGGCGACGGCGCATCGATCCCCGGCCGGGGCTCGACCGCGTGGCCGGATCGTCGACCGCGATCCTGCAGATCGTCGTCGCCGCGACGGGCGCCTACGCCTTCTCCCACTACGTGCTGGGGCATCCGGCACCGCTCCTGGCGGCCACCGTCACGGTCGGCAGCCTCGGCCTCTGGCGCGACGCGCGGCCCCGGCAGGTCGCCGAGACGGTGCTCGGGATGCTCGTCGGCATCATCGTGGCGGAACTGCTCTTCCTCGTCGCGGGCACCGGCTGGTGGCAGATCGCGCTCGCCCTCGGCGTCACCCTCGCCGTGGCGCGCTTCCTCTCGGGGCAGCCCGGGTTCGCGATCGCGGCCGCGATCCAGTCGCTCATCGTGATGGTGATCCCCTCGCCCGTGCCGTTCCTGCGGCTCGTCGACGGGCTCGTCGGCGGAGCCGCGGCGCTGCTCGTGACGGCCCTCATCCCGCGCAACCCCGCCCGCGCCGAGCTCCGCGACGCACATCGCCTCTTCACGGGGTACGACGGGGCGTTCTCGGCCATGATCCAGGCGCTGCGCCGCGGCGACCGGTTCCGCGCGGAGCGCGCGCTCGAGAAGGCCCGCGCGCTGACGCCCGTCGTCGAGGACTGGCGCACGTCGCTCGAATCGGGACGGGCGATCGCCCGCATCTCGCCGTTCCTCCGGCGCCGGCGCTCGGAGCTCCAGCGCCACGAGCGCATGCGCGCCTCGATGGACCTCGCGGTGCGCAATCTGCGCGTCATCGCGCGACGCGTGGTCTACCTGTGCGACGACGGGATGCCGCGTCCCGTCATCGCCGATCTCCTCGCCGAGATCGCGCGCGGCGCGGCGATCGTCGCGTCTTCGCTCGAGGATCTGTCGCTCGAGCCCGCGGCGCGCGAGGCGGTGCTCGCCGTCGCGGTGCGCCTCGACCCGCGGACGGCCGTGCCCGGCGCGACCCTCGGCGAGCAGAACCTGGTCGGCGCGCTCCGCCCTCTCGTGGTGGACCTGCTGACGGCGACGGGGATGCCGCCCGCCGAGGCGCGGCAGGCGGTGCCGCGGATCTGATCCGGGCGGATGCCGCGGCTGCGGCGCGTCGCTTGGTGGGTGCCGCGGCTGCTACTGCGCGGGGGCGACGGCGTCCCAGGGCAGGGTGACCTCGCCGAGCCGCCAGCGCGACCGAGCCTGCAGCGGCCACCCCGCCGCCTGCAGAGCGCCGAGCGCCGTCTGCCAGCGGTGGACAGGTCCGAACGGCGCGACCGAGGCGGCGCGCAGCCACTCGTCGTCGAGCGCCGCGAGGAGGGCGTGCACCCGCTCGCCGGGGACGTTCCGGTGGATGAGCGCCTTGGGCAGCCGTTCGGCCGCGATCGACGGATGCTGCAGGCCAGCCAGGCGCAGCGAGATCGTGAGCGTCTGCGGCGCGGCATCGGCGCCGACCGCGACCCACGTGACGATGCGGCCGATCTCGTCGCACGTCCCCTCGACGAGGAGCCCGCCCGGCGCGAGACGGCCGCACATGCGCGACCACGCGTCGGCGACCTCGTCCTCGCGGTACTGCCGGAGGACGTTCATCGCCCGGATGACCGCGGGCCTCCGGGCGCCCGGGGTCGGGACTTCGAACCCTCCCAGGGCGAACGAGACCCGCGCGTCGGCCGCGAACGACGAGCCTCCCGCTCGCACGAGCGCGAGCTGCTCCTTCGCGCGTGCGACGCGCGCCGGCTCGATCTCGAGTCCGACCACTTCGACGTCGGGCCGCGTGCGCGCGAGTCGGGCGTGCAGCTCGAGCGCCGTGACGGCGCTCGCCCCGTAGCCGAGGTCGATCACGAGCGGGTCCGCGGCGCGACGGAGGGACGGATGCCGCGCGATCCAGCGGTCGACGCGGCGCAGGCGGTTGGTGCCCGTCGTGCCCCGCGTCACCTGTCCCACGGGGGATCGGCCGGTCGCCATGAGCCCATGATGCCAGGCGGGGGAGGGCGCCCGCCCTCGGTATCATGGCGGCATGACCGCGCCCTACACCCTGATCCTGCTGCGCCACGGCCAGAGCGAGTGGAACAAGCTCAACCTCTTCACGGGATGGGTCGACGTCCGGCTCTCCGAACAGGGGAAGGCCGAAGCCCAGCGCGGCGGCGAGCTCCTCGCCGAGGCGGGGCTGCTCCCCGACATCCTTCACACGTCCGTCCTGACCCGCGCGATCCAGACGGCCAACATCGCCCTCGACGCCGCCGACCGCGCGTGGATCCCGGTCAAGCGCTCGTGGCGTCTCAACGAGCGCCACTACGGGGCGCTGCAGGGCAAGGACAAGGCGCAGACCCTCGAGGAGTTCGGCCAGGAGCAGTTCATGCTGTGGCGCCGATCGTTCGACGTGCCGCCGCCCGCCCTGCCGGACGACTCGGAGTGGAGCCAGGTCGGCGACCCCCGCTACGCCGACATCGACGGCGAGGTGCCCCGCACCGAGTCGCTCAAGCTCGTCATCGACCGGTTCCTGCCCTACTGGGAGAGCGCGATCAAGCCCGATCTCGCGTCCGGCAAGACGGTGCTCGTCACCGCCCACGGCAACTCGCTGCGCGGTCTCGTGAAGCACCTCGACCACATCAGCGACGCCGACATCGCCGAGCTCAACATCCCGACGGGGATCCCCCTCGTCTACCGCCTGAACGAGGAGTTCACGCCGGCAGGACCCGGCGAGTACCTCGACCCCGAGGCCGCGGCCGCGGGCGCCGCCGCCGTCGCGAACCAGGGCAAGGGCTGACCCCGAGACAGTGAGAGAAGAGCGGATGCCGCGTGCTGCGGCATCCGCTCTTCTTCTGTGTACTGGGGCCCGGCGTGACGGGCGGGGCCCGGCGTCAGGCGGTCGGCGTGCGGCGGGTCGGTCAGACCGAGGCCGTCGCGCCGCCGATGAACGTGTCGTCCGGCTCGGCCGACCAGTCGCCCGTCGCGAGGTAGGTGACCTTCTTCGAGATCGACACGGCGTGGTCGGCGAAGCGCTCGTGGTAGCGGCTCGCGAGGGTCGCGTCGACCGTCGCCGCCGTCTCGCCCTGCCAGGTGTCGGAGAGCACCTTCTCGAAGACCGAGATGTGCAGCTCGTCGATCTTGTCGTCGTCGTTGCGGATCTCTTCCGCGAGCGCGAGCTCCTGCGTGCGCAGCAGCTCGGTGAGCTTGCGGGCGACCTCGACGTCGAGCTGACCCATGCGGGTGAAGGTGCTCTTCAGGCCCTTCGGGATGGCTCGCTCGGGGAAGCGCATGCGGGTGAGCTGGGCGATGTGCTCGGCGATGTCGCCCATGCGCTCGAGCGACGCGCTGATGCGCAGGGCGCTCACGACGATGCGCAGATCGCGCGCGACGGGCTGCTGGCGGGCGAGGATCTCGATCGCCTGCTCGTCGAGGGCGAGCGCCTTCTCGTCGATGACGAGGTCGGCCTCGATGACTTCCTCCGCGAGGGCGACGTCGCTCGTCCCGAACGCGCGCGTCGCCTTCTCCATCGCGGTCGTGACGAGCTCGGCGATCTCGACGAGCCGATCCTGGACGTCCTCGAGCGACTGATGGAACACTTCGCGCATTCGCGACACCTTTCGTCTTCGCGGCACGTACTCGTGTCGCGACCCTCGCGATTTTCGTCAGCGAAGGTTAACGAACAGTGCCACGAGAGTGAATAGTAGTCGGCGGCCGCCCGCGAGGGGCCGCGCACGGCCTGGTGGCGCGAGCACCGACCCGTAACCTGGACGCATGCATTCGACGCAGCTCGCGCTGCTCGCCCTGATCCTGGGGGCGGCGATCGGGGGCCTCGTGTCGACGATCATCTTCGCCGCGCTGCGCGCCCGCGACCGGGTCGACGCCCAGGCGAGTCTGGAGATCCCCGACGGGGTCGCCGAAGTGCTGAGCGGCATGGATGACGCGGCCGTCGTGGTCGACACGTCCTCGACGATCCTCGCGAGCTCGCCGCCCGCCGCGCCGTTCGGTCTCGTCGTCGGCACGGTGCTGCCGAGCGAGGAGCTCAAGAGTCTCGCGCGGAGCGCGCGCACGGGCGAAGTGGCCGCGACCGAGACGATGCGCCTGCGCCGCGGAGCCCCGCCGGCCGAGCCGCGTCGGGTCGTCGTGCGCGCGACGCGGATCTCGGCTCGCCTGACCTTCCTCGTGCTCCGCGACATCACCGAGAAGGAGCGCGTCGAGCAGATGCGCCGCGACTTCGTCGCCAACACGAGCCACGAGCTGAAGACGCCGGTCGGCGCCGTGAGCCTCCTCTCCGAGGCCATTGAATCGGCCGCCGACGACCCCGATCAGGTGCGCATCTTCGCGGCCCGGCTGACCGCCGAGGCAGCCCGGCTCGCCTCGCTCACGTCGCGCATCATGAACCTCTCGCGACTCCAGGCCGCCGACGAGCTGAGCGAGGAGCGCGACGTCGCCGTCGACGAGATCGTCGCGTCGGCCGTCGAAGCCCACGCCATCCAGGCCGACTCGGCCGGTGTCTCGGTCGTCCGCGGGGGAGCGCGCGGGCTGTGGGTGCGCGGCGATCCGCAGATCCTCAGCGAGGCGGTCGGCAACCTCATCGCCAACGCCGTCTTGTACTCCCCGAGCGGGTCGAGCGTCGGCGTCGGCGTCAAGGCCGTCGACGATGTCGTCGAGATCGCCGTGACCGACCGCGGGATCGGCATCGCCGAGGGGGAGCAGGACCGCGTCTTCGAGCGCTTCTACCGTGCCGACCAGGCCCGATCGCGGCGCACCGGCGGCACGGGGCTGGGTCTCGCGATCGTCAAGCACGCCGTGCAGCGCCATGGCGGCGAGGTGACCCTGTGGTCGCGCCCCGGCCGGGGGTCGACCTTCACCATCCGTCTACCCCTCGTCGAGGCGCCGGACGCCGAGCCGCCCCGCAAGAAGCGTAAGAAGAGTCGAGCCACGGCCGCGGTGACGCGTCCGACGCCCGCAGCCCCTGCCCCCGTGAACGGAGAAACCGCATGAGCCGCGTCCTGATCGTCGAGGACGAGCCCGACCTCGCCGACCCCCTCGCCTACCTCCTGCGCCGCGAGGGGTACGAGGTCGAGATCGCCGAAGACGGCCCCGCGGCGCTCACGGCCTTCCGTGAGCGCGGCGCCGACATCGTCCTCCTCGACCTCATGCTGCCCGGGATGCCGGGGACCGAGGTGTGCCGCCAGCTGCGCGCCACCTCGGCGGTGCCCATCATCATGCTGACCGCCAAGGACTCCGAGGTCGACATCGTCGTGGGGCTCGAGCTCGGAGCGGACGACTACGTCACCAAGCCCTACTCGGCGCGGGAGCTCCTCGCTCGCATGCGGGCCGTGCTGCGCCGTCTCGCGTCGAACGAGGCCGACCTCGACGAGCGCGTGCTCACCGGCGGCCGGGTCACGCTCGACATCGACCGCCACACGGTCTCGGTGAACGGCTCCGAGATCAGCATGCCGCTCAAGGAATTCGAGCTCCTCGAGGTGCTGATGCGCAACGCAGGCCGCGTGCTCACGCGCGGGCAGCTCATCGACCGGGTCTGGGGCACCGACTACTTCGGCGACACCAAGACGCTCGACGTGCACATCAAGAGGATCCGCTCCCGGATCGAGGAGAACCCGAGCGAGCCGACCATGCTCGTCACGGTGCGCGGCCTCGGCTACCGCTTCGAAGGCTGATCGTCCCGTCGGGACGCGGGAAGGCCCCCGGGCGCTCAGCGCCGGGGGGCCTTCTTCGTCGCGTCAGTGGACGGTCGTGGCGGTGCTTCGCCGAGGCGATACAGCGCGCGCGAGCGCGTCAGGGCTGCTGAGCCGGGCTCAGGGCACGAAGGGAGCGAGGTAGTCCAGCGCTCCGTTGAGCACCGGCACCGCGATCTGCACGCCCTCGGCGTCGCCGGACTGGAAGTAGACCATGACATCGGCGCCGGCCTCGACGTCGAGCCCCTCGACGAGGAGCGGGTCGTCGGTGACACCCAGGCTGACCGTGGTGTTGGCGGGAACGCGCACGGTCTTCTTGATGGGCGACTTCTCGCCGATCTCGATGTGCAGCGTCTGGCTGTCTTCGGTGTCGTTGATGATCGCCGCGATGAAGTTCGCGTCCTTGCCGCTCTCGTCGGTGACGAACAGCGCATTGCGCACGAGCACCGGACCGGAGTCGGGCACGTTCACTCCGTCGGCGGGGGAGTAGGGCAGCGTCGTGGCCTGCGTCGACAGCATGGCGCAGCCGGTCGTCCCGAAGAGGACGAGGGCGCCGAGAGCGAGGGACGCGATAAGGCGCGATTTCACGGATCCTCCTGGTGCGGATGACGACTTCCCTTGCAGTCTAGGGGTTCGCCGCCTCGTCCGCGGAGAGGGCGCGGGGTGGGCGGCGAACCTTAGCGTATGTCGCCTGTGGTATCCTGGAGGTTGCCGAAAGGACATAACTGCATGCTTTTTGAGGTTGGCGAGACGGTCGTTTACCCGCACCACGGGGCGGCGACGATCGCAGAAGTGAAGACCCGCGTCATCAAGGGCGAAGAGAAGGTCTACCTCAAGCTTCGAGTCACACAGGGCGATCTCACGATCGAGGTCCCGGCCGACAACGTCGATCTCGTCGGCGTCCGCGATGTGATCGGCAAGGAGGGTCTCGAGCGCGTCTTCGAGGTGCTCCGCGCACCCTTCACCGAAGAGCCGACCAACTGGTCGCGTCGCTACAAGGCCAACCTCGAGAAGCTGGCTTCGGGCGACGTCATCAAGGTGAGCGAGGTCGTCCGCGACCTGTGGCGCCGTGACCAGGACCGCGGCCTCTCGGCCGGCGAGAAGCGCATGCTCGCGAAGGCCCGTCAGATCCTCATCTCCGAGCTCGCGCTCGCCGAGAAGACCGACGAAGAGCAGGCGAGCGTCGTCCTCGATGAGGTTCTCGCGTCCTGACGCGTCGCCGCTGAGTTCAGTCGCTGAGCTCGGCCGGTAGCGTGGGGGCCGTGACCCCCGACATCCCTCCGATCACGCCCGTTCCCCGCGCGGCGGTGATCGTCGTCGCCGCAGGCTCGGGAACGCGTCTCGGCGGCGGTTCGCCGAAGGCGTTCGTCGGCATCGACGAGCACACGATCCTGCGCCACGCATTGCGAGGCGTCTTCGCCGCCCCCGAGGCCCAGGTCGTCATCGTCGCGCCCGAGGGACGCGAGGGCGACGCCCTCACCGAGGCGCTCGAGTCCGCCGGCGCCCGCCGCGACCTCGTCTCCGTCGTGCGCGGAGGTGCCTCGCGGCAGGCCTCGGTGCAGGCCGGGCTCCGCGGTGTCTGGCCCGACGTCGACATCGTGCTCGTGCACGACGCCGCGCGGGCGCTGACTCCTCCCGAGGTGTTCGAGCGCGTCATCCGTGCCATCGATGACGGTGCCGACGGCGCGATCCCCGTCCTCCCTGTCGTCGACACGATCAAGCGCGTCGACGCGGGCGAGATCGTGGCCGCCGTCGACCGTTCGCAGCTCTCGGCCGCGCAGACGCCGCAGGGCTTCCGTCGTCATGTGCTGGATGCCGCGTACCGCGCGGCGCGGCAGGAGTTCACGGATGACGCGGCCCTCGTGGCCGAGGCGGGGCATCCTGTCGCCGCCGTCGCCGGAGACGACCTCGCCTTCAAGATCACGACCCCCGCCGATCTTGACCGCGCGCGCGGGCTCGTCGTCCCGATCGCGCCGCGGCAGGCGAGTCTCGAGCATGCGCCTGCTCTCCCGCGCGTCGGGCTCGGCACCGACGTGCACGCCTTCGGAGGCGACGGCGCGCTGTGGCTCGCGGGCCTCGAATGGCCGGGCGAGCCGGCGCTGTCGGGGCACTCCGACGGCGACGCCGTCGCACACGCCATCGTCGACGCGCTGCTGTCGGCGGCGGGGCTCGGCGACATCGGCACGCACTTCGGCACCGATCGGCCGGAGTACGCCGCGGCGCACGCGGAGGCCTTCCTCGCGCGCACTCTCGCGCTCCTCGGCGAGGCCGGCTGGCGGATCGGCAACGTCTCGGTGCAGGTGCAGGCCAACCGCCCGCGGTTCTCCGCTCGTCGTGCCGAAGCGGAGGCGGCGCTGTCGGCGGCGTTGGGCGGGGCATCCGTCACCGTCTCGGCGACGACCACCGACGGCCTCGGCTTCACGGGATCGGGCGAGGGCGTCGCGGCCTTCGCCGTCGCGCTGCTGGTGCCGGCGTAGTCGACCGTCCGCCTCCTTGCCGCCCGGCGCCGGCGGCACGATACTGACGGCATGCCGACGGTCGAGGCGAGATCCGCGGCGGACGGAGGTCCTGTCGCGACCGACTGGGCGGCGCGCTTCCGGCAACTCCAGGCGTCGGGCGTGTCCACCGCCGACGGCCTCGACGAGCTGGGAACGGCTGCGTGGTTCCTCGGGCGGATGGCGGAGTGCGAGCGCGCCTGGACTGCCGCCTACGACGCGTACGCCACCGCGGGGGAGACGGATGCCGCGATCCGCTGCGCCTTCTGGGTGGGCTACATGCTCGGCGAGGGCGGTGCGGCCGTCAAGGCGCACGCGTGGATGTCGCGGGTCATGGAGCTGTGCCGGCGACGCTCGGAGGAGGGGGCGACCGAGGCCGCGGCGACGGCCGCTCTGTGTCAGGCGCAGGAGGCATGGGGCGCGGGTCGTGTCGCCGACGCCGTGGAGATCGGCGAGCGCGCACGGACGCTCGCTCACGAGGCGGGAGCGGCCGACATCGAGGTCTTCGCCACGATGGGCCTGGCCCGAGCGCTCGTGACGGCGGGCTCGTTCGAGCGCGGCTTCGCGCTGATGGACGAGCTGATGCTCTCGATCGCGGATGGCGGCGTCGGCGAACGTGTGGCCGGCCCCGCCTACTGCGCCGTCATCGCGTCCTGCCTGGACCGCTGGGACATCGGACGAGCGAGCGCCTGGACGCACGACCTGAACGAATGGTGCGATGCCCAGCACGGGCTCCAGATCTTCCGCGGCGAGTGCTCCATCCATCGCGCGACGGTGCTGGGGATCGCCGGTGAGTGGACCGAGGCGGCTCGAGTGCTCGCCGACGTCACCACGCGGGAGCGCCGGCCGGCGACCCTCGAGAACGCCCTCTACGAACTCGCCGAGCTGAATCGGCGCGCGGGTCGCACGCAGGCCGCCGACGAGGGCTTCCGTCAGGCCGCCTCCCTCGGCAGGGAGGTTCAGCCGGGACTCGGACGGTTGCGGCGCGACACCGGGCGCCTCGCGAGCGCCCGCGCCGGGATCGCTCGCGCCCTCAGCGCCGCGCCGACGCCGGGCAGGCGCGCCGACCTGCTCGCGGCTCAGGTGGAGGTGGAGACCGACGGCGGCGACCTCGAGGTCGCCGCCGACGCCGACCGAGAGCTCCGCGACCTCGCGGAGGCGATCGGCACGACGTATCTCACAGCGCTCGCAGATCGCACGAGCGGGACCGTGCTCCTCGCGCAGCGCCGTCCGGAGCTCGCGCAGCCGGTTCTCCGCCGCGCGTGGAGCGGCTGGCGCGACCTCGAGGATCCGTACGACGGTGCGCTCACCCGGGTCCTCCTCGCGCGGACGGCGCGCGCTCTCGGGGACGAGGAGGCCGCGCAGCTCGAGTTCGACGCGGCACGCACGACCCTCGCGGGCCTCGGAGCGCTGGCCGATCTGGCAAGACTCGAGCGCCTCGCCGCTTCGGTGCCTGCCGCGGCCGCAGCGGCGGGCCTCAGCCGGAGAGAACTGGAGGTGCTCCGGCTCATCGCGACGGGCTCGTCGAACCGCGACATCGCCGCGCGTCTCTTCCTGAGCGAACGGACGGTCGCCCGCCACGTGAGCAACATCCTCGCCAAGCTGCGTCTGTCGAGCCGATCCGCCGCCACGGCCTACGCCTTCGAGCACGGGCTGCTCGAGACGGCGTGACCCCCCGGCCGGCACCGACGGCGAATTGGTCATTTCTGCCGATGATCCGGGCGCGCCGTGCGCCTAGCGTCTCCCTCAAATGAGCGAGGGAGACACCATGGACACGCGGATCGACACCATCGTCGTCGGCGGGGGCGCTGCAGGACTCGGAATGGGCAAGCGGCTTCAAGACCGCGGCATCCGCTTCGTCATCCTCGACGAGCGTCCGCGAATCGGCGACACCTGGCGCGAGCGGTACCGGTCGCTCAAGCTGTTCACGCCGCGCAGCCTCGCCGAGCTTCCCGGGCTGCGCCTCGACATGGGGTACTTCGACTTCCCGACGGGCACCCAGTACGGGGACTACCTCCAGCGGTACGTCGAGCATTTCGCGCTCCCCGTGCGCCTCGGCACCCGGGTGGCCTCGCTCACCCGTGCCGAGGGGTGTTTCCGGCTCGAGACGGCGGCGGGCGAGGTCTTCCTCGCCGATCACGTCGTGGTCGCGGTGGGCCAGCACCGCAGGCCCGTCACGCCGGACTTCGCGAAGGAGGTGGGCCACGGCATCCGTCAACTGCACTCGGTCGCCTATGCAGGACCGGGCGATCTCGCCGCCGGACCCGTGCTCGTCGTCGGAGCGGGCAACTCCGGGACGGATGTCGCGCTCGAGGCGGCGCGGGCCGGTCACACCGTGACTCTCGCCGGCCGGCACCCCGGACAGGTGCCGCCCGACATCGACACGCCGCTCGGCAACCTGCTCTCGAGGATCTTCATCCGCAAGCTCCAGCGCACGACAGTGGACACGCCGAAGGGCCGCGCGATGCGCGACCAGGTGCGCGGGCACGGTGTGAACCTCGTGCGCAACAAGCTGAAGGACCTCGAGCGGGCCGGCATCACGCGCGTGCCCAGGATCACGGGAACGGATGCCGCGGGCCGCCCGGTCGCGTCGGACGGAACCGTCGTGGACTGCACGACCATCGTCTGGTGCACGGGCTCGGTGCCGGATTTCGGGTGGATCCGGATCGACGGCGTCTTCGATGCGTCCGGTCGACCCGACGAGTACCGCGGCCTCGCCCGCAACGTGCCTGACCTCGCGTTCCTCGGCCTGGCGTTCCAGTATTCGATCGCCTCATCGACGCTCATGGGGATGGGCGTCGACGCGGACTACATCGTGCAGCGGCTTTTCGCCGCGGCATCCTCGGAACCGGTTCTCAGTCGAGCCGTCGCGTCATGAACCGCGAGAACGGGTCGTGCGCGTATCCGTCGAACGGGTCGCACGACCGGAAGCCCTCGCTCTCGTAGAGGCGCTGGGCCGGTGCGAAGTCGGGCGTCGTGCCGGTCTCGAGCCAGAGGCTCGTCATGCCGCGCTCGCGCGCCTCGGCGAGGATGTGCCGGAGCAGGGCGCGACCGACTCCGGCGCCGCGGAAGCGGTCGTCGACCCGCATCGACTTGATCTCGCCGCGGTCGGCGTCGAGGGTCTTGAGCGCGCCGATGCCGGCGATCTCGCCGTCGATCCAGGCCGACCAGAACGTGACGGCGGGGTCGCGCAGCGCCTCGGCGTCGAGGGCGTGGACGCTCTCGGGCGGAGAGTATTCGCGCATGCCGTCGAGGTGGCGTGCGACCAGGCCCAGCGTCGCGTCTCCGCTGAGGTCGTCGACCCGAATCTCCATCCCCGATTCCTTCCTCCCTGACCGCGAGACTTCACGAATGTACGCGATCGTCGGCGTGGCGCGCGCCATGGTGAGTCTCGCGAAGCGGCGGAGGCGTGCGGCGGCGCCGGAGTCGGGCTGAGGTGGGGGAGGCGCGGGGTTGGGGCGGGGTGCGGGCCCGACGGGAGGGGGTCAGCCCTGGAGGGCGAACGGACGGGGTCGGGGCGGGGACGCTCAGCCCTCGAGGGCGAACGGACGGGGGTCGCGCGGGGCGCGGGAGCCCCAGGCGAGGAGCGCGAGGCCCGCCGCGAGCACGACGAGCCCCAGGATCGCCAAGACGCTCAGCCGCTCGTCGAGCACCGTGATGCCGAGGATGCTCGCCGTGAGCGGCTCGCCGAGAGTGAGGGTCGCGGCGGTCGCGGCGGTGAGGCCGCTCAGCCCCCACGTGAACAGCACGTACGCGGTCGAGATCGTCGCGATCCCGAGCCAGAGCCCCATCGCCAGCCCCGCGGGCGTGGCGAGCCACGACAGATCCACGAACGGCAGCACGAGGAACGAGATGACGGCCGAGCTCGCGCCCATGGCGCCGACCACCGTGAACGGATCCCACCCCTCGTCGAGCAGCCGCCGCTGCGCATTGGCGATGACGGCGAAGGATGCCGCGGCCCCGAGCGATCCGAGAAGTCCGGCGAGGTCGGTCCCGCCGTGGCCCGAGCTCGACGCCTCGCCGCCGAAGCCGAGCAGCGCGACCCCGACCGTCGCGAGCGCCGTCGCGACCATCCATGCCCCGCTCGGCGCACGCCGGGTGAGGAGCCACTCCAGGATCCCGGCCATGATCGGCGCGGAACCGAGCGCGATGACCGTGCCGATTGCGACGCCGTTGCGCTCCGTGCCGATGAAGAACAGCGGCTGGTAGACCACGAGGCACACGCCCGTGACCACCATCAGCACGAAGGGGCGCAGCCGTGACCCCCGGCCGCTCAGCGCGCGGAAGCTCGTGGGCGCGGCCGCGCCCGTCCGTTCGGCCCGGACCCGGTGGCGGTGGGCCAGGGCGAAGGCGAGGATCGCGAGCCCCGTGCCGCCGATCGCGAGGCGCACCGCGCCGACGGCGAGGGGCGTCGTGCCTTCGGGGCCGAGGGCCTGCGACGTGCCGGTCGTGCCGAAGAGGACGGCGGCGGCGAGGACGGCGAGGACGTGGGCCACGCCTCATTCTCACCGGTTCTGCGTCCCGGTGTCGGAGGGGGCGGGACGAGGGGCCGACGTTGCGGGCGGCGCTGACCCTTGAACGGGGGGAGGGTGTGGCCGGAGGGGAGGGCGGATGCTGTCACTTCGGCCCTCCGCTGCGGTGAGGCCCTCCGCTGGTTGGGCGGGGTGGTTGGGCGGGTGGGTGGGCGGGGAGGGGCGCGGGACGAGGGGCGAGCGGGGGCTCCCGGTTCGCACAGACGGGCGCCGGTAAGCTTGTGCGGTGACTGTCCGGCTCTACGACACCAAGGCGCAGCAGCTGCGCGACTTCGTGCCCCTCGACCCCGGAAACGTCGCCGTCTACGTCTGCGGCCCCACGGTGCAGTCGGGCCCGCACATCGGCCACCTCCGCGGCGCGCTGAGCTTCGACATCCTGCGCCGCTGGCTCGCGCACCGCTATGGGCGCGTCACCTTCGTGCGCAACGTCACCGACATCGACGACAAGGTGCTCGTCAACGCCACCGACTCCGAGCCGTGGTGGGCGCTGGCCTACCGGATGGAGCTCGAGTTCTCGCGCGCGTACGCCGCGATCGGCATCCTTCCCCCCACGTACGAGCCGCGCGCGACGGCGTCGATCCCGCAGATGCTCGAGCTCATCGAGCGCCTCGTCGAGGCCGGCCACGCCTACCCCGCGAGCGACAGCGACGCCGGCCCCGACGCCGCCGGCGACGTCTACTTCGACGTGCGCTCGTGGCCCTCGTACGGGAGCCTCACCAACCAGTCGCTCGACGCGATGGAGCCCGCGCAGGACGCGGATCCGCGCGGCAAGCGCGACCCCCGGGACTTCGCACTGTGGAAGGGCGCGAAGCCCGGCGAGCCTGCCTCGGCCGTGTGGGACTCGCCGTGGGGCAAGGGGCGACCCGGGTGGCACATCGAGTGCTCGGCGATGTCGCGCCGCTACCTCGGGCCCGAGTTCGACATCCACGGCGGGGGTCTCGACCTGCGCTTCCCGCATCACGAGAACGAGCTCGCGCAGTCCACGGCGGCCGGAGACCCGTTCGCGCGGTACTGGGTGCACAACGGCCTCGTCACGGTCGGCGGGCAGAAGATGTCGAAGTCGCTGTTCAACTTCGTGCTCGCCGAAGACGTGCTGCGCGAGCGCGACCCGCTCGTCGTCCGCTATGCGCTGGCCGCCGCGCACTACCGGTCGAGCCTCGACATCACGCCCACCTCGTTCGACGAGGCGGAGGCGGCGATCGACCGCATCCGCACGTTCCTGCACCGCGCGGCGCGGATGCTCGCCGCCGACGGGGATCAGCGCGTCGAGGCATCCGTCCCGGAGCGGTTCGCGGCGGCGATGGATGACGATCTCGGCGTCCCCCAGGCGCTCGCCGTCGTGCACGAGACCGTGCGCGACGGCAACACGGCCCTCGACGCGGGCGACCGCGAGGCCGTGCTCCGGGCGTTCGGCGAGGTCGCCGTGATGACCGGGGTCCTCGGGGTCGACCCCGAGGATCCGAAGTGGCTCTCGGCAGAGCCCGGGCCCGAGGCTTCCGCTCTCGACGCCCTCCTGCAGACGATGATCGAGCAGCGCGGGCAGGCCCGCGCCGCGAAGGACTGGGCAGCGGCCGACCGCATTCGCGACGCGATCGCGGCGGCCGGCATCACCCTCGAAGACGGTCCCGACGGAACACATTGGAGTGTCGCGGACACTCCTGCGACGCGCAGCGGAGCCGACGCGGCCCGCGCAAAGGAGAACTGATGGCTAAGCCAGGGCGCCCCGGCGCGAGCAAGGGCGGCAAGGGTCCCACGAAGGGCTCGGGCGGCAAGAACAAGCGATCCCTCGAGGGGCGCGGACCCACGCCGAAGGCGGAGGACCGCGCCTGGCACCCCGCCGGCAAGCGCAAGGCCGCGGCCGAACGCTACGCCGCGGCGGGCGGCAAGGGTCGCGCGGGAGGCAAACCGCAGGGGTCGAACTCCGGCCGCGGCGGCCGCTCGAAGCAGGACGACGACACCGAGACGGTCACCGGCCGCAACTCCGTGCTCGAGGCCCTGCGCGCGAAGATCCCCGCGACGGCGCTCTACATCGCGCAGCGCGTCGAGATGGACGACCGCGTCAAGGAGATGCTGTCGATCGCGACGCACCGCGAGATCCCCGTCCTCGAGGTCACGAGGCCCGAACTGGACCGCATGGCGGGCTTCGACGGCGTGCACCAGGGCGTCGCCCTCAAGGTGCCGCCGTACACCTACGCGCACCCGCAGGATCTTCTCGAAGAGATCGTCGAGACCGGTGAGACCCCGCTCCTGGTGGCTCTGGACGGCGTGACCGATCCGCGCAACCTCGGCGCCATCATCCGCTCCACCGCGGCGTTCGGCGGGCAGGGCGTCGTGATCCCGCAGCGCCGCTCGGCGGGCGTCAACTCCGCCGCGTGGAAGACGAGCGCGGGCGCTGCCGCCCGCATCCCGGTCGCGATCGCGCCGAACCTCACGTCGACGCTCAAGGAGTTCAAGAAGCAGGGCGTCTTCGTGCTCGGCCTCGACGGCGGCGGCGATGTGCAGCTGCCGGAGCTGCAGCTCGCCGATCGTCCCGTCATCATCGTCGTCGGCTCGGAGGGCAAGGGCCTCTCGCGCCTGGTCACCGAGACGTGCGACCAGGTCGTGTCGATCCCGATCTCGGCGTCGACCGAGTCGCTCAACGCGGGGATCGCGACATCCGTCGCCCTGTACCAGGTGTCGACCATGCGCGCCGCCGGGGGCGACCACGCGTAACAGTCTTCATTCGAGGGAATGAACCGCCTCGGGCGTGCCTTGCACCTCGAGACACCGACGAAAGGAAGACCATGGCACGCATCGCCGTCATCGGGGGGACCGGCTACGCCGGCTCGCACATCGTGGCCGAGGGGGTGCGCCGCGGACACGACGTCGTCTCGGTCTCGCGCAGCATCCCGGCCGAGCGCATCCCGGGTGCGACCTACATCGAGGGGTCGATCGTCGACGCACCGGGCCTCGTCGCCGAGCTGCAGGGCGCCGACGCGGCGATCGTCGCCGTCGCACCGCGCGGCGACATGGCCGAGGTCGCGGTCGACTCCGTCCTCCAGTTCGCGCGCGAGCTCGCCGGCACGGGGACGCGGCTGGGCGTCGTGGGCGGCGCAGGCGGCTCGCTCTCGGAGCCCGGCGGCGCGCGCCTGATCGACCTGGACTTCCCCGAGGAGTACAAGGCCGAGGCGCAGACGGGCGTCGACATCCTCGAGGGCCTCCAGTCGACGCCGGACTCGCTCGACTGGTTCTTCGTGCACCCCGCCGAGGCGTTCGGCGCCTTCAATCCGGGGGAGCGCACCGGCAGCTACCGCAAGGGCGGCGACGTCGTCGTCCGCGACGACGAGGGCGTGTCGTTCATCTCCGGCGAAGACCTCGCCGTCGCGTTCATCGACGAGATCGAGACGCCCGCGCACCACCGCGAGCGTTTCACCGTCGGCTACTGACGGCGACAGGGTTCGGGATGCCGCGGCATCCGCCTCATACGGCTGTCGCATGCGTATCGACAGTCTTGTTGAACGCGTGGGCCATGTGACTGTTGCAGTTCCTCGAGATTCGGTTCAAAGTGTAAATCAGCGCTGAACAATCTCGAAGAGGAGACCTGATGAGCACGCCCGAACCCGCTCCCGCGCCCCACGCCGACGACTTCGCCACCGGCCGTCCGATCGCCTTCCGGAACGCCACGGTCATCACCGTCGACTCGGCCGGTGTGCTCGACCACGCCGACGTCCTGGTCGTGGGCGATCGCATCGAGGCCGTGGGGCCAGGCCTGGAGGTGCCCGAGGGCGCTCTCGAGATCGACGCGAGCGGCGGCATCCTGACTCCGGGGTTCATCGACACGCACCGCCACATGTGGCAGACCGCCCTGCGCGGCTACGGCGGCGACTGGGCGCTCAGCCAGTACTTCGTCTTCTACTACCTGCAGTGGGGCCAGGTCTTCCGCCCGGAGGACATCTACGCGGGCAACCTGCTCTCGGCGCTCGAGTCCGTCGACACCGGCGTCACGACGACCCTCGACTGGTCGCACGGCCTGCGCACGCCCGAGTACGGCGAGGCCGCGCTGCAGGCGTTCCGCGAGATCCCGGGCCGCTTCGTGCTCGGCTACGGCAACTACCTCGGCGCCCCGTGGGAGTGGGCGAACGCGCCGGAGTTCCGCCGGTTCGTGACCGACAACTTCAACGCCCCGAACGACATGCTCGGCCTGCAGCTGGCCTTCGATGTGCCGGGCGCGCCCGAGTTCCCCGAGCGCGGCGCCTTCGAGGCGGCGCGCGAGCTCGGCCTGCGCGTCACGACGCACGCGGGCGTGTGGGGCGCGACGACCGACACCGCCATCACGCAGATGTACGACGCCGGGTTCATGGACGACACGATCTGCTACGTGCACTCGAGCTCCCTCAACGAGCAGAGCTACCAGAAGATCGCCGCGACGGGCGGCACGGTCTCGGTCGCGACGGAGTCGGAGCAGAGCGCCGGACAGGGGTATCCGTCGAGCTGGGCGATCCGCAAGTACGGGATCCCCGCGTCGATCTCGATGGACACGAGCGTGTGGTGGAGCGCGGACTTCTTCTCGGCCATGCGCGCGACGCTGAGCGCCGACCGCTCGCGCGACCACCTCGAGGCGCACGCTCGCAACGAGACGATCGTCGCCAACCGCCTGCGGGCGGAGGATGTCGTGCACATGGCCACGATGGGAGGGGCGAAGTCCCTCGGCATGGAGGATCTCATCGGCTCGATCACGCCGGGCAAGAAGGCCGACCTCGTGCTCATCAAGAACGACGAGTCTCCCGCCATGACGCCGATCCTGAACCCGTACGCGCACGTCGTCTTCCAGGCGGGGACGGCGGATGTCCACACCGTCGTCGTCGACGGGAAGGTCGTGAAGTACGACGGCAAGCGCGTCGGCCTGCCCCTCGCGCCGATCGCCGCGAAGGTCGCCGACTCGGTCGAGTACGTGCGCGGGCAGCTCGGCGAGGATCGCTGGTTCGCCGACATGCACCCCGAGATCACCCCCGACGAGGAGATCGAGAACCCGTACAAGTACACGGAGGGCGATGCCCACGTGACCGCGAGCGGAGACGACCGATGATCCAGCACCTGGCGCTCTTCACCTTCAAGACGGGCACGACCGACGACGAGATCGCCGAGCTCACGCGGCAGCTGACCGAGATGGCGGCCGGCATCCCGGAGCTGCGCGGCTACCACGCCGGCCCGAATCTGCGGCTGCGGCCGAGCGATGCCGACTACGCCGTCTCGGCCGTCGTCGACGACGAGGCCGGGCTGACGGCCTATCTCGACTCCGACGCGCACAAGGCCGTGTACGACGCGATCCTCGGTCGCCTGGTGGAGAGGAGGCAGGCGGCGCAGCTCGACATCGGCCAGCCGAGATGACGCATCTGCCGATGCCTTCGCCGACCCGGCCCCGCGTTGCTTGACACAAGCGTGCAGTTTCAGTTCGCTTGGGTTTAGTATTACTGAACATTGAGAGCGCGACCCCGGAGCTTCCGGACGGCGCACCGCCTGCGCGAAGCCGCGCAGCCGAGCCGAGGACGATGTCGTCCTCACTGGAGGACACATGGCCAGATTCACGGTCCGCCGGGGGGCGGATGCCGAGTACCTGCCGCTCGGGCCGCTCGCGCCGGGCGCCGAAGGCCTGACCCGCTGGCGCGGAGTCGGCGAAGACGACGGCGCGGCGCACACCGACTTCGGCATCACCCGCATCGAGCCGGGCGGGCGCACGGCGACGCACGTGCACTCGTTCGAGGAGAGCTTCCACGTCATCGAGGGCGAGGTCGTCCTGGCGACCGCCGAGGCGACGGTCCACCTCGTCGCCGGCGACTACGGCGTGATCCCGATCGGCGTCCCCCACGCGTGGCGCGCCGTCGGCGAGTCGGGGGCCGCGTGGTCGGACCTGTTCACTCCGCCCGCCCGGGCGCGACACGGCTCCGACACATACCAGGTGCCCGAGCTTCCCGACGCCGAGCCCATCCGCGTCGACACGCGCGATCCCCGCACCCGCTCGTTCGGCAACATCACGGCCGAGCACATGAACCCGGGGCGGCAGTCGCAGCAGCTCCTCGCCGTCTCGGCGAGCATGCGCACGGCGCTCCTGGTCTACAGCGGCATCAGCCTCAAGATGATGGTCGACTCCGACCTCGGCGCGACGCTCGGAACGCTCTTCATGGTGCAGTACGAGCCCGACGGCAAGGCCGGTGCGCACGACCACCCCCTCGAGGAGGCGTACCTCATCACGGAGGGCGAGGTGGTGGCGACCTTCGACGGCGAGGAGTTCCTCCTGAAGGAGGGCGACATCGCATGGGCCGGGGTGGGCTGCGTCCACTCGTTCGCGGCGACGGGCGCCGAGGTGCGCTGGCTCGAGACGCAGGCACCGCAGATGCCGCCGCGCCACGCGTACCGCTTCGTGCGCGACTGGGACTACCTGACCGAGAAACTGGAGGAGGAGAAGTGACCGATCGCGTCATTCTCGTGGTGGGCGGGTCATCGGGCATCGGCCTCGAACTCGTCAAGGATCTCGTCGCCGGCGGAGACCGCGTCATCCTGACCAGCCGCGACCAGCAGAAGGCCGAGGCCGTCGCGGCGGAGCTCGGGCCCCTCGCGGAGGGCATCGCGGTCGACTGCTCCGAGCCCGAGCGGATCGCCGGGGACCTGGCCGGCGTCGGGCGGCTCGACGGGCTCGTCGTGAGCGCGATCGAGCGCGACGCCAACACGATCCGCGAGTACGACATCGCCAAGGCCCGGCGCCTCATCACGCTGAAGCTCATCGGCTACACCGAGACCGTCCACACGCTGCTGGACCGCTTGGAGCCGTCGGTCGACACCGGCATCGTGCTCTTCGGCGGGCGGGCCAAGGATGCCCCGTACCCGGGCTCCACGACCGTGTCGACGATCAACGGCGGCGTCGACGGACTCATGAACACGCTCGCGCACGAGCTGGCGCCCATCCGCGTCAACTCGCTGCACCCGGGCATCATCGGCGACAGCCCGTTCTGGGCGGCCAAGCCCGAGGGTGTGCTCAGCGGCTACCAGAGCCGCACGCCCGGCGGCGAGCTGGCGACGATGGCCGACATCGTCGACGCGACGAAGTTCCTCCTGTTCAACCGCGGGGTCTCGGCGCACAGCCTCAACGTCGACCGCGGCTGGCGCATCACCTGACCCGCGGCATCCGCACCCGAACGAGAAGAAGTGGAGTAGGACGATGAGCATCGCGACACGCGGCAACATGGGTGTCGACTGGGAGGCGCGGGTCGACTTCGACCGACTGCGCGAAGAGCGCCTCGCGCGTCTGCGAGCCGAGCTCGAGCGGTCCTCGCTCGGAGCGGTGCTCGCCTTCGACTTCGGCAACATCCGATACGCGTCGGCCACTCACATCGGCACGTGGGCGATGGACAAGCTCATCCGCTTCTGTCTCGTCACGCGCCACAGCGACCCCATCGTGTGGGACTTCGGGTCGGCGGCCAAGCACCACGACCTGCTCAATCCGTGGCTGCACGATACGCACATGGAGGCGGATGCCGATCCCCACGCGCCGCACCACGGTGCCAAGCGCCCGCGGCTGGAGTCCGGCGCCCGCGCCGGCATCTCGACGCTCCGCGGCGCCTTCCCGCCCGGTGCCGGCATCGCCGAGGAGGTCGCCCGCAAGGTCAAGCGAGAGCTCGAGAAGTTCGGCGTCCAGAACGAGCCGCTCGGCGTCGACATCGTCGAGCTCCCCGTCCTGTTCGCCCTGCAGAACGCCGGCATCCAGGTCGTCGACGGGCAGCAGGTCTTCCTCGAGGCGCGCCGCATCAAGACGCCCGACGAGATCACGCTGCTCACGACGGCGGCCTCGATGGTCGACTCCGCATACGACCAGCTCTACGAGTTCCTCCGCCCCGGCGTGCGCGAGAACGAGTGCGTCGGCCTCGTCGCCAAGGCGCTCTACGACCAGGGCTCCGAATACGTCGAGGGCGTCAACGCCATCTCGGGGGAGCGGTGCGCCCCGCACCCGCACGTCTACTCCGACCGGGCGGTGCGCCCCGGAGACCCGGCGTTCTTCGACATCCTGCACTCCTTCAACGGGTATCGCACGTGCTACTACCGCACGTTCGCGGTGGGCTCGGCGAGCCGGGCGCAGGTCGACGCGTACAAACGGGCGCGCGAGTACATGGACGTCGCGATCGCCACCGTGAAGCCCGGCGCGACGACCGCCGACATCGTGTCGCTCTGGCCGACCGCGCAGGAGTTCGGCTTCCCCGACGAGGAGGCCGCCTTCGCGCTGCAGTACGGCCACGGCGTGGGCCTGTCGATCTGGGAGAAGCCGATCTTCTCGCGGCTCACCTCGCTCGACCACCCCGAGGAGCTGCAGGAGGGCATGGTGTTCGCCCTCGAGACGTACTGGCCGGCCGCCGACGGCTGGGGTGCGGCGCGCATCGAGGAGGAGCTCGTCGTGACGGCGGACGGGTGTGAAGTCATCACGAAGTTCCCGGCCGAGGATCTGCTCGTGGCAGGAGGCGGGCGTTACTTCACAGTGAACGGTCCGCTCCCCGGGATCCGCGACTCGCAGTCCCACCTGAACACTCCGGAAGGCCGGGGGGAGACCGACGGCTGAGGATGCTGCGCTCGCGGCGGCGCTCTCCGAACGGCGTGTGCGGGCCGCGGGCACCATCCTCACGCTGCTCATCTTCTGGTCGACGCTCGACCGCTCCCTGATCCTCCCGCTCGTCCCGACGATCGCCCGCGAGCTCGCGGCGCCCGTCGAGGTCGCGGCGATGGCGATCACGTTCCACGCGCTCGCCTACTCGGGGCTCCAGATCGTGTGGGGACCCCTGTCGACCCGGTGGGGGCGCGTGCGCGTGCTTGTCCTGTCGACGGCGATCGCAGCCGGCGCGAACGTCGCGAGCGCCGTGGCGCCCGACATCGTGTCGTTCCTCGTCGCGCGCACGGTCTCGGGCGGCGCGTTCGCGGCGACGTTCGCCGCGGTGCTCACGTATTTCGGCGACTCGCTGCCGCTGGAGCGCCGCCCCGCCGCGATGTCGAATCTCGCCGCGGCGACGGCGCTCGGCCTCGCCCTCGGCACCCTCGTGTCCGGCGCCGTCGCGAGCTGGACGTCGTGGCGGTGGATCTTCGCCGTCTTCGCCGTCGTGACGGGCGTTCTGGCCTGGGCGATCGCGCGCCTGCCCGATCCGGGCGTCCCCAGCGACGAGCGGCTCTCGCGGCAGGTCGGGCGGCTCGTGCGCAATCGGTGGGCGCTCGCCGTCTGCGGCCTCACGGCGCTCGAGGGCTTCCTCCTCATCGGCGTCTTCAACCTGCTGCCGATCGCGCTGCAGCAGGCGGGCACCGACGTGTTCCTCTCGGGGCTCACGACCTCGGCCTTCGGTCTCGCCGTCGTCGTGCTGAGCCAGGTCATGAAGCTCTTCGTCGCGCGCGTGCCGGCGTGGCTGTTCATCGCCCTCGGCGGCGCCTGCGCCGTCCTCGCCTTCGTCGTGCTCGTGGGGCAGGTCTCACCGGTGGCGGTGCTCGTCGGGGCCGCGCTCATGGGCGCGGGCTGGGCCTTCGCGCACACGACGCTGCAGACGTGGATGACGGATGCCGCCGCCCGCACGCGTGCGCTCGGCATGACGCTCTTCTCCATCTCGCTCATGCTGGGCGGCGCGATCGGTGCCGCCGTGGGCGGGGCCGCCGCGGGACAGCACGCGTTCCCGGCGCTCTTCGCCGTCGCGATCGCCGGATCGGTCGTCTTCACGATCGTGGGCGGCCTGGCGCGATCGCGCTACGCGGTGCGCGGGGAGTAGCGCGCCGCGGCACATCGCAATGTGCACTTTAACTTCACCAATGTGCAGTGACACTTGACAGGCGTACTGGTCTGTTGCTGTACTGGTCGAACCAGCGGCTCCCAGCAGGACTCCCCGACGATGTGGAAGGTCTGAAACTCGGTGTTCGAACCCGTCTTCCTCGCGCAGCAGGTGCTCAACGGCTTGAGCTTCGGCGCGCTGCTCTTCCTCCTCGCGAGCGGTCTCACGCTCGTGTTCGGCCTCATGCGCATCATCAACCTCGCGCACGGCGCCTTCTACATGCTCGGCGGCTACATCGGCGTCGTCGTGGCGGGCCTCACGGGCAACCTCCTCGTCGCGGTCATCGCCGCCGTCGTCGCCGTCGCCGTGACGGCCCTCATCGTCGAGGTGGGCCTGCTGCGCTTCGTGCGCGGTCAGGAGCTGCCCGAGGTGCTGCTGACGGTCGGCGTCTCGTTCGTCATCGCCGACCTGTGCCTGGCGATCTTCGGCGGAGACCCGCGGACCCTTCCCCTCTCCGCCATGATCACCGGCTCGCTCCAGATCGGGAACCTCACCTACCCCCTGTACCGGATCTTCGTCATGGTGGTCGCCGTCGTCATCGGCGTCGCGCTCGCCCTCGTGCAGAACCGCACGCGCGTCGGTGCGGTCGTCCGCGCCGGCGTCGACGACCGCGAGATCATCTCCGCGATGGGCGTCAACATCCGCTGGGTGTTCACGGGCATGTTCATCGTCGGTGCCGCGCTCGCCGCGATCGGCGGGACCATCGGCGCCGGCATGATGAGCATCCGGCCGGGCATCCAGGACGAGGTGCTGCTCTACGCCCTCGTCGTCGTCATCATCGGCGGGCTCGGCAGCGTGCCGGGCGCCGCGGTGGGCAGCGTCCTGATCGGTCTCATCGACGCGTTCGCGAAGGCGTGGATCCCAGACCTCGCCTACTTCACGATCTTCGCGCCGATGGCGCTCGTGCTCGTCCTCCGCCCCACCGGGCTGTTCGGAAAGGCAGCCTGATGGCCACGAAGTTCGTCGAGACCCGGACGATCCGCACGATCGGGGCGCCGCGCAGCACGCGCACACGGCTGATCACGATCGTGGTGCTCGTCGTGCTGCTCGGCTTCGCCGTCGCGCTGCCCTACCTCGGCACGACCTCGTACGCGATGTCGCTCGTCACGACGATCTTCATCGCGGCGATCCTCGCCTCGAGCGTCAACTTCCTCGTGGGGGACGGCGGCATGGCCTCGCTCGGGCATGCCGGCATCGCCGCGGCATCCGGATACGGCGCAGCGTGGGCGACGCGCCAGGGGATGGACGCGTGGGGCCAGGTGACGATCGCGCTGAGCATCACGATCGTCGTCTCGCTCGTCTACGGCGTGCTGTCGATGCGCACGAGCGGCATCTACTTCCTGATGGTGACGCTGGCCGTCGGAATGGTCATCTTCGGCCTCGCGTACCGGCTCTCGTTCGTCACGGGCGGCGAGAACGGCATCACGGGCATCCAGCGCCCGCCGTTCCTCGCCGAGTACTGGATGTTCTATTGGTTCATCCTCGGCATCTTCGTGCTGACGACGCTGCTCCTGTGGGTCATCGCGCGCTCGCCGTTCGGCGCGAGCCTGCGCGGACTGCGCGACAGCGAGAGCCGCATGCGCAGCCTCGGGTACTCGGTCGCCTCGTACAAGCTCGGCGCCTTCATGATCTCGGGCACGATCGCGGGTCTTGCCGGCCTCCTCTCGGTCTGGCACACGCACTTCATCAGCCCGTCGGCTGCGGGCGTGCACCGCTCGGTGCTGCTCATCGTCATGGTGATCCTGGGCGGCGTCGGCACGACGTTCGGCCCCCTCGTCGGAGCCGCCGTCGTCGTGCTCGTCGAGAACGTGCTCTCCAATGCGGTCGAGCGCTGGCCCACGATCCTCGGTCTCATCTTCATCCTCGTGATCCTGTTCGCCCGCGCGGGCATCGTCGGCAGTACCCAGAAGCTCATCCGACGCATCCGCCGACGAAGGTCTGGGGCGCCACCCGGCGACACGGACCTGCACCAAGAAACAGCCATCCCCGATGGCGAACTCACAGCACGAAAGGAACTGCCATGAAGTCAACGAAGACCTCGGCCCGCACCCGGTGGGCCGGCGCAGCGGGGCTCAGCATCGTCGCCGCGCTCGCGCTCGCCGCGTGTGCTCCCCCCGGAGGAGCCGAGCCGGAGGCCGCGCCCTCCGAGTCGACGGCGTCCGGCACCCTCAAGGTCGGCTACATCTCGCCGATCACGGGCAACTTCGCCATCGCCGGCCAGGAGATGGTCGACGGCTGGAACCTCTACTGGGAGCTCAACGGCGACGAGGTCAACGGCGTGACGGTCGAGACGATCGTCGAGGACGACGCGGGCAACCCCGAGACCTCCCTCACCAAGGCCAAGAAGCTCGTCGAGTCGGACGGCGTCGATGTCGTCGTCGGCCCGCTCCTGGCCAACACCGCCCTCGCCGTCGCGGCGTACACGTCGAGCGTCGGCATCCCGAACCTCCACCCCGTCGCCGCGGCGGACGACCTCACGCAGCGCGCCGCCAACGACCTCACGGTCCGCACGGGCTCGCAGTCGGGCTCGCAGACCAACTACCCCGGTGGCGTCTGGGCGGCAGAAGAAGGCTACAAGACGGCCGTCACGCTCTGCCCCGACTACGCGTTCGGCTGGGAATCGTGCGCCGGGTTCAAGCAGGGCTTCGAGTCGGAGGGCGGCGAGGTCACGGCCCAGTACTGGTTCCCCAACGGCACGTCGGACTTCTCGACCTACGTCTCGCAGATCCAGGCCGCGGGCGCCGATGTCGCGTTCGTCGCGACGGCCGGCGGCGCTCCCGGACCCGACTTCCTGCGCAGCTTCCTCGGGCTCGGGCTCGCCGACAGCCAGCCCCTCCTCATGAACTGCTGCAGCATGGACCAGGCCACCCTGCGTGCGCTCGGCTCCGAGATCGAGGGCTTCAACTCGGTCAGCTACTGGGCCGAGGGCCGCGACAGCGACGTCGTCCGCGAGTTCTCCGACGCGTACGGCGAGAAGTACGACGGCAAGCTGCCGTCCGCCAACGTCGCCGGCGGCTACATGACGGCGAGCCTCGTCGCCGCCGTCCTGAAGGAGAACGGCCTGGTGACCGGCGAGGACCTCGTCTCGGCCATCACGGACTTCACCTTCGACGACAGCATCTTCGGCAAGGTGTCGTGGGACGACTACAACAACACGGTCGGCCCGGTGTACATCCGCGAGGTCAAGGAGGTCGACGGCAAGCTCGCCAACGTGCCGATCAAGACCTACGAAGGCGTCGACCAGTGGCTGGGCAAGGACCCCGAAGAGGCCCTCAAGCAGCCGTCCTACAGCCAGTCGTTCCAGGGATAGCAGTGCACACAGTGACGGATCAGGCGAAGGTCCCGGGCCCTCAGGGGCCCGGGGCCCCCGCCCCGGCGCTCGTCATCGCGGGCCTCGGGAAGCGGTACGGCGGCGTGCAGGCCGTCGACGGCATCTCGCTCGAGCTCGCCCCCGGCGAGCGGATGGGCGTGATCGGACCCAACGGAGCGGGCAAGACGACCCTCTTCAAGATGATCGCGGGCGATGTGCGGCCGACGGCCGGCACGGTCGAGATCCTCGGGAGAGACGTCACGCGCATGGGCGCGGCGCGGCGCGCCCGCCTCGGCGTCGGCCGCACGTTCCAGGTCTCGAACCTGTTCCGTGACATGTCGGTGCTCGACAACGTGCGGGTCGCCGCACGCGGCGGCACTGCGAAGGCCCGGGTCTTCTGGCGGACGCAGGGGATGACGGATGACGTGACCCGGCGCGCTCTCGAGCAGCTGGAGGCCGTCGGGCTCACCGCCCGTCAGGACGACACCGTCGCCGACCTCTCCCACGGCGAGCAGCGCCAGCTCGAGATCGCGATGGCCCTCGTCGGCGAGCCGGCGATCCTGCTCCTCGACGAGCCCGCAGCGGGCCTGTCGGCCGTCGAGCGCACGACGCTGCGCGGCCTCATCGAGGACCTTCCCCGGACGCTCCCCATCCTGCTCATCGAGCACGACATGACGCTCGCCCTCGGCCTGACCGACCGCGTCATGTGCATGGAGAACGGACGCCACGTCGTCACGGGCACGCCCGACGAGGTGCGCGAGAACGAGAAGGTCAAAGAGATCTACCTGGGAAGGCGCGACAAGAAGTGACGCTCGAGGTCAAGGATCTGCACGTCGGCTACGCGACGGCGGGAGTGCTCTACGGTGTCGACTTCACCGTCGGCCAGGGGCAGAGCGTGGCGCTGCTGGGACGCAACGGCATGGGCAAGACGACGCTCGTGCGGGCGATCTGCGGCCTGCACCCGCCGACCGTGTCGAGCGGCTCGATCGTCTACGACGGCGTCGACATCACGCGCCGCGCGAGCCACCAGATCTCGCGTGCCGGGATCGCCGTCGTCCCGCAGGGCCGGCGCGTGTTCGGCTCGCTCACGGTGCGCGAGAACCTCACCGTCGTGCCGCGGCGCGCGGCCGCGCAGACCGACGAGCCGTGGACCGTCGACCGGGTCTTCGACTTCTTCCCCCGCCTCGCCGAGCGCGCCGGCTCCATGGCCCGCTCCCTCTCGGGCGGCGAGCAGCAGATGCTCGCGATCGGCCGGGCGCTCATGACCAACCCCACGCTGCTCATCATGGACGAGCCGAGCGAGGGCCTGGCCCCCAGCATCCTCGACGTCATCCAGGACCGCCTCGAGGGCCTGCGCTCGTCGGGCCTGTCCATCCTCATCGCCGAGCAGAACGTCGACCTCGCCCTCGATGTCGCCGAGCACGTCATCGTCATCGACGACTCCGGCACCATCGCCTGGTCCGGCGCGCCCGCCGACCTCCGCTCCGACTCGGCCCTCCTCGAGCGCCACCTGAGCATCTGAGCGCCGTCATGCCCGCATCCCCTGCCACCGCCCTGCCCATCGTGGACCTCGTGCTCCACGGCGGCCGCATCTCGACCATGGCCCGCCCCGGCGAAGGCCCCGCCGAGGTCGAATCCGTCGCGATCGCGGCCGGCCGCGTCATCGCCGTCGGCAGCGACGCCGAGCTCGAGCCGCTCCGGGCCCTCGCCGCGAGGACCGTCGATCTCGCCGGCCGCCGGGCGATTCCCGGTCTCAACGACTCGCACATCCACGCCGTGCGGGCGGGCGTCTCGTGGACCCGCACGATGCACTGGGAAGACGTCCGGTCCCTCCGCGAGGCCCTCGCCCGCACCGCGTCCGACGCGCAGCGCCGGGGTCCGGGGGAGTGGGTCAGCGTCATCGGCGGCTGGCACGCCTCGCAGCTCGCGGAGGGCCGCTGCCCGACGCGTGCCGAGCTCGACGCGGCCGCGCCCGACAACCCCGTGTACGTCCAGGAGCTCTACGACCGCGGCATCCTGAACACCGCCGGTCTTGCCGCCTGCGGCTTCACCGACGCGTCCGCCGACCCGCCGCGCGGACACCTCGTGCGCGATGGGAGCGGCCGCCTCACCGGCGAGATCCGTGGTGTGGGCGCCTTCGCGATCCCGACGGCGCTCGCCCTGGCGACGACGGCGACGGATGCCGAGGCCGGCGTCCGTGCGATGGCCGACGCGTTCGCGCGGCACGGCCTCACGGGTGTCGTCGACGGCGGCGGGCTGCTCGTCACACCGCGCGACTACGACCCGCTGTACGCCGTGTGGCGCGCCGGCGACCTGGGCCTGCGGCACCGCCTGTTCATCTCGGCGTGGAACCGCGGGGGAGAGGTCGACGACATCGACCGGCTGACGACGCTCGTCCAGCCGGTGAGCGGCGACGCCATGCTGCGGATCGCCGGCGTCGGCGAGATCCCGCACCTCGGCTGCCACGACATGGAGGGGCTCGATCCGTTCGCGCTGAGCGACGCCGCCTACGCGGAGCTCGTCGAGATCGTGCGGCTGTGCGCGCAGCGCGGCTGGCGGATGAGCGTCCACGCCGTGCTCGATGCGACCCTCACGAGGATCATCGACGCGTGGGAGCAGATCGAGCGCGAGACGGGTCTCGTCGCGGGACGCGGCTTCTCGATCGTGCACGCCGATGAGGCGAGCCCCGACAACCTCGCACGGCTCGCGCGGCTGGGCGCCGGCATCCTGGTGCAGAACCGCCTCGTGCTGAAGGGCGGCGACTACGTCGACGCGTGGGGCGCCGAGGCGTCGTCGGCGGCGCCGCCCATCGGGACGATCCGCGACCTCGGGATCGTCATCGGCGCCGGCACCGACGCGACGCGTGCGAACTGGTTCTCGCCGTGGGCGTCGATCTGGTGGCTCGTGACCGGCGGCACGCTCGACGGGCGCGGCACTCGATCGGAGGAGCACCGGATGCCTCGGCACGACGCGCTCGCCGCGTACACCCGCGACGCCGCCTGGTTCACGGGCGAGCAGGACCATCGGGGCCGGCTGCTGCCGGGGTTCGACGGCGACCTGTGCGTCCCGACGATCGATCCCTTCGACTGCGCGGACGACGAGCTTCGCGACATCCTGAGCGACCTCACGGTGCTCGGGGGTCGCGTGACACATGACAGCGGCGTGCTGACCGGCACGCGGCACGAAGAAGAGGAGACGGAATGACCAGTGCGGTCCCCGCCCCGCGACGCGTGGGCAATGCGGAGATCATCCACCACGAGGGCTATGACGACACCATCGTGAGCCCCTTCGTGCCGGCCATGCGCGTCGTGTCCAACGCGCGGCTCGTCTTCATCAGCGGCGTCACGGGGGCACCGGTCTACCACGACCACCCGCACATCCCCGAGGTCTTCGACGCGATGCCGGCCGATGCCGCGGGGCAGGTGCAGAACGCCTTCGACCATCTCGACGCGGCGCTCGCGGCGGCCGGCTGTCAGCGGCACGATGTGGTCAACATGATCCGCTTCTTCACGGATGTCGCCGCCGACCAGGACGTCGTCAACGCGCATCAGGCCGCGTGGTTCGGCGGTCACATCCCCACCAGCACGACGGTCGAGGTCACGCGCCTCGCCACCGACCCCCGACTCCGGTTCGAGTTCCACGTGGTCGCCGCGGCGCCCGCCGACTGAAGCCCGTCCCCCCTGCATCCCGCGCCGAGGGTCGCGCGGGCACGACACACACCGAGGAGAATGAGATGACCGACACCAAGCCGACCGTGGGATGGATCGGAGCGGGCCGCATGGGCTTCCAGCTCGCCAAGCGCCTGCTCGACGCGGGCTACGACGTCGCCGTGTACAACCGCACGCGCCAGAAGGCCGAGCCGCTCACCGAGTTCGGCGCGACGATCGTCGACCGGCCCGCCGACCTCGCCGACCGCGATGTGGTGTTCAGCATGGTGTCGGCCTCGAAGGACCTCGAGACGGTCATGCTCGGGCCCGACGGACTGCTGAGCGACCCCGACCGCGCGCCGAAGGCGATCGCGGATGCCTCGACCGTGTCGGTCGAGGCGAGCGCCGTCGTCCGCGAAGCCGCCGAGGCGCGGGGGATCGGGTTCCTCGCGACGCCGGTGTCGGGGAACCCCAAGGTCATATCGGTCGGCAAGCTCACGGTCGCAGCCTCCGGGCCGCGCGAGGTCTACGACCTCTTCGAGCCGCTGCTGGAGACGTGGGGCCGCGGCGTCACGTACGTCGGCGAGGGCGAGGTCGCGCGCATCGTGAAGATCGCGCACAACGTCTTCCTCGGCGTCGTCATCCAGTCACTCGCCGAGATCACGGTCCTCGCCGAGAAGGCCGGCGTCTCGCGCGAGGCGTTCCTGTCGTTCCTCAACGACTCGGTCATGGGCTCGGTCTTCACGAAGTACAAGACCCCGGCGCTCGTGAACCTCGACTTCACGCCGACGTTCACGAACGTGCTGCTGCAGAAGGACTTCGACCTCGGGCTCGCGGCCGCCAAGGATCTCGGCGTCGTCATGCCCGTGGCATCCGTCACCCGAAACCTGGTGGCGCAGGAAGTGGGCAACGGCAACGTCGATCAGGACTTCGCCTCGCTCATCCTGACGATCGCCCGCGGCTCGGGCCTGGACATCGCGCCGGAGGAGGCGGCCGTCAGCGACGGCCTCGAGAGCTGATGGGCGCCCACCACCGACACGGCTCGAGCCGTGCCTTCGAGCGACCCGTCGCAAGGCCGCCGGGGGTGCGCCCGCTCGGCGCCCCCGGGCAGAACGCCGTCGACTACGAGCACCGCGTCGACTTCGACCGGCTGCGCGACTACCGTCTCGCCCGCGCGCAGGCCGCGCTCGAGGCGAGCGAGTGCGGCGCGTTCCTGCTCTTCGACTTCTACAACATCCGCTACACGACGCAGACCTGGATCGGCGGCGCGCTCGGCGACAAGATGATCCGCTACGCGCTCCTCATGCGCGGGCACGACCCGATCCTGTGGGACTTCGGATCGGCGGTGCGCCACCACAAGCTCTACTCCGACTGGGTGCCCGAGGAGAACTACCGCGCCGGCTTCCTCGGCTTCCGCGGTGCGGTCGACCCGGAGGGCGGCGGCCTCATGCGCGACGCCGTGTCGGAGATCCGCTCGCTCCTGGTCGAGGCGGGTCTGGCGGATGCGCCGCTCGGCATCGACATCGTCGAACCGCCGTTCCTGTTCGAGCTGGAGCGTCAGGGCATCCGCATCGCCGACGCGCAGCAGGCGATGCTCGACGCACGGGTCATCAAGAACCAGGACGAGATCCTGCTGCTGAACCAGGCGGCGGCGATGGTCGACGGGGTCTATCAGGACATCGCCGACGCGCTGAAGCCGGGCGTGCGCGAGAACGAGATCGTGGCGCTGGCCAACAAGCGGCTCTACGAGTACGGCAGCGACCAGGTCGAGGCCGTCAACGCGATCTCGGGCGAGCGGTGCAATCCGCACCCGCACAACTTCACCGACCGCATCATCCGGCCCGGTGACCAGGCGTTCTTCGACATCATCCACTCGTTCAACGGCTACCGCACGTGCTACTACCGCACGTTCGGGGTCGGCTGGGCGACCGAGAGCCAGCGCGATGCGTACAAGCAGGCGCGGGAGTGGATGGATGCCGCGCTCGACGCCATCCGGCCGGGGGTCGGGAGCGACCAGGTGGCCGCCGTGCTGCCCAAGGCCGAAGACTTCGGGTTCGAGAACGAGCTCGCCGCCTTCGGGCTGCAGTTCGCGCACGGACTCGGGCTGGGCCTGCACGAGCGCCCCATCATCTCGCGCCTGAACTCCATGAAGGACCCCGTCGAGCTCCGCGCCGGCATGGTGTTCGCGATGGAGACGTACTGCCCCGCCTCCGACGGCTTCTCGGCCGCGCGCATCGAGGAGGAGGTGGTCGTGACCGACTACGGGATCGAGGTGCTGACGCGGTTCCCTGCGCAGGAACTGTTCGTTGCGAACCCCTATTAGCCAATGCGCGGCCGCCGACGCGCTGCGGAGTAGTGTTCAGCCACGCCGCACATCGGCGGCTAGGCTCGGTCAGCGGACAGGAGGTCAGGAGTGACGGAAGAGCTCGGGGCACGCATCCGGCAGGCCCGACTCGCCAAGGGGCTCAGTCTTCGCTCGATGGCGGCCGACGCGGAGATCTCGCCGAGCCTGCTCTCGCAGGTCGAGACGGGCAAGGTGCAGCCGTCGGTCAGCACCCTGTGGGCGATCGTGAGCCGCCTGGGCCTTTCGGTCGACGACGTGCTGGGCCATCACCCGACGAGCGACGCCGCGCGCCGCAACCCGCGCCCCGACCCCGTGCAGCGGGCGGCCGACGCCCCCGAGGTCGTCATGGAGAACGGCGTCACGTGGCGCGGGCTCGCCGTGATGGACTCCACCGTCGACGCGGTCCACGTGACCTATGCGCCGGGCGCGGCCAGCTCCATCGACGACACGCACATGCGGCATACCGGCACCGAATACGGCTGCATCCTCAAGGGCGAGCTGACGCTGAAGCTCGACTTCGAGAGCTACGTGCTCCGCCCGGGCGACTCGTTCTGCTTCGAATCGATGCGCCCGCACCTCTACCAGAACCACACCGACTCGGTCGCCGAGGGGGTCTGGTACGTCGTCGGCCGGTCGCCGGGCGGCGAGACCGAAACCCCCGGCGACATCCGCAGCGCCGTCGACGTCCTCGATGCCATGAGCCGGCTCTCGGGCCGCGCCGAAGCCTGACCCCGATCCAGGAGCCCGATGCCCGACCTCGACACCCCGTGGGACACCGTCGGCGATCGCGTGCGAGCCGCCCGTACGGCATCGCGGATGACGGTGCGAGAGCTCGCCCGTCGCATCGGCGTCTCGGCGAGTCACGTGTCGCAGGTCGAGCGGGGCATCGGGGCGTTCAGCGTGCCCGCCCTGTACTCCGTCGCGCGCGAGCTCGGCGTCTCGATGAGCGACCTGCTCGATCCGCCACGGGCGCCCGCGGTGGCGACGGATGCCTCGGCCCCGACCGGCGGCACGGGTGACCTGCGCGTCGCCGGCATCGTGCAGCGAGCCGCCGATCACCCGAGCATCAAGCTCAGCTCCGGCCCCCGCTGGAGCCGCCTGACGGTCGTCGGGGAACCGGATGCCGAGTTCCTCGAGGTCATCTACGCGCCCGGCACCGCGGCGCCGCTGGAAGACATCACCCACGAGGGCCGGGAATACGGCGTCGTCATCGCCGGGCGCCTCAACGTCGAGGTCGACGGCACCCGGACGGTGCTCGAGCCCGGCGACTCGATCGTCTTCGACTCCGACGTGCCGCACCGCTTCTGGAACGAGGGCGACGACGAGGTGCGCGCGATCTGGTTCGTCCGCGACCGCGGTCACGGCGATCCCGTCCCGCACACCTGAGCGGCTTCCCGCGCGGGCGGTGCCGGCCGGCCCCTTCTCGACGCCGCTCATGCTTTCTCGACGGCGTCCGTCACGCCTTCCAGACGCTCTTGAGGTTGCAGAACTCGCGGATGCCCTCGGCCGACAGCTCGCGTCCGACGCCGGAGTCCTTGACGCCGCCGAAGGGCAGCTCGGGGTACGAGATCGACATGCCGTTGACGAACACGGCACCCGCCTGCAGCCCCGCGACGAACAGCGCCTCGTCGGCCGGGTCCTGCGTCCACACCGCCGAGCTCAGCCCGAACGTCGTGTCGTTGGCGATGCGCAGCGCGTCGTGCGCGTCCTCGGCGCGGTAGACCGCGGCCACCGGCCCGAAGGCCTCTTCGGCATAGAGGCGCATCTCTGGGCCGACGCCGGTCAGCACCGTCGGCGGGTAGAACCAGCCGGGGCCCTCCGGCGCCATGCCGCCCACGCGGGCGACGGCGCCCTTCGCGACGGCGTCGTCGACGAGCTCCGCGAGGTCGCTGCGCCCCGACGCGGTGGCCAGCGGCCCGACCTGGGTCGAGGCATCCGTCGGATCACCGACGACCAGCGCGCCCATCGCCTCCGAGAACCGCGCGACGAACTCGTCGTGCACCTCGGCGTGCACGATGAAGCGCTTCGCGTTGATGCAGGCCTGCCCGTTGTTGGCGGTGCGCGAGGCCACCGCGGCCGCGACGGCGCCGTCGAGGTCGGCCGACGGCATGACGACGAAGGGGTCCGAGCCGCCGAGCTCGAGCACGACGTGCTTGACCTCCGACCCCGCGATGGAAGCGACCGAGCGGCCCGCCGGCTCCGAGCCGGTGAGGGTCACGGCGACCACGCGGCGGTCGCGCAGCACGTCTTCGACCGCCGCCGCGGGGATGAGGAGCGACCGGAACGCGCCCTCGGGGAAGCCGCCGCGGTGGAAGAGTTCGTCGAGGTAGAGGGCGGCCTGGGGCACGTTCGACGCGTGCTTGAGGAGCGCCGTGTTACCGGCCATGAGCGCGGGGGCAGCGAACCGGATGACCTGCCAGATGGGGTAGTTCCACGGCATGACGGCGAGCACGACGCCGAGGGGCTGGAAGCGCACGTAGGCCTCGGAGGCGTTGACGGCTGACGGGTCGTCGAGGGTCCGCCCGTCGAGGAACTCCGCCGCGTGGTCGGCGTAGAAGCGCATCGCGTTCGCGGACTTCAGCGCCTCGGCCCGGGCCTGCGCGAGGGTCTTGCCCATCTCGCGCGTGATCATCGCGGCGACCTCGTCGGCCTCGGCCTCGAGGAGATCCGCGGCCGCGTGCATCCAGCCCGCTCGCGTCTCGAAGTCGGTGGCGGTGAGGTCGAGGTACGCGCGGTGCGCTGACGCGATGCGCGCCTGGACCTCTTCGGGGGAGTGCGCCGCGAACTCGCGTTCGACGACGCCCGTGGCGGGGTTGAGGGTCGCGATGGGCATGCGGTTCCTCCCGGAGACGGGTCGGTCGTGGGGTCTGGGGCTCGGGGCAGCGGTCTTGGGCTCGGGGGATAGTGGTGTTGGGGTCGGCCGTGCGGGATCAGTCGTGTGCGGCGAAGACGTCGGGGCTCTTGGCGAGCTGGCGGCGCGTTCGGCGGATGTGGCCGGCGAGCACGCGCTCCGCTTCCTCGACGTCGCCGTCGCGGAGGGCGGCGACCATGAGGTGGTGCTCCTCGTGCGCGATGCGGCGGGAGTCGGGGTCCCACGACGCCACATAGGCGCGACGGTAGGGCGCCGTCGAGTTCCAGAGCTTCTGCACGAGGCCGCCGAGCTGCGACGTCTCGGCCGCCGCGTAGCTGGCGAGGTGGAACTCGGCGTCCAGCTCGAGGAAGGCCTCGGTGTCGGCGCCTTCGACGCTGATGCGGTGGGCGAGCTCGCCGAGGCGCGCGACGTCGTCGTCGGAGAGGCGGGGAGCGCTGTAGCGCAGGAGGAGCGGCTCGAGCCGCTCGCGCATGAGGTATATCTCCTCGCACTCGTCGAGCGTCAGGCGCGAGACCCACGCCCCCGAGTTTGCGACGACGGTGACCAGCCCCTCGTACTCGAGCTGGCGGATCGCCTCGCGCACCGGCACGCGGCTCGCGCCGTAGGTCGCCGCGAGATCCTCTTGGCGGATGCGGGTGCCCGGGGGGAACTCGCCCGCGATGATCCCCGCCCTCACGCCGTCGGCGATGCGGTTCCCGGCGTCGCCATCACGTGTGCGCGCGGCATCCGTCGTCTCTTCCGTTCTCATTCCGCGGGCCTCGCGGGGTGCCAGAGGAGCGTGTCGGCGTCCTGCTCGTACGCCTTGCCGTGGGGGAAGCTCACGAGCTCGAACTGCATGCCCCAGGGACTGCGGAAGTACAGCCAGCGCTGGCCGGCCGACGCGCCGGCGCTCGCGACGGGATCGCCCATGACCTCGACCCCCTTCTCGCGCAGGAAGGCCGCGGCGGCGTCCATGTCGTCGACGTACAGTGCGAGGTGATGGCCGCCGATGTCGCTGTTGCGCGGCTGCGGAGCCTGTCCGTCGGCGCTGTCGTACGCGAAGACCTCGAGGTTCGTGCCGTTGCCGAGGCGGTAGAAGCGGATCTCGGTGATGACGGTGCGCGGATGCACGCCGAGGTGCACGCTCATCCAGTCGTCGTCGGCCTGCTTGGAGCCCAGCACGTACACCGGGACGGCACCCAGGATGTCGACGAGGAATCGTTCCGCCTCGTCGAGATCGGGGACGGTGAAGCCGAAGTGGTCTGCTCCTCGCATGCCGGGCAGCGGCATCGGTGCTCCTCTCGTCACGACGGCGTAAACGCCCTCATTGTATCCACTGAGGAAGCGCGCGCAACCGCAGATTGCGCAGCTGGGTGCCTCGGTCTTGTAATTGGATGCAATCCCGTCCTACGATGAGCCTGGCCGCACGAGCGGCCGCATGAGCATCGATGGAGACGAACATGCCGAGACGCCGCAGACTCGAAACCGGAGTGCCGTGGGTCGAGATCAAGACGACGGCCGCCGACTGGAAGGCCGCCGATCCCGCGCTCCTCGCGACGATGCTCGGTCAGCTTCACCTCATCCGCGCCTTCGAAGAGACCGTCCTCGACCTCGCGGCGGCGGGTCTCGTGCACGGGCCCGCGCACTCGAGCATCGGGCAGGAGGGGGGCGCGGTCGGGTCGATCGCGACGCTGCGGTCGACGGATGCCGTCAACGGCTCGCACCGCGGACACCACCAGTTCCTCGCCAAGGTCATCGCCCACGTCTCGCAGGGGAGCCTCGACCCCGCGGCCCTCGTGACGCCCGAGCTGCAGGCGGTGCTGCAGCGGACGCTCGCCGAGATCCTCGGCCTCGCGCAGGGCTTCTCGGGCGGCCGCGGCGGCTCGATGCACCTGCAGTGGCTCCAGGCCGGCGCCCTCGGCACGAACGCGATCGTCGGCGGCGGTGCGCCCATCGCATCGGGCAACGCGTGGGCGCAGAAGCACTCGGGCACGACGGACGTCTCGATCAACTACTTCGGCGACGGCTCGAGCCAGATCGGCTCGGTGCTCGAGTCGATGAACCTCGCCGCGGTGTGGAAGCTCCCGGTCATGTTCTTCATCGAGAACAACCTCTACGCCGTGTCGACCCACGCCGACGAGGCGACCGCAGACCCGCGGTTCTCCGTGCGCGGGCAGGGCTTCGGCATCCCGTCGTGGCGCGTGGACGGCATGGATCCGCTCGCCGTGCACCTCGCGACGCAGGAGGCGCTCGCCCGCATGCGCGCGGGGGAGGGGCCGGCCATCATCGAGGCCGAGGTGTACCGCTTCTTCCACCAGAACGGTCCCTACCCCGGCAGCGCCTTCGGCTACCGCACGAAGGACGAGGAGGCGGCGTGGCGTGCCCGCGACCCGATCGACCGCGTCGCGCGCGAGATGATCGCGCTGTCGCTCCTCACCGACGACGAGGCGAAGGCGGTGCGGGATCAGGCGGTGGCCGCCATGACGGATGCCGCGGCCGCCCTCACCGAGGACGACCCCGACAATCCGGGTCGGCGCCGCATCCGGCCGGAGTTCTGGCCCGACCCCGCCGGCGTGGATCGCGGCATCCGCGGCGACGCCTCCGAGCTCGCGGGCCTCGAGGCGGCGGATCCGCTCGACCACACCGGCGAGTGGGAGGACGTCAAGTTCGTCGACGCCGTCGCGGCGACGATGGATCGCCGCATGGAGCAGGACCCCCGCATCATCGTGCTCGGCGAAGACGTGCACCGGCTCAACGGCGGCACGAACGGCGCGACGAAGGGCCTCGCGAAGAAGTACGGCCCCGACCGGGTCATCGGCACGCCCATCAGCGAGAACGGGTTCTTCGGCCTCGCGGGCGGGATAGCCCTCGACGGCCGCTTCCGCCCCGTCGTCGAGTTCATGTACCCCGACTTCATGTGGGTCGCCGCCGACCAGGTCTTCAATCAGGTCGGCAAGGCGCGCCACATGTTCGGCGACAACAACACCGTGCCGCTCGTGCTGCGCACGAAGGTCGCGATGGGGTCGGGCTACGGCTCGCAGCACCTCATGGACCCCGCCGGCATCTTCGCGACCGCGGCCGGCTGGCGGATCGTCGCCCCCTCGACGGCGGCCGACTACGTCGGTCTCGTCAACGCCGCCCTCGCGCTCGGCGACCCCGTGCTCGTCATCGAGCACGTCGACCTCTACGGCACGGCCGACCGCGTCCCCGTCGGCGACCTCGACTACATCATCCCTCCGGGCAGCGCCGCGATCCGCCGCGCGGGGTCCGAGGTCACGGTGCTCACCTACCTCTCGATGGTCGGGCACACCCTCGAGGCCGTCGAGCAGACGGGGGTGGATGCCGAGGTCGTCGACCTGCGCTGGCTAGATCGCGCGTCGCTGGACTGGGACACGATCGGCGAGAGCATCCGCAAGACCAACAACGTCCTCATCGTCGAGCAGGGCGCCCGCGGCCCGTCGTACGGCGGCTGGCTCTCCGACGAGGTGCAGCGCCGCTTCTTCGACTGGCTCGACCAGCCCGTCGAGCGGGTGACGGGGGCCGAGTCGAGCCCGAGCATCTCCAAGGTGCTCGAACGCGCCGCGATCGCCCGGACCGAAGAGGTCGTGGCCGGTCTCGAGCGCGTCCGCGCCGCGTGGGGAGGTCGCTGATGGCCGCCGTCGTGCGCATGCCGCAGCTCGCCGCCGGCGGTGCCGAGGCCGCGATCCAGGCGTGGCTCGTCCAGGTCGGCGACACCGTGTCGCTCGGCCAGGCGATCGTCGAGATCGAGACCGAGAAGGCCGTCGTGGAGTACGAGGCCGAGGCTGAGGGAACCCTCGCGGGGGTGCTCGTCGCGGCCGGCGACTCGGCGGCGGTCGGTTCGCCGATCGCCGTGCTCGCCGCGCCGGGGGAGTCGGCGGATGACGCGCTCCGCCAGGCCGAGGCATCCGTCGTCGCAGCGGCCGGTGATGCTGTGGCTGGTGCTGGGGCAGCCGGTGCTGCTGCCGCGGGTGCCGTCACGCCGCCGGCGACACCCCGGCCCGCACCGCCCGCGACGCCGCAGCCCGCGCCACCCACCGAGTCGTCGGAGGACGGCCTGTTCGAAGCGCCCGAGCCCGTCGTCGAGACGCAGTCGTCGCAGGCGTCGGCCGAGCCCGAGCCCGAGCCCGAGCCCGAGCCCGACCCCGGGCGGCGGCTCTTCGCGTCGCCGCTCGTGCGCCGGCTCGCGCGCGAGCGCGGCATCGACCTCGCCTCTCTCCACGGGACGGGGCCGCAGGGCCGGATCGTCCGGCGCGACCTCGACGGGTGGACTCCGCCGGCGATCGCGCCCGCGGAGGCCGCGGCATCCGTCCCCTCCGCAGCCGGCAGCGCGCAGGCCGCACCGGCGCAGCCCGATGCGGGGTTCGTCGACGTGCCGCACACGGGCATGCGGCGTGCGATCGCGCGGCGGCTCACCGAGAGCACGTCGACCGTGCCCGACTTCCAGCTGGTCGCGCACTGCCGCGTCGACGAGCTGCTCGCGCTGCGCGCGCGGGTCAACGAGCAGTCCGAGGTCAAGATCTCGGTCAATGACTTCGTGCTGAAGGCGGTGGCGCGAGCGATGCGCGACGTGCCCGAGGCGAACGCCGTGTGGACGGATGACGCGACCCGGCGCTTCACGGGCGTCGACATCGCCGTCGCGGTGTCGGTGGCCGCGGGGCTCGTCACCCCGGTCGTGCGGGGCGTCGACCGGCTGTCGCTGACGGAGCTCAGCGCGACCGTGCGCGAGATGGCCGAGCGTGCCCGCGAGGGACGCCTGAAGCAGCACGAGCTCGAGGGCGGGTCGTTCTCGGTCTCGAACCTCGGGATGTACGGCATCGAGGAGTTCTCGGCGATCATCAATCCGCCGCACTCGGGGATCCTCGCCGTCGGCGCGGCGACCAAGCGCCCCGTCGTCGACGAGAAGGGCGCGCTCGCGGTCGCGACCGTGATGACCGTGACCCTGTCGGCCGACCACCGGGTGCTCGACGGCGCCCTGGCCGCGCAGTGGCTCGCGGCCTTCGTCCGCCGTATCGAGAACCCCCTCTCCGTGCTGATCTGACGCCTCGGCCAGGGGCCGGCGGCAGCGAGAAAGGAGGGCCGGGATGCTGGGGTCCCGACCCTCCTCGTGTGCAGGTCAGGGTCAGGCCTGCACGCGCCACCAGGACTCGTCGTACGGGTGGTCGCTGTCGTGCGCCCAGTCGCGGCGCCCGCGCACGACGCCGGTGTCGTGCACGATCCCGCCGTCGACGAACGACAGGACGGGACGGATGTCGCGCATCTCCGCGTCGCTGACCGAGAAGTAGTCCTTGTCGAGGACGACGAGATCGGCGTGCTTGCCCTTCTCGATCGAGCCGAGGCGGTCGTCGACGCCGACGAACCACGCCGCTCCCCGCGTGTAGGCGCGGAGGGCGCTGGTGCGGGAGATCTGCTGCCCGGGGTTGATCTGCTGGCCGAGCACGTTGAGGCCCGTCGTGGCGTAGTGCATCGCGAACCAGGGGTTGTGCGGTGCGATGTGCACGCCGTCCTCGTGCAGTCCGTACGGGATGCCGCTGTCGTGGATCTGCCGGAACATCGGCCCGAAGGGCAGGCCGTCGGCCCGGGGCGTGCCGCTCAGCCAGCGGAATCCCGAGAGCGAGACGCCGGCGCCGATCGCCTTGAGTCGCGCGAGCTGGTTCGGCGTCGCGTGGTCGGCGTGCTGCAGGCCCCACCGCAGGTGCCGGATGCCGAACTCGGCATCCAGCGCCTCCCACGTCGAGACGACCTGCTCGATCTGGCTCTGGTCGGTCGGCGTCCCCGGGATGGCGTTCTCGTTGTGCCATCCCGCCTGGGCGACGAGCCGCTGCGCTTCGCGCCAGACGGCGTAGCCGTTGGCATTCGACGGCGTCGCGAAGGGAGCCGCCCACTCGCCGATCCCGCGGATGCGGACGAACTCGTCGCCGTGCCCCGGCATCGCGTTGCGCAGCCGCTCTTTCAGCTCGGGGAGCTGCTTGTCCAGTCCGCCGAGCGCCGGGATGAACCCCTGCTGGTGCAGGAAGTTGATCCACAGCCGCACATACGCCGAGCCCTCGCGGTTGAGCGAGAGGTAGGGGTCGTACATCCGGTAGTGGTTGAGCTTGCGCAGCCCATCGCCCGGCTGCGTCTCATACGCCGAGGGGTCGAGGGTGCCGTTCGGCGTCGCGAAGAGCACCTGGTCGTAGTTGAGCGTGATGCCGAGCTTCGCCGAGTACGCCATGGCGTCCAGCGCACTGCGCCGCTGGTCCTCGAAGGTCTGCCGGATGCGGAGGTGATACAGCGCGTAGTTCGCGGCATCGCCGACGATCGAGCCGTCGTCGGCGACGGCGACGGCGGGGTTGGAGACCGATTCGAAGAACTGCTTGCCGAGGGTGTTCACCCGGGCCGGGCCGTTGAAGTTCTGATACAGGAAGACGGGGCGGTCCGAGACCGCCGAGTCGATCTCCGCGCGCGTGGGGAGGCGCTGCTCGGCGAACATGCGCGGCGTGCCGGCGCCCATCGCGGTGATGAACTGTCCGTCCGGCACCTCGGGGCGACGCGCGGCGAGTGCCGCCAGCACCCCGGCGACGTCCTTCGCGAGCTCCCACTCCGCGACGTGGTAACCAGGGCGGTTGGCGAGACTCACGAAGTGCGTGTGGCTCTCGATGAGCCCCGGGACGACGGTGCGTCCGCGCAGGTCGATCCGGTTCTTCGAGCTGCCGCTGGTCTGCGCCTCGCGCCCGACCGCTGCGATGCGCCCGCCGCTCAGCCGGACGGCCGAGACGACGGTGTCGTGGTCGTCCATCGTGTGGATCCGGCCGTTGACGAGCAGGATGTCGTCGTCGTCGGGGTGCCATCGGCGCTCGGTCGCGGCGGCGGGCGGCCCGGCGGTCGGCTGCGCCGCAGCCGGCGTGCTGCTCGCGCTCAGTATCGCGGCAGCCGCCGCGGCGCTGCCGCCGACGAGCAGTCCGCGCCGAGAGAAGCGGCCCCCCTCGTCCTGCTCGTCCTCGGCCCTGCGGTCGATCTTGCGTGTCATCAGAACTCCCTGAGTGTCGACGTTGACAGCGGCGCGCAGCACACGCCGGCAGAGAAGTCCCTTGTCTATTCCCAGCGCACAACTGTCCAGTGGGTATGGACAAGGTGTTCAGCCGGGAACCTAGCACCGAACCCGCCCCGTGACCAGGGGAGATTCTTCTCACGAGGTCATGCGGCGTTGCCGACCTCGATGAGAATTCTTCGCGATCGCTATTGCGGAGCGCCGCTGCCCTGCTATGTTCCGTTCCAAAGCCGTCCAGTATCACTGGACAACTGTCCATGTCCAATTGACAGCGCAGTTCACCGGGTTGGCCGAAGGACCGTTCCGCCAGATCCACCCCTTGTCAGCGTCGACATTCAGCGGGAGCACTACTCATGGCACGCAAGAAGAACATCACCACGCCCGACCCGCAGCAGGACACCGCGTCGGGCGTCTCCCGGCGCGGACTCATGCTGGCAGGCGGCGCGGCCGCGGCAGCCGCCGTCCTCAACAGCGCGTCGCCGGCATCGGCCGCCGTCGCCGGTGGGGGATCGACGCCCCTCGCACGGGCCGCCGCCCGCGCAGACGGCAGCGACGACATCCTGCTCGTCAACGGGCGCATCCACACCTTCGACGACACCAACTCGATCGTCGATGCGGTCCGCATCCGCGACGGGCGCTTCGTCGCGGTCGGCAAGGACGCCATCCGCAACGGCAACTCCAAGAACAAGATCGACCTCGCGGGGCGCACGGTCATCCCCGGCATCATCGACTCGCACAACCACATCGCGCTCGTGAGCAACCGCCCCGGCCACTGGGTCGGCCTCGAAGACGTCTTCACCCACCAAGACGCCGTCGCGCGGCTGACCGCGAAGGCGAACACCGTTCCCGCGGGCGAGCTCGTCACCGCGCTCGGGCCCATCGTCGCGATGCAGTTCCCGAGCAACACCCTCCCCAACCTCGCGACCCTCGACGCCGTGCCGCGACCGGTCATGATCATGGCCGAGCAGGGCGGCAACGCCGTCAATCAGGCCGCCGTCGACTACTTCGCGGCCAAGGGCATCACGATCGCGGTCAACGCGGCCGGGTACCCCACGGGTCCGGGCGTCGGACTCGCGCTCCAGAGGCTTCGTCAGGAGATGACGGATGCCGAGCGCGAGCGCAACGCGAAGGCCGCCCTGGATTACTACTCGAGCCTCGGGATCACGACGCACCTCGACGAGGGCGCCTTCCACGTCGAGACGCCCGGCACGGCCATCTGGAACGAGAACGCGTACACGATCCACCGTGGCTTCCTCGCCCTCAACGCCAAGAAGGCGCTCCCGGCCCGCATCCGCTTCGACTACCTCGAGGAGGACTCGACGGCAGACCTGCCGCGCCTCACCGCCCGGCTCAGGAACGCCTTCCCCTTCTACGGCAGCGACATGATGCGCTCGGGCGGCATCGGCGAGTTCACGGTCAACGGCTTCGGCGGCGGGGCCGTCGCGATCGGCGGGCCGATCTGGCTCGCGGGCGCCAAGGCCGTCGCGAAGGCCGGCTGGCGCAACGAGAACCACTCCCTGTCGGCCAACGACATCGGGCAGATCGTCGCCGGCTGGGAGGCCGTCAACGCCGAAGTGCCGATCGGCGACCTCCGCTGGGTCGTGGCCCACGTGCCCAACATCCACCTCGACCACATCAACCGCCTGAAGGCGATGGGCGTGGGCCTCAAGGTCGGCTGGGGCCCCACCCGCTCCGGCTCGAACCTCGGCCCGAAGCACCGCACGATCATCGACAGCGGCATCAACGTCGGCTACCACTCCGACGGCGGCGACATCACGGCGATCAACCCCTGGCTCAACTTCTACACGATGATCACCGGCAGGAACCTCGCCGGCAACGCCGTCTGGGAGCCGGGCCAGCAGATCACCCGCGACGAGGCGATCCAGCTCGCGACGAAGAACAACTCGTGGTTCATCCACGAGGACGACCTCGGCGGCATCAAAGCGGGCAACCACGCCGATCTCGTCATCCTCGATCGCGACTTCTTCTCGATCCCCGACAGCGAGATCCCGCGCGTGCGGTCGATCGCCACGATCGTCGGCGGCGACGTCGTCTACGACGCGGGCCAGATCGCCGGTCTCGCGGGTCTCGACAACGGCACCCGCTACGACGCCCCGTCGGCCTGACGGTCCGTCGCCCGTCCGCCCGCCCGCCCGCCGCAGAAGAACGAAGGTCGACCATGTTCGCGAACCTCAACGGCACGCACCTGCTGATCCTCGTGGCCGTCCTGCTGCTCCTCTTCGGCGCGACGAAGCTCCCGGCGCTCGCGCGCGGAGTCGGTCAGTCGGTGCGCATCCTCCGCAGCGAGGTGCGAGCCGCCGACGACGAGGGGGAGGGCGCGAAGGCCTCCGGCTCCTCGGCGGCCGCGGTGGTGGCACCGCGCGCCGCCGAGGGGCCGACACCGCGCGAATAACCGGCTGCGCACGCACCCGCTTCCCTCTCCCGGGAGGAGATGACGGATGCCTCGACCCGCCGCGCGGGCTCAGACGAGGTCGCGCCAGTCGATGTCGTCGTCCTCGATGACCTCGATCGCGCCGCTCGACAGGATCGGGAGCGACATCGTCTCGGTGGGCGGGCCCATGACGGTCGCCTCGTCGCGCCGGTGGCGCAGGACGCCGTCGATGTAGCTGGTCAGCACTTCGGCGAGGGGGACGGCCTTCCCCCGGGCCTGCGACATGTACCATCGGTGCTCGAGCACCTGGTGGAACACCTCGGCCGGCTCGAGCTTGGCGCGCAGGTCGAACGGGATCGCCTTGACGACGGGCTCGAACACGCGGGTCAGCCACTCGTGCGCGACCATCTCCTCGTCATCCCCGAGGCGCGAGACGCGCGCGCGGAACTCGTCGAGGTCGTTGAGCAGCCGTCGCGCCTGGTTCTCCTCGACGTCGAGGCCCGTGAGCCGCAGGAGCCGGCGCTGGTGGTGGCCGGCGTCGACGACCTTCGGCTGGATCGATACCCGCGTGCCGTCGGTGGTCGCCTGGATCGACATCTCGCCGATGTCGAAGCCGAGCTCGTTGAGGCGCTGCACGCGCTCGGTGATGCGCCACGACTCGTTGGCCGCGAACGACTCCTTGTCGGTGAGCGCGCCCCACAGCGAGTGGTACGACGACATGATGCCGTCGGCGATCGCCAGGGCGTCGACGCCGCCTTCGAGCCGTCCGCCGGCCTCGAGGTCCATGATCTCGCCGGCGATGTTGGTGCGTGCGACGTCGAGGTCGTGCGCGCGCTGGCCCGGCGTGAGGCCGGACTCGTGCAGCTCGCCGGTCTCGGCATCCACGAGATATGCGGCGAAGGCGCCCGCATCGCGGCGGAAGAGGGTGTTCGAGAGCGAGACGTCGCCCCAGAAGAAGCCCACGTTGTGCAGGCGCACGAGCAGCACGGCGAGGGCGTCGACCAGGCGATTCGCCGTGTCGGGGCGGAGCACCTGCGTGAACAGGGCGCGGTAAGGGAGGGAGAACTTCAGGTGCGCGGTGACGAGAGCCGCGGGGAGCGGATCGCCCGCGGCATCCGTCCTTCCCGCGATCACCGCCACGCGCTCGACGCACGGCGCATCGAGGCGATGGAGATTGCCGAGCATGTCGTACTCGCGCCGGGCCATCTCCTCCGTCGTCTCTTTGATGGCCACGACGCGGCCGGAGAGGTTGGCGAAGCGCACGAGATGGCGGGAGATGCCCTTCGGCAGGAAGACGATGTGGTTGCTCGGCCATTCGGCGAGCGTCGTCGACCACGGCAGGGTCAGCAGCCCCGGGTCGACGGAGCTGGCGGTGATGCTCAGGGCAGCGGGCATTGTTCTCCAGATATGCCACAGCGCGGACGGTTCGTGAGAGCCGCCCGCGCTGTGGTCACGGATGCTACGCGGAGGCGATGGCCTTCTTGTTCAGGCGCTGGCCCGACTCGATGTCGAAGGAGTGGACGTGGTGCGGCACGGGGGCCAGCACGACCTTCTCTCCGGCGTTCGGGTGGACGCGGCCGTCGACGCGCGCGACGATGTCGGTGCGCTTGCCGTTGATGTCGGTGTGGCCGTAGAGGTAGCCGTCGGCGCCGAGCTCCTCGACGAGGTCGACATCGACGGTCAGGCCCTTGCCGTCGGCAGGGTTGACCACGATGTCTTCGGGGCGGACGCCCGCGGTGACCTGCGTCGCGTTCGTCTGGCGGTCGAGGTCGGCGTCGACGATGGCGTTGCCGAACTGGATGCCGCCCTCGGCGAGCTGCACCGGGAAGAGGTTCATCGCGGGCGAGCCGATGAAGCCGGCGACGAACACGTTGTCGGGCTTCTCGTACAGGTCACGCGGCGTGCCGACCTGCTGCAGGATGCCGTCCTTCAGCACGGCGATCCGGTCGCCCATCGTGAGGGCCTCAGTCTGGTCGTGCGTGACGTAGACGGTCGTGACGCCCAGGCGGCGCTGCAGCGACGCGATCTGCGTGCGCGTCTGCACGCGGAGCTTGGCGTCGAGGTTCGACAGCGGCTCGTCCATGAGGAACACCTGCGGCTGGCGGACGATGGCGCGGCCCATCGCGACGCGCTGACGCTGACCACCCGAGAGGGCCTTCGGCTTGCGGGTCAGGTACTCCTCGAGGTCGAGGAGCTTCGCGGCCTCGAGGACGCGCGCAGCGCGCTCCTCCTTGCCGACGCCGGCGATCTTGAGCGCGAAGCCCATGTTCTCGGCGACGGTCATGTGGGGGTACAGCGCGTAGTTCTGGAACACCATCGCGATGTCGCGGTCCTTCGGCGGGACGTCGGTGACGTCGCGGTCGCCGATGAGGATGCGGCCCGAGTTGACCTCTTCGAGGCCGGCCAGCATGCGCAGCGAGGTGGACTTTCCGCAGCCCGAGGGGCCGACGAGAACCAGGAACTCGCCATCGGCGACCTCGAGGTTGAGCTTGTCGACCGCGGGGCGGGTGCCTCCGGGGTACAGGCGGGTTGCGTTGTCGAACGTGACGGACGCCATTTTGTTCTCCTTCACCGGCAGGTACGTGCCGGACGATCCGTAGTGAATGGAATGTGCGGGGGCTTGTCCCGCGCGCCCACCGTCGGGCGTACCCATCAGTATGACATGCCCGCGGGGGCGCCCACTCACGGCCTTCCCAGGCGACGGATGCCTCGCAGGGGGCTCGTGTCTGGGCTTTTCTCAGCCTGCCTGGCTAGCATCGTGAGCGGTCGCAGCCCGATAGCGCGGCCTCCGGCCCACGGCCCCCGTCTCCAGAAGGTTCCATGTCGAGCGACGAATCCCAGAACGCGCCTGTCCCGAGCGACCGCCGTGGAGCGGTCCGCGAAAAGGCGCTTCAGGTTCAGGCGAAGCAGTCGCGTGTCCGCCTCATCCGCGCCGCGTCGCTCGCCGTCGTCATCATCGCCGTCGTGGCCGTCGCGGCCATCGCCATCACCTGGACCGTCGGGTCCGCGGCGTCCAAGCCCCTCCTCGACCCCGCCAACGTCACCGAGGACGGCATCGCCGTGACCTCCGTCGCGGGCACGAGCATCGAAGACAGCAAAGCGGAGATGGGCGTGCCCGGAGCAGGCTCCGCCGGCGCGACCGCCGCCGCCACCCCCACCCCGACCGCCACGCCGACGCCCGATCCTTCGGCCTCCGCGACGACGCGGCCGGCCGTCGACATCCGCATCTACGTCGACTATCTCTCCCCGGGCTCGCGCGAATTCCAGATGGCCAACGCCGCGCAGCTCGCGACGTGGGTCAAGCAGGGGGCCGCGACCCTCACGTACTACCCGGTCGCGATGCTCACCTCGAAGTCGAACGGCACGAAGTACTCGCTGCGTGCCGCGAGCGCCGCCGCGTGCGTCGCGACGCATTCGCCCGACGCCTTCTTCGCCTTCACGCACGCGCTGCTGAAGCAGCAGCCCGAGGTCGACTCCGACGGGATCTCCGACGAAGACCTCGCCGCGATCGCGATCGCCTCGAGCGCCTCGTCGCCGAAGGTCGTGCGCGACTGCATCGAGGAGGAGGACTTCGCCGCCTGGGCGAAGTCGGCGACCGACCGGGCCCTGCAGGGCATCCCGGGGGCCGACGGCGTGGCGCTCACGACGGCGCCGATGGTGCTCGTCAACGGCACGCAGTACGTCGGGGCGCTGGACGACCCCGCGGAGTTCTCGCAATTCGTCCTGACCCTCGCGAGCGACGAGCCCACGCAGACGCCGTCGCCGACCCCCACGCCCGCCGCGACACCCGCCGGCTGACGCGATTCCGGCGTGATCCGCCCGGATAGACTTGTTGCTCTGCCGACCTGGCGCAATTGGTAGCGCACCCGACTTGTAATCGGGCGGTTACGGGTTCGAGTCCCGTGGTCGGCTCCACTGGCGAATCGGGGTCGACGCCGACTTCTCATCGGGCGGTTACGGGTTCGAGTCCCGTGGTCGGCTCCACTGGCCCGGGCTCCACCCCCCGCCTCTCGCCGCGCCCGGCCTTCGCGCTCCGCGCTCCGCTGCGCCCGCCCGCCTCGACCGGTGAGCCTCCATCTGAGCGCCGAGAGCGCGGGTGCTACCCACGGTCTCGGCGCTCAGTTGGAGGCTCACGGTCTGAGACGGGTGCCCGGGGGGGGGGGGGGGGGGGGGGGGGGGGGGGGGGGGCGGCGCGAGACCGGGGTCGAGGGGCCGGAGGCGGGGCGAGACCGGGGTCAGGACGGCGGGGCGAACGAGATCGAGAGCGTCGTATAACCCGAGGCGCGGTCGAACGCGACGGTGCCGGTGATGGTCGCGGCATCCGTCGCCGTCACCTCCGCCGTGAAGGTGCCGTCGGCGTGGTCGCGGGTGAAGTCCGAGATCTGCTGCTCCCACGCGGCGATCTCGTCCTGGTTCCAGCCGAACTCCGACGCGAGCCCCTGCACCGTGCCGACGGCGCTCGACCACGGCAGTGCCTGCCCGACCCCGAGGGTGAGCGAGGTCAGCTCGCCGCCCTTCGCGACGGCGCGCATCGTCTCGACCTCGTTCACGACGTAGACCTCGTCGCCGGCCGCGATGACGGCCTTGACGGGGCGGCGGAACTCGCCGGTCTTCTCCTCGTCGGCGCCGAGGCCGATCCGCGTGGTCGGCAGGGCGCCCTCGCCGATGCGCACGCGCAGCACGCCTTCGACGTTGACGTAGTCGAGCCCGGCATCCGAGAGCTTGCTGCTGCCGTCGGCGGCCCTCTGGTCGCTCGAGGCGACGGGATCCTCCTCGGCCCACCACGAGTTCTGCACGGCGATCGTCGTGAAGACGACCCCCGCGATGATGAGCACGAGGATCGCCGCGGGAAGCCATGAAAGCAGCTGCTTCTGTCGACGGGATCGGGGCACACTCCAGGGTACGTCGCACACCAGACGCCGCCGGCGCAGGCAAGATTGACCCGTGACCCCCACCCGTCTCCCCGCGTGGCTCGCCATCGGCGGAGCCGTCCTCGTGGGCGTCATGACCGCCGTCCAGGCGCGGATCAACGGCTCGCTCGGCCTCGCGCTCGGCGACGGATTCACGGCCGCGGTCATCTCCTTCGGCTCGGGCCTGGTCATCCTCCTCGTCCTCGCCGCAGTCCTCCCGAGTGCGCGGGCGGCCGTCCGCCGGCTCGTGCGCGGGATCGGACGCCAGATTCCGTTCTGGATGCTGATCGGCGGCCTCGCCGGAGCGCTCACCGTCGCCACGCAAGGCCTCACGGTCGCGACGATCGGCGTCGCGCTGTTCACCGTCGGCGTCGTGGCGGGCCAGACCGTCAACGGACTCGTGCTCGACCGCGTCGGCTACGGGCCCGCCGGCGTCGTCGCGGTGACCCTCGGCCGCGTCGCGGGCGGCCTGCTCGTCATCGTCGCGGTGGTGCTGTGTCTCACGGGCGACGGGCTCGCGAGCGTTCCGTGGTGGATGCTGCTGCTCCCGTTCCTCGCAGGCGCCGGCATCGCGTGGCAGCAGGCGACGAACGGCCGGCTCCGCGAAGCGCTCGGGAGCCCCCTCGTCGCGACGCTCGTCAACTTCGTGGGCGGCACGATCGCGCTCGTCGTGGCCGACATCATCCACATCGCCCTCGTGGGCGCGCCCGAACGGTTTCCGACGGAGCCGTGGCTCTACGTCGGCGGCGCGATCGGCGTGCTCTACATCTTCCTGTCGGCCTCGCTCGTGCGGTACACGGGCGTGCTGCTGCTGGGCCTCGCCTCGGTCGTCGGGCTGCTCGCGACATCCGTCCTCATCGACGCGCTCTGGCCGCCGCTCGCGGGACCCCCGCTCGGCGCCGCGGTCGCCGCGGTGTTCGTCGCCCTCGTGGGGGTCGTCGTGGCCGTCGTGCCGTGGCGCGCCGCCCTCCGGCGGCGAACGTAGCCCGCGCGGCTCGCCGACGCCGCACGTAGCCCGCGCGGCTCGCCGTCGCCGCGCCCAGCCGGCGCCGCGCGTAGCCCGCGCCTCGCCGCCGCCGCGACTACTTCCTGCCCTCCGGCATCCGCGTCACGAAGGCAGACGCGTCGACAGGGCGGCGGTGTCCCGGCCGCGCCGACGCCGGCTTGCCGCCGACGTAGAGCCAGCCGAGCAGCTCCTCGTTCTTCTTGAGCCCGTGGGCCTTCGCGACGGGCTTGCTGCGCGTGTAGTGGCCGGTGCGCCAGAGGACGCCCCAGCCGGCCTCGTCGAGCAGAAGGCTCAGCATGTGCGCGACGCCGGACGCGACGGCCTCCTGCTCCCACCGCGGAACCTTGTCGCTCTTGCGGTAGCTCGCGACCACCGCGACGAGCAGCGGCGCGCGCAGGGGCTTCGTCGACGGGTGCTTGTCGCCCTCCGCCTTGGCGATCGCGGCGCCGAGCCTCTCGCGGTCGGCACCGCGCAGCTCGATGAGCCGCCACGGCGCGAGCGAGGAGTGGTCGGCGACGCGGCCCGCAGCCGCGACGAGCTCGAGCAGCTGGTCGTGGGTGGGCGCGGCATCCGTCACCTTCGACCAGGAGCGGCGCGCGCGCACCGCCTCGAGGGCGCTGGTCACGACTCGGGCGTGAAGTTCAGCGAGACGGAGTTCATGCAGTAGCGGTCGCCCGTCGGCGTGCCGAACCCGTCGGGGAAGACGTGGCCGAGGTGCGAGCCGCAGTTGGCGCAGCGCACCTCGGTGCGCACCATGCCGTACGTGCGGTCCTCGATGAGCTCGACGGCCTCGGGACGGATCGACTCGTAGAAGCTCGGCCACCCGCAGTGCGAGTCGAACTTCGTGCCGCTCTTGAACAGCTCCGCCCCGCACGCGGCACACGTGTAGAGGCCCGCGCGGCTCTCATCGAGCAGCTCACCCGTCCACGGCCGTTCGGTCGCCGCCTCACGCAGCACGGCGTACTGCTCGGGGCCCAGCTCTTCGCGCCATTCGGCGTCGCTCTTGTTCACTGCGTAAGTCATCGCTTCTCCTTCTGCCTCTCCATTCAACCCGAGCCGGCGGCCGAGTGTTCCGACGAATCCTCCCGGTTCGCCGACAATGGACCACGTGATGAGAGGTGCGGATGCCGCGTCCCCCGGTGCTTCGGCCGACGACGCCGTCGTCGCCGAGGTGCAGGAGAGGTATGCGCGCTTCGCCCGCGACGAGGCTCCCGGCCGCTCGGATGTCTATGAGGAGTGGGCCGCGGGCGTCGCCGCCGACACCGCGACAGCCCGGCTCCTCGCGCGGATCCCTGCGACGAGGCGCCAGCCGCCGCTCGTCTTCGCCGTCACCCGTCTGCTCGGCGCGCCCCTCGGCGGCTTCGAGGAGTGGTCGCGGTGGCTCGCGGCCCACATCGACGCCGCCGTCGCCGAGAGCGGTCGCCGCGGCCTGCAGACGAACGAGCCGCTCCGCTGCGCCGCGCTCCTTCCCGCCCTCAGCACGATCGACGGGCCGATCGCCCTCCTCGAGGTCGGGGCGAGCGCGGGGCTGTGCCTGTATCCCGACCGCTACTCCTATCGCTACCGCGGCGAGCGGGAGGTGTCGCTCGACCCCGTCGACGGCAGGTCGTCCGTCGTCCTGGAGTGCGAGCTGCGCCGCGCCGCGCCGCTGCGCATGCCCGAGGTGGTCTGGCGGGCCGGGATCGACCTCGACCCCCTCGACGCGCGGGACTCCGCCGATCGCACGTTCCTCTCGACGCTCGTGTGGCCGGGGGAGGAGGGCCGTGCCGAGCGCATCGCCGCGGCGCTCGACGTCGTCGCCGCCGATCCGCCGCGGATCGTGGCGGGCGATGCGTCCGACCCCGAGGTGCTGCGCGCCCTCGCGGCGGAGGCGCCGGACGGCGCCACGCTCGTCGTGACGACCCCGGGCGTGCTCGTCCACATCCCGCGCGCCGCGCGCGATCGCCTCATCGAGACGCTCGGGGCGCTTGCGGCCGAGTGGATCTCGATCGACCCTCCCGGGCTGCCGAGGCCGTGGCATCCGCCCGTCGATCCGCAGACCTGGGGAGGCTTCGTGCTCGGCCGCGGCGCCCGTCCGCTCGCGGCCGTCGACCCGCTCGGCGCGTTCGTGGAGTGGCGCGCCTGAGATCGGAGCGCGCGGGGTTAGCGTGACCCCGTGCCCCTCTCCGACCGCGATCGCGCCATCCTCCAATTCGAGGCGGAGTGGCGCCGGCACGCGGGAGCGAAAGAAGAGGCGATCCGCGCCGACCTCGGGCTCTCGCCGGCCCGCTACTACCAGCTGCTCGGCCGCCTGATCGACACGGCCGAGGCGCAGGAGCACGACCCCATGCTCGTCAAGCGCCTGCGCCGCCTGCGCGACGCCTCGCGCACGGCGCGCGTCGCGCGCGCGGTCGCCGAACCCCGCTGACCGTCGGGCTGCGTCGAGTACGTACGAACTCGCCGAGAACGTAGGTAAACGGCGTCGGTGTCGTGTGTTCTCGGCGAGTACATACGAAGTCGGCGCGGGCGGTCGGGCGCGGCATCCGTCACCCCACGCCGGCCGAACCCCGTCGGCCCGGTCGGGCGCGGCATCCGTCACCCCACGCCGACCGGATTGCGTCGAGTGCGTACGACCTCGCCGAGAACGCAGGTAAACGGCGTCGGTGTCGTGTGTTCTCGGCGAGTACGTACGAAGTCGTCGCAGGCGGGCCGGCGGTGGGGCGCGGCACACATCAGCCCACGCCGGCCGACCCCCGCTGACCGGCCGGATTGCGTCGAGTACGTACGAACTCGTCGAGAACGTAGGCAAGCGTCGTCGGTGTCGTGTGTTCTCGGCGAGTACGTACGAAGTCGTCGCGGGCGGGCCGGCGGTTGGGCGCGGCACTCGTCAGGCCACGCCGGCCGACCCACGCCGGCCGAACCCGCCGGCCGACCCACGCCGGCCGACCCGCGCCGGCCGAACCCGCCACCCGAACACCACCCGGCACGCCCGGGACCGCCCCGAATCGGGTTCCCCCGGCCTCGCCCGGTAGCATTCACTGGTGCCGAAATCGACCTTCCCCCGGGATCGCTTCGACGATCTCCCGGCGGACGGCGGCCGAGTCGGAGCACATCGCGCTGAGAACCCGCGCATGCGCGCGTGGGTCGTCTTCCTCTGGGCCGTCCTCGCGACCATCGTCCTCGTCGCCGTCGGGATCTTCGGCACGCTCATCGCCTCGGGGCGGGTCGTGCTCTTCCCGACGCCCGAGCCGACCGTCACGTCGCTGCCGAACGTCACTCCCGTCGTCGACACGAGCTACTCGGTGATCATCCTCAACGCGACGCCCGAGACGGGCCTGGCCACGCAGCTGCGCGACCAGATCATCGCGGCGGGCTGGGCGGCCGAGAGCGTCAACGCCGGGCAGGCGGGCTCCACCGACTTCGCCCAGACGACCGTCTACTACGCCTACCCCGAAGACGAGGCGGCCGCCCGCGGCCTCGCCGAGACGGTCCTCGGGGGCGCGCAGGTGGCTCAGAGCACCGTGTACCAGCCGCAGGACGACCCCGACACCGCCGACGTCGACGAGAGCCAGACCAAGCAGCTCGTCGTCGTCATCGGCCTGGATCGCACGAGCAATCCGCCGAGCTCCGCACCCACTCCCTGACCCGCGCCACGGCGCGTTGTTTCGGCCCGGTAAACACTTCGCGGCACCCGCGTCAACAGTTGCCCACGGGGCGGATCCGCTCTCCGAGCGGACCCTACGATTGCCCCAAGTACACGGCAACAGGAGTGATTTGCAATGACCCAGGGCACTGTCAAGTGGTTCAACGCCGAGAAGGGGTTTGGCTTCATCACGGTGGCGGACGGCCAGGACGTCTTCGTGCATTACTCGAACATCGACATGACCGGCTTCCGCGTCCTCGAAGAGGGCCAGACTGTCGAGTTCACGGTCGGTTCGGGGCAGAAAGGACCGCAGGCGGAGTCGGTGCGCATCGTCGCGTGAGATGACGGATGCCGCGGCATCCGTCCCGCGAAGCGGGATGACCTGCACACCCCGGCGGCTTTGGAGCCCCGGGGTGTCGCCGTGTGTCGGGCCCGTCCGCATGGCTTGCACTCGATGGGGGCGAGTGCCAGAATGGGTTAGCACTCCATATCTGCGAGTGCTAAGACCAACCCAACGTCCGGGAGGGACGACACACACATGGCAAAGATCATCGCTTTCGATGAGGAGGCCCGTCGCGGCCTCGAGCGCGGCCTCAACATCCTGGCCGACGCCGTCAAGGTGACGCTGGGCCCCCGCGGTCGCAACGTCGTGCTCGAGAAGAAGTGGGGAGCCCCCACGATCACGAACGACGGTGTATCGATCGCCAAGGAGATCGAGCTGGACGACCCGTACGAGAAGATCGGCGCGGAGCTCGTCAAGGAGGTCGCCAAGAAGACCGACGACGTCGCCGGTGACGGCACGACGACGGCGACCGTGCTCGCTCAGGCACTCGTCCGCGAGGGTCTGCGCAACGTCGCGGCCGGCGCCGACCCCATCTCGCTCAAGAAGGGCATCGAGAAGGCCGTCAAGGCCATCACCGACGAGCTCCTCTCCAGCGCCAAGGAGGTCGAGTCCAAGGAGCAGATCGCTGCCACCGCGTCGATCTCGGCCGCTGACCCGACCATCGGCGACCTGATCGCCGAGGCGATCGACAAGGTCGGCAAGGAGGGCGTCGTCACCGTCGAGGAGTCGCAGACCTTCGGCACCGAGCTCGAGCTCACCGAGGGCATGCGCTTCGACAAGGGCTTCATCAACCCCTACTTCGTCACCGACCCCGAGCGCCAGGAAGCCGTCTTCGAAGACCCCTACATCCTGATCGCGAACCAGAAGATCTCGAACATCAAGGACCTTCTGCCCGTCGTCGACAAGGTGATCCAGGACGGCAAGGAGCTCGTCATCATCGCCGAGGACGTCGAGGGCGAGGCGCTCGCGACTCTCGTGCTCAACAAGATCCGCGGCATCTTCAAGTCGGCCGCCGTCAAGGCCCCCGGCTTCGGCGACCGCCGCAAGGCGCAGCTGCAGGACATCGCGATCCTCACGGGTGGCCAGGTCATCACCGAGGAGGTCGGTCTCAAGCTCGAGAACGCCACCCTCGACCTGCTCGGTCGTGCCCGCAAGGTCATCATCACGAAGGACGAGACGACGATCATCGAGGGTGCCGGCGAGGCGTCCCAGATCGAGGGTCGCGTCACGCAGATCCGTCGTGAGATCGAGAACACCGACAGCGACTACGACCGCGAGAAGCTCCAGGAGCGTCTCGCCAAGCTCGCTGGCGGCGTCGCCGTCATCAAGGCCGGTGCGGCGACCGAGGTCGAGCTGAAGGAGCGCAAGCACCGCATCGAAGACGCCGTCCGCAACGCGAAGGCGGCCGTCGAGGAGGGCATCGTCCCCGGTGGTGGCGTCGCGCTCATCCAGGCCGGCAAGGTCGCGTTCGAGACCGAGGCCATCACGGGCCTCGTCGGCGACGAGGCGACCGGTGCCAACATCGTGCGCGTCGCGATCGAGGCTCCGCTCAAGCAGATCGCCCTCAACGCGGGTCTCGAGCCCGGTGTCGTCGCGAACAAGGTCTCGGAGCTCCCCGCGGGTCACGGCCTCAACGCCGCGACTGGTGAGTACGGCGACCTCTTCGCGCAGGGCATCATCGACCCCGCCAAGGTGACGCGCTCGGCGCTGCAGAACGCCGCGTCGATCGCCGGTCTCTTCCTCACGACCGAGGCCGTCGTCGCCGACAAGCCCGAGAAGGTCTCGGCTCCGGCCGGCGACCCGACGGGTGGCATGGACTTCTGAGTCCCGCCGGCGACAGCTGAACCGCAAGAAGGCCCCCTCCGCACGGAGGGGGCCTTCTTCGTGCGCGGATGCCGCGGCTGCGCGGATGCCGCGGCTGCGCGGATGCCGCGGCTGCGCGGATGCCGCGGCTCAGCGGAAGAGCGACACCGACGCCTGCTCGGCGTCGGCGTACTGACGCCCCGCGACGGCGAGGGCCTGGTTGATCGCGCCGAGGCTGTCTTCGACCTGGCGCTGCGTCGCGCGCCACTGGTCGACGGCGCTCTGGAACGCGACGGCGGCCGAGCCCGACCACGCGGACTGCAGGTGGGTCAGCTGGGCGAGCATCGAGTGGGTCTCGCCCTGCAGCCGATCGATGGTGCCGCGGATCGAGCCCGTGGCGGAGAGGACGGCGTCGCTGTCGACGGAGAAGACGGCCATGTTCGGCTCCTTCGGGGTTGGGGAATGGGGTTTCCCCCACGGTAGGAGCGGGGCACGCGGCATCCGTCGCCGTCCCGGGCGGGTGTGGACGGCCGGGGCGGGAAGGCGCCTGGGGAGGAGCGGTCAGCGCTCGTCGCGGGGGCGCGCGATGGGCTGCGTCGGGAGGAAGAGGTGCTCCTCGGCGGCACGCTCGCGCGCGAGCGGCAGTGCGACGCGGAAGGTCGCGCCTCCGCCCGGAGTGTCGACGACGTCGACCGTGCCGTGGAGCGCCTCGACGATCGAGGCCACGATCGAAAGACCCAGGCCCGTGCCGCCGGTCTCGCGCGCGCGGGACGTGTCGGCGCGCCAGAAGCGCTGGAAGATCTTGTCCTTGATCTGGTCGGGGACTCCTTCGCCGTGGTCGATGACCTCGATCCAGCCGCAGCCGATCACGGGGTCGACGCCGACGCGCAGCTCGATGGGGGAGTCCTCGGTCGTGAAGCGCCGCGCATTGCCGAGCAGGTTCGCCACGACCTGGCGGATGCGGTTCTCGTCACCCAGCACGATCGGCTCGGGAAGCAGCTCGACGGGCAGCTCCGCCTCGACGGGGGCGACGGGGGGCACCTCGCCCGAGACCGGCGCCTCGGCGGCGGGCACGGGCTTCGGACGGCGGCGCAGCAGCGAGAGCGTCGCGCCGCTCGCGCGGGCGATGGGGCTCGTCGTGCCGCGGCGACCCTTGGGCGGGGGCGGTGGGGGCTCCTCGTACAGCTCCGGCTCGGGCTCGGGGCCCGGCTCGGGCTCGGTGAGCGTCGTGTCGATGACGATGACGGGGCGGTGGGGGGATGCCGCGCGCACGTCCATCGCCGCATCGCGCGCGACCGGTCGCAGGTCGACCGGGGCGATGACGACGTCGCGGCGCTCGTCGAGGCGGGCCAGGGCGAGGAGGTCCTCGACGAGAAGGCCCATGCGCTTGGCCTCGCTCTCGATACGGTCCATCGCCTGGGCGACGTCCTCGTCGCCCTCGATGGCGCCCATCCGGTAGAGCTCGGCGTAGCCGCGCACGGTGACGAGCGGCGTGCGCAGCTCGTGGCTCGCGTCGCCGATGAATCGGCGCATCTGGCGCACCGTGGCATCGCGCTGCGAGATGGCGGCATCGACCCGGTCGAGCATCGCGTTGATCGCCGTCTTGAGGCGCCCCACCTCCGTCGTCGTCGGCTCGATGTCGGTCATGCGCTGGCCGAAGTCGCCGGCCGCGATCGTCATGGCGGTCGACTCGACCTGGCCGAGACTTCGGAAGGTGAGCGTCACGAGCCAGCGCGTGAGGAGCGCGCCCGCGACGATCGTGATGAGGGCCAGCACGCCGTAGATGCCGATGTAGGTCGTCACGATGCGGTTGATCGTCGACATCGGCAGCGCCACGACCTGGGTGTAGAGCGTGCTCGAGCCCACCGGCTGGTAGACGTCCATGCTCGCCTTGAACGTCGTGCCGCCGTCGACGCTCGGCATCCAGAACGGGTCGGTGCCCTTGATCCGCGCCTGCTCGAGGGTCACCGTCTCGGGGAAGTCGGGCTTGGGCGCCTCGGCGTCACCGCCCGCCGTGATCCGCAGGTTGTCCTGCTCGCTGCCCTCGTAGATCGCGACGAAGTAGTCGACCGAGGCATCCTGCTTGACCCGGAACGTCGTGACGCCGTCGACGATGGATGTCTCGATCAGCGCGTTGACCGCGACATCCGTCGACGTCAGCTGCTGCAGCTGCTCGTCGAGACTCACGATGAGGGCGTTGCGAAGGAACGCCAGCGTCCCGATGCCGGCGGCGGCGAGCCCGATGACCAGAAGCGCGACGGTGACACCCGTGACTTTGGCGCGCAGGCTGATGCCGCGCCACCAACGGGTGACTGCGTCGGTCTTGCTCGTCAGGGCGCCGCCCCCTTCCGAAGGGTCGCCGGGTCAGGCGGTCTTGCCGGCCTTCAGCATGTAGCCGAAGCCGCGCTTGGTCTGGATGAGCGGCTCGGACGAGTGCGGGTCGATCTTGCGGCGGAGGTAGGAGATGTAGCTCTCGACGATCCCGGCGTCGCCGTTGAAGTCGTACTCCCAGACGTGGTCGAGGATCTGCGCCTTCGACAGCACGCGGTTGGGGTTGAGCATGAGATAGCGCAGGAGCTTGAACTCCGTCGGGCTGAGGTCGATCGACACGTCGCCCACGACGACGTCGTGCGTGTCCTGATCCATCGTGAGCTCGCCGGCGCGGATGACCGACTCCTCGTCGGCCTGCATCGTGCGGCGGAGGATCGCCTGGATGCGCGCGACGATCTCGTCGAGCGAGAAGGGCTTGGTGACGTAGTCGTCGCCGCCGGCGTTGAGCCCGGTGATCTTGTCCTCGGTCTCGTCCTTGGCCGTCAGGAACAGGATCGGCGCCGTGTAGCCCGCGCCACGAAGGCGCTTGGTGACGCTGAATCCGTTCATGTCGGGGAGCATGACATCGAGGATGATGAGGTCGGGCTCCTCCTCCAGCACTGCCGAGATCGTCTGGGCGCCGTTGGACACAGCCCGGACCTGGTACCCCGCGAAGCGGAGGCTCGTGATGAGCAGGTCACGGATGTTCGGCTCGTCGTCCACAACCAGGATGCGCGGTGCAGTCATAGGCCCATTATGGTGACGGATGCTGTCCGTCGGCGGGATATCGGGCGGAAGGGCGCTCATCGACCCGGCCCGGGCGCTGTCGGCGCCGTGACAAACGGGCGGGGCGCGCATAGCTTGGCAGCAACGACATGAGAGCGGAGACGACGCATGACGCCCACTCGCGATGAGCTCCTCGCCGCCTATTCGCTGCCCGACCGCTCGACCACCCGCGTGCGGATGAACTTCGTCGAGAGCGCGGACGGCGCCGTCACCCTCGGCGGGCGCAGCGGCACGCTCGGCGGGCAGACCGATCGCACGGTCATGCAGGTTCTGCGCACACTGAGCGATGTCGTCGTGATCGGCGCGGGCACCGTCCGCGCCGAGGGGTACGGCAGCATCGAGGTGTCGGAGGAGGATGCCGCGTGGCGGCGCTCTCACGGGCTCGCCGCGCAGCCGCGGCTCGCCGTCGTGTCGAACGATCTCGGTCTCGAGCCGGGCGACGCCGTCTTCGCGGAGCCCTCGCGACGTCCGATCGTCGTGACCCACGCCGGTGCGCCGTCGGGTCCCCGTGCGGCGCTCGAGGAGGTGGCTGACATCCTGGTGTGCGGCGCGGAGGCCGTCGACCTCGCCGCCATGCTGGCCGAGCTGGCCGGGCGAGGCATGCACCAGGTGCTGTGCGAGGGCGGGCCGCATCTGTTCGGCGCGCTTCTGGACGACGGCCTCGTCGACGAGGTGTGCGTCACGGTCGCACCGCGCTTCGTCGGGGGAGGGGCCGGCCGGATCGTCGCCGGCGCGTCCGAAGCCGACCGCCGCTTCCGCCTCGCGCATGTCCTGACGGACGACGACGGCTTCGTGTTCCTCCGCTACCGGCGTTGACGCGCGCCCCTCGCGGCCCGGCCCCCCTGCGCGAAGCCGCTGAGGGCTCGCGGGCCGGCGATCGCGGACCCGCGGGCGCAGCCCGGGGGAGTCAGGCCATGAGGCAGCCGCGCACCGCGACCTCGAGGCTCTCGCGCACGGGCGCGTCGGGGTCGACGCTGAGCCGGTGGAGCACGATGCCGTCGCCGAACGCCATGAAGGCGTGCACGGCCGCGTCGGGATTCTTGGCGCCGAGGGCGACGAGGAGTCCGCGCGACCACGCGGCGATCCCGGCCCGCTGTTCGCGCAGGGGGCCGAGGAGCTCGGGATCGGACGCCGCCTCGAGGAACAGCGCGTAGCGGGCTCGTGTGCGCACGGCGTGCACGCCCGTCAGCAGTTCGATCCCGGCGCTGAAGACATCGAGGAACCCGGTGAGATCGTCGAAGGGCTGCCCCAGCACGGGGCCGAGATCCTGCGTCTCCTTATCGGCGATCCACTGCGAGACGCCCGCGACGAGCGCCGCCCGGGTGCGGAAGTGATTCGACGTCGACCCCCGCGGAAGGCCCGCACGAGCGTCCACGCGCGAATGCGTCAGCGCGCGGATGCCCTGCGTGCCGACCAGGTCGACAGCCGCCTCCACGGCGCGTTCACGCGTGCTGCTCATCGCTGCGAGCCTATCGGTACTACTTGTGTAGTGACAGAACACTATAAACGTAGTACAGTTCCAGCCATCGATCCGGACACTCTCGTCGCGAGGCTCTCATGGATGAAACACACGGCTCGCCGATCTCCGGCGCTCCCGCCGCGGACCCGTTGGACGCCGACTGGCCAGACATGCCCGAGGTGCCGGGCTTCGAGCACCGCTTCATCCGGACGCCGGGGCTGACCAGTCACGTCGCGGTCATCGGCGACGGCGAGCCGGTCGTGATGCTGCACGGCCTTCCGCAGCACTGGTGGCAGTGGCGCACGATCGGCGCGGCGCTCGCGCAGCGCTACCGGGTGATCTGCCCCGACCTGCGCGGATTCGGATGGACCCGCGCCGACTCGCCGGGCATGGGGCGCACGACGCAGGCGGAGGACCTCTGCGGCATCCTCGATGCACTGCAGCTCGACCGCGTGCGCCTCGTCGCGCACGACATGGGCGCGCTCACCGCCGCGCACCTCGCGTATGACATGCCCGACCGCGTGCGCGCGATGGCGGTGCTCGCGGTGCCGCCGCCCTTCATGCCGTTCAGCGTCGCGATGCTCCCGGCGCTCCGCCACATCCCCCCGCTGCTGTTCCATCGGCGTGGGACGTCGCTGGCACACCTCTTCGATCCGCCCTATGTCGTGAAGCGGATGTCACCCGAGACGGTCGAGACCTACCTCGCGCCGCAGCAGCGGCCCGACATCGACGCCGCGATCAACGAGGTCTACCGGTGGCTCGTCTTCTCGGAGATGCCCCGCATGGCAGGCGGCGCATACCGCAGACGCCGCCTCCGCGTCCCGTCGTTGTACGCGTTCGGCTCCGACGACGACCCGCTCAACGCCGACTTCGTCCGCGCGCAGTGCGGCGCCACGACGCGGTTCGCGGATCATCTCGAGATCGCCGGCGTGCCGGACGCGGCGCACTTCATGACCGACGACAACCCCGAGGCGATCCAGGAGCTGCTTCTGGACTTCTTCGACCGCGCCGGGTGACCGTCAGGCCGCGAGCTGGTCGGCGTCGAGGATCGTGTAGCTGTAGCCCTGCTCCGCGAGGAACCGCTGCCGGTTCTGCGCGAAGTCCTGATCGACGGTGTCGCGGGCGATGAGCGTGTAGAAGCTCGCCGTGTTGCCGGACTGCTTCGGCCGCAGCAGGCGTCCGAGGCGCTGGGCCTCCTCCTGGCGAGACCCGAACGATCCCGAGACCTGGATGGCGACGGATGCCTCGGGCAGGTCGATCGAGAAGTTCGCGACCTTCGACACGACCAGCACGTCGATCGAGCCCTCGCGGAACGCCTGGTAGAGCTCTTCGCGCTCGTCGACCGGGGTCGCGCCGGTGATCTTCGGCGCGCCCAGGGCCTCGGAGAGGATGTCGATCTGATCGAGGTACTGGCCGATGACGAGGATGCGCTCGCCGGCGTGCCGCTCGACGAGATCGCGCACGACGCCGATCTTCGCGGCCGCGGTCGCGGCGAGCCGGTACCGGTCCTCGTCGGCGGCGGCGGCGTACTCGAGCCGGTCGTCGGCCGGGAGGTCGATCCGCACCTCGTAGCAGGCGGCGGGGGAGATGAAGCCCTGGGCCTCGATCTCCTTCCACGGCGCATCGAACCGCTTGGGGCCGATGAGGCTGAAGACGTCGCCCTCGCGGCCGTCCTCCCGCACGAGGGTCGCGGTGAGGCCGAGGCGGCGGCGCGCCTGCAGGTCGGCGGTGAGCTTGAAGACGGGCGCGGGGAGGAGGTGCACCTCGTCGTAGACGATGAGACCCCAGTCCAGCGCGTCCAGCAGCGCGAGGTGGGCGTACTGGCCCGCCCGCTTCGCCGTCAGGATCTGGTAGGTCGCGATCGTGACGGGCTTGACCTCTTTCACCTGCCCGGAGTACTCGCCGATCTCCTCGGGCGTGAGCGACGTGCGCTTGAGCAGCTCATCGCGCCACTGCCGCGCACTCACGGTGTTCGTCACGAGGATGAGCGTCGTCGTCTTGGTGTCGGCCATGGCCGCCGCACCGACGAGGGTCTTGCCCGCGCCACAGGGGAGCACGACGACGCCCGAGCCGCCGTCGGTGAACTTGTCGACGGCCTCGCGCTGGTAGGGCCGCAGGTTCCAGTCGTCTTCCGCGAGCTCGATCGGATGCGGCGTCCCCGGCGTGTAGCCCGCGCGGTCTTCGGCGGGCCAGCCGATCTTCAGCAGCTCCTGCTTGATGTGCCCCCGGGCCCACGCGTCCACGAGGAAGGCGTCGGGTGAGGGGCGGCCGATGAGGAGGGGCGCGATGCGCTTGTTCTTCGAGACTTCGGCCAGGACCGCGGCATCCGTCGACCGCAGGATCAGCGCGCCCTCGTCGTCACGCTCGATGACGAGCCGGCCGTAACGGCCCACGGTCTCGCGGATGTCGATCGACACCGAGGGCGGCACCGGGAAGCGCGACCAGCGGTCGAGCGTGCCGAGCATGTCTTCGGCGTCGTGGCCGGCGGCGCGGGCGTTCCACAGACCGAGGCGCGTGATGCGGTACGTGTGGATGTGCTCGGGGGCGCGCTCGAGCTCGGCGAAGATCGCCAGCTCGTGGCGCGCGCTCTCCGCGTCGGGGTGCGCGACCTCGAGAAGCACGGTTCGGTCGCTCTGCACGATGAGGGGGCCGTCAGCCATAACGTTCGATTCTACCGGCGACCCGGTCGAGGCGGACGCAGAGGCCCTCTGCCGCGGGCGGGCCGGGTGCCGGCTGAGGTGCGGGGCCGCGGGCACCGGCCCGCGGGCGCGGGCACCGGGCCGCGGGCGCGGGTCAGGCGGGACGGACGTTGACGATGCTCGAGACGGGCAGCGTGCGCTCGATGTCGGCGCCGCGGTCGCGGCCGCGCAGGCGCCCGCCGCCGAGACCCGTCGCCTCGAGCGTGAACGAGCGCGCCGATCCGTCGGGAAGCCGGACGGCGACCTCGATCACGGCGCGGGCGCGCACCGCCTGCTCGAGCTCGCGACCGAGCCACGCGGCGTCGGCGTCGGACTCGTGCGTGTCGCGCAGCCGCGCGATGAGAGCGGCGTACGCGGGAGCGTCGGAGGCGGAGGAGGCACGCCGGGGTCGACGGCGGCGGGTCACCGATTCGGGCTCGCCCGCGGCATCCACCGCCACGACGGGGTAGCGCGCATCGGCGAGCGACCAGTAGACCACGTCGCGCTCGACGCGCGTCACGAGGGCCGTGCCGTCCTGCACGAGGCCGAGGGGGCGCAGCGACTGGTCGACCGCGAGGGCGCCGAGGACGGCGTAGTCGCCGGTCTCGACCGCCGTGTAGCCGTTCTCGTCGACGCGCACCCGCACGAGGCCGTGCCGGGACGCCGTGCTCGTGATGAGGTACTCGAGCGGCTGCGGGATGCCGGTGAGCGACAGCTCCGCGAGGAACGAACGGATCGAGGCCGCCGTCTCGCCCTCGGTCATGCCCGACACGAGCGACTCGGTCGTGAAGCGGTAGGTCGAGGCCTGCGCGCGCGACTCGCGCACCGCGATCCGCCGCAGGCGCAGGTCGAGCGCCGGTGCGAGCGGACCGGGGGCGATCGCCGAGAGGTCGGCCTGCAGGTAGACCTTGTCGATCTCGGCCGGGAGGAGCGTCGCAAGGGCCGCGGCATCCGGAGCACCCCCCGCGCGAAGCGGCTCGGTCCACGGCAGCTCGCCGCCCTCGGGAGTCACGAGGCCCCAGCGCACCGCGATCCGTCGCAGCCTGGCCGCCTCGGCGGGCCACTCGGGGTCGAGCGGGTACGCCTGCGCCCACGTCTCGGGGGGCTCGTACCCGCCGGTCGCGGAGCGGAGGCCGGGCCGCAGCGTGTCGCGCAGGCCAGTGACGACGCGAGCCCAGCGCTCGGTCGTCGACGATTCGAGCCACGCGTCGGCCTCGTCGCTCGCGGTCCACTCCCGGTCGGTCGAGTCGAGGAGATCGGCGGCATCGGCGGTCTGCACGAGGTCGTCCAGCTCTTCGGGCGTCGCGATCGCACCCGCCTCGATGAGCCGCTTGCGATCGACGGCGCTCACCGGGCCCGCTCCCGTGCGCGCGAGCGGAGTGTGCTGCGTCGCGATGAGGAGGTCGGCGAGGGCGCCGGTCGTCGCGAGCACCCGCTCGGCGGCTGCCGCCGCGGCGGCGTCGTCGGCGCGGTGCGGGGGTGCCGAGGCATCCGTCGCCTCTTCGAACGCCTCGGGCGACGCGGCCTTCGCCGCCGCGACGCGGTCGGCCACGACGGCGTAGGGCGTGCCGTCGGGAGCGACGAGTGCGAGGCGCGTGAGCGCGGGCTGATCCGCGCCGGAGCCGGCGGCCAGCGCCACGAGGGCGTGCCGCGGGAGTCGCGTGAGGGCGCGATCGACGGATGCCGCGTCGAGGAGCCCCGCCGCAGCGTCGAAGAAGTCGTGCCACGACGTCATGGGGCCGACCGAGCGCAGCGCGAACGTCTCGGCCAGCTCCGCGTCTTCGCGGGAAGCCAGCCACGTTGCGAGCGACCGCTCGTCTGTGGTCATCGTGGCCCTACGCGCCCTTGTTGGCGCGGGATCGTCGCACGAAGCTCATGATGAGCAGCACGAGGATCATGACGAAGGCGATCGGCAGCGCGATGAGCGGCAGCACGACGACGAGCGGCCAGATGCCGGCCGAGAAGTCCTGCACGCCGAGCGGGCGGGCGATGATGACCGCGAAGAAGCACACGATCGAGAGGATCGTCAGCCCGAGCGCCATGAAGGCCAGAATGCGGTCGATGCGGCGGACCGGGAGGTCGGGGCCGCTGCTGCGCGTGCTCATCCGTGCCAGCCTAGCCCGTGGCGCCCGGTGCCGTAGGCTTGAGGAGGGACGCGCTGTCCCGTCAGACGTGCCCGCGAGAGCGGGCTTTTCCACAGTGAGGTTCTTCATGCCCACCGGCAAGGTCAGGTTCTACGACGAGGAGAAGGGGTTCGGCTTCATCACGAGCGATGACGGCCAGGACGTCTTCCTGCACGCCACTGCCCTGCCTGCAGGAACCCCGGCTCTCAAGGCCGGCGCGCGGCTCGAGTTCGGCATCGCCGACGGCAAGCGAGGACCGCAGGCGTTGTCGGTACGGGTGCTCGAGGCGCCGGTGAGCCTCGCCAAGCGCGCGCGCAAGCCCGCCGACGACATGGCGATCATCATCGAAGACCTCGTCAAGCTGCTCGACGGCATCGGGGGCGACCTGCGTCGCGGGCGGTACCCCAGCGGCGCGCACGCCAAGAAGGTCGCCGCCGTTCTGCGCAAGGTCGCGGATGAACTCGACGCCTGAGTCGGGCGAGATTCCCGCCGAGGGTTCTGCGCCCGAGGTCTCTGCCGTCGAGGTCGAGCAGACGGATGCCGAGGCTGAAGCGCCTGCCGAGGCTGAGGCTGAAGCGCCCGCTGAGGCTGAAGCGCCCGCTGAGCCTGAGGTTGAAGCCGCCGAGCCCGAGGTCGAGGCCGCCGAGCCCGAGGTTGACGCCGCGGAGCCCGAGGTCGAGCCGGATGCCCGGCTCTTCGACGCGCACGATCTCGCCCTCGCGGCCCTGCGCGAGATCACGCCCGAAGCGACGATCGGCGAGGCCGCCGGTTACAGCATCGAGCCCGGCGGAGCCCTCTCGCTGCGCTTCGAGAACCGGCTCGCGGGCTACCCCGGCTGGTTCTGGACGGTGACGGTCGCCGTCGTCGAGGGCTCCGAGCCCACGGTGCTCGAGACCGAGCTGCTTCCGGGCGACGGCGCCCTCCTCGCCCCCGACTGGGTGCCGTGGGCGGAGCGCCTCGCGGACTATCAGGCGGCGCAGGCCGCGCTCGCCGAGGCGGAGCGCGACCGCGCGGTCGACGAGGCCGCCGAGCTCGACGACATCGAAGACCTGGATGCCTCCGACTTCGACGACGACGGATCGCCCATCCTGCACGCCGGCGACGTGGACGGGGTCGACATCGACGAGCTCGCCGAGGACGACGAGTCCGACGACGATGACCTCGACGATGACGACGATGACGACGATGACGACGATGACGACGAGGAAGACCTCGACATCGACGACTCCGACGATGAGGACGATCTCTCCACGGGCGACGACGACGAGGGTGACGACGACCTCGACGCCGACGACCTCGACGACGCCGACGACCTCGACGACGAAGACGACGCCGATGACGAAGACGACGACGACGAAGACGACGACGACGACGACGACGACGAAGAAGAAGAAGTAGACCGCCGCGACGACTGACTGAGCCGCCGCTCGGCCGTCAGTCGGCCGCGCGGGGGAACGGCGGCGCGGGCTTGCCCGTCCGCAGGCGGTCGATGAGCTCGTCCATGACCTTCTCGACGATCCGCGGCATGTCGACATCGCTCGGATCGAGCAGCCACTGCACCTGCAGGCCGTCCATGAGTGCGACGAGGGCGGTCGCATCGTCGCGCACGTCGGGCTCCGAGGCATCCCGACCCGTCACTTCGGCGAGCACCCCCGCGATCTTGTCGCGCAGAATCGTGAAGCGATCGCGGAAGTAGGTCTGCGCGGGGTGGCCCTCCGTGACCGACTCGGCGGCCAGCACGGCGTAGGTCTGCACGACGCCGGGGCGCTCGGTGTTCTCGATGACGGTGTCGAGCATGTGGCCGAGGAACGCCGGCCCCTCGGTCTGCGCGCGCCCCGGGATTCCGGCGGCCTCGACCCCGTCGCGGTACTGGAGCATCGCGACGAGCAGGCCCTCCTTGCTGCCGAAGTGGTGCAGCACGCCCGCGTGCGTCATGCCCGCCTGCTCGGCGACCTCGACCAGTGCGCCCTTGTTGTACCCGCGCTGCCCGAAGACGCTCATGGCGGCGCGCAGCACGTTCTCGCGCCGCAGGAGCGTGCGTGCCTGCGGCTTCGGCGTCCGCTTCGGAGCCGGCTCCGAAGAGGCCGGCTCGGGAGAGGAGGGGGTTTCGGTCATGGTCGTGCGCGTCGCGCGGCCGCGGTCAGCCCAGGTGCTCGACCGTGTAGTCGATGCAGCGGATGAGCTGGCGCACGTCGTCGGGCTCGATCGAGACGAACGTCGCGACGCGCAGCTGGTTGCGGCCGAGCTTGCGGTAGGGCTCGGTGTCGACGATGCCGTTCGCGCGGAGGCTCTTGGCGACGGCCGCGGCATCCACCGACTCGTCGAAGTCGATCGTCACGACGACGGGGGAACGGTCTGCCGGGTCGGCGACGAAGGGGGCGGCGAACGAGGATGCCTCGGCCCAGTCGTACAGCACCTGCGACGACTCGTGCGTGCGGGCGTCGGCCCACTGCAGGCCGCCGTTCTCCGACATCCACTCCAGCTGCGCCTCGAGGAGCACGAGGGTCGCGAGGGCCGGCGTGTTGAGGGTCTGGTTGAGACGCGAGTTGTCGACGGCGTTCTTGAGGCTGAGGAACTCGGGGATGTAGCGGCCCGACGCGGCGATGCGCTCGATCCGCTCGATCGCGGCGGGCGAGACGGCGGCGAACCAGAGGCCGCCGTCGGAGCCGAGGTTCTTCTGCGGCGCGAAGTAGTAGACGTCGGCCTGCGAGATGTTGAGGTCGATGCCGCCGGCGGCGCTCGTCGCGTCGATGACGGTCAGCGCGCCCTCGTCGCCGTGCACGCGTTCGACGGGGGCCGCGACGCCGGTCGAGGTCTCGTTGTGCGGCCACGCGTAGACGTCGACGCCCTCGACGGCCTCGGCGACGGTGCGGGTGCCGGCGGGCACGTCGCGCACGTCGGGCGCCTCGAGCCACGGGGCCTTCGCCGCCGCGGCGAACTTGCCGCCGAACTCGCCGAACACGAGGTTCTGGCTGCGCTTGTCGATGAGGCCGAAGGCCGCGGCATCCCAGAACGCCGTCGACCCGCCGTTGCCGAGGATGATCTCGTAGCCGTGCGGCAGGCGGAAGAGCTCGGCCAGGTGCGAGCGCGTGCGGCCCACGAGGTCTTTCACGGGGGCCTGGCGGTGCGAGGTGCCCAGGAGCGACGCGTGGGCGTTGAGCTTCTCGAGCTGGCCGGCGCGGACCTTCGACGGTCCGCACCCGAAGCGTCCGTCGGCGGGCAGGATCTCGCGGGGCAGGAGCACGTGGGACATGCGTCCGATTCTACGGTCGGCCCGGTGCCCGCCCTGGCGGTGTGACGCCCGGTGTCCGGGCCGATTGATAGGCTGACTGGTCTCACCCACCCCTTTCTCGAGGACTGCATGACCGACCTCATCGACACGACAGAGATGTATCTGCGCACCATCCTCGAGCTCGAGGAAGAGGGCATCATTCCTCTCCGTGCGCGCATCTCCGAGCGTCTGGGGCACTCCGGTCCCACCGTCTCGCAGACGGTCGGCCGCATGGAGCGCGATGGTCTGGTCGTCGTCTCCGATGACCGCTCTCTCGAGCTGACGGATGCCGGCCGCCAGAAGGCGGTCGACGTCATGCGCAAGCACCGTCTCGCCGAACGCCTCCTCTCCGACGTCATCGGTCTCGACTGGGCCTACGTGCACGAAGAGGCGTGCCGGTGGGAGCACGTCATGAGCGAGCAGGTCGAGCGTCGCCTCGTGGAGCTGCTGGGGCATCCGACCGAGTCGCCCTACGGCAACCCGATCCCCGGACTCGACCAGCTCGGCGATGTGCCGTCGCAGACCTTCGAGCAGGGCGTCATCGGTCTCGTGCGCCGGCTCAACGAGGCCGGGCAGCCCGTCACGGGCACGGTGCGCCGGCTCGCCGAGCCCGCCCAGGTCGACCCCGAGCTGCTGCAGCAGCTGAAGGGCGCCGGCGTCATGCCCGGCGCGAGCGGCGCCTTCCGCTACAACGAGGGGTACGTGCTGGTCGAGATGGACGGCACCGACGAGGCGCTCGAGCTGCCCGTCGAGGTCGCGGCGCACATCTTCCTCATCGACGACCGTCTCCGCGTCGTTCCCGAGCGCGTCTGAGCCGGCTTCGGCCGCGTCTGGCGGCGTTCTGCTCGCGTCCCGCGGTCTCCGGTCGGGCGACGCCTGCGCGGGATCGTCGACACGCAGACATCTGCCAGCCGCGTCAGCGTGACATATTCGTTACCTTCGGGTAGCCTCGGAGAGTCCACCAGGCGAGAAGCCCGCCGAACGGACCCCGCACGGATTGCCTCCCCGGCTCGTCGTCCGCGTGGTGAAGCCCGCACCAAGTGCCCCGAACACCCAGTGCTGACGAGCCAGCGCTCCGGCGCAGAGGCGCCGGAGGACCAGCTTGGCCGAAGAGAACGACTTGTCTGCGCCTGAGGAATCGCCGCAGCCACCGCAGAGCATCGCCCGACGTTCGCGAACCCGCGGCATCAGCCTGCGACGCAGCAAGGCGAAAGCTCCTGCGCAGCGCACCGCTCCCGCCGTGTCCCGCCCGCGCCGCAAGGCCGGGCCCGTTCGCAGCCTCGTCATCCTGACGATGGTCGGCGGACTCATCGCGACGGTGGCGCTCCCGGCCTACGGTGCCTGGCGCACGCCGGCCGAGGCATCCGTCACCCTGCAGCAGGTCGCCGCAGACGACGCGCAGTCCCTCGTCGTCGCGTCCGACACGACCTCGGCGGCGCTCAGCCGCGGCAGCTACTCGGCGACGACGCCCGAAGAGATCGAGAAGAAGAAGGCCGAAGAGGCCGCTGCAGAGCGCGCCCGCGCCGCGGCCGCCGCCGCTGCGTCGGCCGCCGCCTCGGCGAAGAAGTCCGGCTCGACCGGCCGCTACAGCATGAACCTCTCGATGACGGCGCCCGGCTCCGGCGAAGTGCGCTGGCCCGTCACGAACTTCACCTATGCCAGCTACAACCTGTTCCGTCCGCCGAACCGCCCGAACCACAACGGGTTCGACATGGTCGCCCCCGCGGGTCAGCCGATCTTCGCCGCTGCGGCGGGTGTCGTGCGCATCTCGCAGGAGAGCTACGCGGGCTACGGCGTCGCCGTGACGATCGATTCGGTCGTCGGCGGGCAGCAGGTCTCCACGCTCTACGGCCACATGACGTACGGCAGCCGCCAGGTCGTCTCTGGTCAGACCGTCTCTGCCGGACAGCTCATCGGCGCCGTCGGCAGCACCGGCAGCTCGACCGCGAACCACCTGCACTTCGAGGTGCGGATCAACGGCTCGCTCGTCGACCCCCTCGCCTGGCTGCAGTCCAACGCCGGCTGATCGAACCCTGCAAAGAACGCCCGGTGGGCGCGTCGAGGACGTTTTTCCCCGACACGCCACCGGGCGTTCATCTGTCTGCGCCGCCCTCGTCGCATCAGCGTGCATTAGCCTGATCACGACGCTGAAAGAGGCGGAGGGAACTCGATGGACGCCAAGCCACGCATCCGAACCATGGATGCGCTCGGCCTGCTCGTCCTTCGGCATCGTGTGAACGGATGCCACGGCACGTCCGTGGCGCCAAGGCGCTGTCTGTAGACAGCGCCTTTTTTCATACCCTTCCGCACCTCTCATCGTCGTACGTCGAACAATCCGCGAAGCCGTCCGGGCCGTTCGAGAGGATGAGGAATGCGCACGCTGGTGCTGAACGCAGGGTATGAGCCGCTCGCCGTGGTCTCTTTCAAGAGAGCGCTCGTGCTGGTGATGAACGACAAGGCCACCGTCGTCGAACGCATCGACGAGGAGCCTGTCTGGGGGACGACCGCGTCGTACGATCGCCCTGCCGTCATCCTCTTGACGCGGTACGTCCGCGTGCCCGGGGGCCGGAGCGTCCCCGTGACGCGAAGAGGCGTGCTGCGCCGGGACGCGCACCGGTGCGGCTACTGCGGCAAGTCGGCCTCGACGATCGACCACATCCTTCCTCGCTCGCGCGGGGGAGCGGACTCGTGGGAGAACCTCGTCGCCTGCTGCCTGCGCTGCAACAACGTCAAAGGCGACCGCACGCCGCAGGAGATGGACTGGGAGCTGCGGCTGACCCCGCGCCCGCCGCACGGCGCACAGTGGACAGTGCGGGGCACCGACCGCACCGATCCGCGCTGGGAACCGTATCTGGCGCTTGCCGCGTAGCAGGCTGGTCTTGGGCGGCCTTGGGCGCCTTGGTCAGCCCATCGCGGCAGTCGTCTGACGACGAACGGCAGTCGAGGCATCCTGGCCCCTCGTCCGGCGTGATGGGATGGGGACATGACCCGAGCCCTCATCGTCATCGACATGCAGCGCGGATTCGACGATCTCGACTTCTGGGGGCCGACGGCCAACCCCGACTGCGAGGCCAATGTCGCGGCGCTGGTCGCGGCGTGGTCGGCCGCGGATGAGCCGATCGTCGTGGTGCGGCACGACTCCGCCTCGCCGTCGTCGCCCCTGCACCCGGGCAACCCGGGGAATGCGCTCGTCGACGTCGTGGCGGAGTTCAGACCCGCCCTCTTCGTGACGAAGAACGTCAACTCGGCGTTCTACGGCGATCCCGACCTGCACGCGTGGCTGCGCGAACGGGGGATCGACGAGGTCGTCATCTGCGGCATCCAGACCAACATGTGCGTCGAGACGACGGCCCGCATGGCGGGCAACCTCGGCTACAGAACGACGGTCGTGCTCGACGCGACGCGCACCTTCGACCTGTCGACGGATGTCGCGGGCCTCGGCACCGTGACACGCCGCGCCGAAGACCTCATGGCCTCGACCGCCCTCGTGCTTCAGGGCGGCGGGTTCGCGCGCATCGCGACGACCGCCGAGCTCGTCGCGGCCTGACCCGCCCGCGCTTCGCGCGCGCTCCGGCGCGCCCGCGTACCCAACTCAGGACGGCAGCCCCGCCGGCGGCGAGATCGACGGCGTGTCGGCCGGATTCGCCGCTCTCATCCTGAGTTGGGTACGCGCGGGTGTGTGCAGCTCGGCGCGCCCGGCCGGGAGTCGGGTGTGCCTCCCGCCCTGCTCCGTGCGTCTCTCGCACGCCGGGTGTACCTGACTCAGGACGGCAGCCCCGCCGGCGGCCAGATCAACGGCGTGTCGGCCGGATTCGCCGCTCTCATCCTGAGTTGGTACGCGCGGGCGGCCCCGAACGCTGCCCGGTGGATGTCGGAGGGCGGAGATAAGTTCGATACCACCATTGAGCGGATAGAACAGATGTTCTATTCTGTGGAGGTGAGGGCGATCGTGCGGAACGAAGCGCTCCGGCAGGAGCAGGGCGGCGAGGTGCTGCGTCTCAAAGCGCAGCTCGAACGGGTGCAGGGCCGTCGGCTCGACGCGCCTATGCTGCCGACGCATCCCGCGTTCGCGCCGCTGCTCCCGGGCGGAGGGTTGCGCCCGGGAGCGGCGTACTCCCTCGGCTCATCCGCCTCGCTGCTGCTCGCCCTCATGGCGCGGCCGTCGCAAGACGGGTCCTGGTGCGCCGTCGTCGGCATGCCCGAGCTCGGGGCAGAAGCGGCGGAGTCGCTCGGGGTCGACCTCGCGCGGCTCGTGTTCGTGCCCGACCCCGGGCCGCGCTGGCTCGCCGTCACGGCGACGATCGCCGAGGTCGCCCCTGTCGTCGCGGTGCGCCCGCCGACGCGGGTCGCCGACGGTCAGGTCGCGCGCCTGGCCGCACGCCTGCGCGATCGCGGAACCGTCCTGCTCGTGCAGGGCGCCTGGCCCCAGGCCGAGGCCACCCTCGACGTCGGCGATCCGCAATGGTCGGGCGTCGGCCGCGGGCACGGCTACCTCGCGGGCCGAGAGGTCACGGTGACGGCGGCGAGCAGGCGGTGGCCACGGGCCAGGAGAGAACGGATGCTGCTTCCCGGCGCCGACGGCCACGTCGCCCTCGTCGCGCCCGCACATGAAAACGCGGCTCCCATCGCGCCGGTCACTCCGATGCGCGAGGTCGCTCCCGCACGCGAGGTCTCTCCGGTGCGCGAGGCCGCGTCGGTACGCGGAGCCGTGCCCGTGCGCGAGACCGTGCCCGTGCGCGCGGTGCCCGCCGTCACGGCGCAGGAGCGCGGGCACGACGAGCCGCGCCGTCTCGAAGCCGAGCCGCGCCGGCTTCAGGTCGAGGAGCGCCGCGAGCACGACGAGCCGCGCCGTCTCGAAGCCGAGCCGCGCCGGCTTCAGGTCGAGGAGCGCCGCGAGCACGACGAGCCGCGCCGGCTTCAGACCGAGGAGCGCCGCGAGCAGCGCGAACACGACGAGCTGCGCCGGCTCGAAGCCGAGGAGAGCGAGGAGCGCGAGGAGCGCCGCCAGGAGCGCCTGCGCATCGCGATGCGCGTGCTCGAGGCGGTGGGCTGACGTGCCTCGCCGACCCATCGAAGCCCCCGCCGGGGAGGCGATCCGCAGCATCGTGCTGTGGTTCCCCGACTGGCCGGTGACGGCCCTCGCCCGCGAAGGCGCCGTCGACCCGGCCGCGGCGGTCGCGGTGTTCGAGCGCAACGAAGTGGTCGCGTGCTCGGCGGCGGCCCGGGCCGAAGGTGTCCGGCGCGGGCAGCGGCGGCGCGACGCGCAGGCGCGGTGTCCGCGACTCGAGGTCATCCCCGCCGACGCGATGCGCGACCATCGGGTGTTCTCGCCACTCGTCGCCCGCATCGAGGAGCGCGCCCCCGGCGTGCAGATCGTGCGCGCGGGCCTGTGCGTGCTCAAGGCGCGCGGACCCGCGCGCTACTACGGCGGCGAGCTCGAGGCCGCGATCGTGCTGCTCGAGTCGCTGGCAGACCTCGGCATCGAGACGGCGCGGGCGGGCGTCGCCGACGGGCCGTTCACGGCCGAGCAGGCGGCCCGTGCCGGCACGAGCGCCGAGGCTCCCGTGTGCGTCGTGCCGCCGGACAGGGCCGCCGACTTCCTCGCGCGCCTCCCGATCGGCCTGCTCGACGACGTCTCGCTCGGCGGCGGGCCGGAGTTCACGGGGCTCCTCGCGCGGCTCGGGGTGCAGACGCTCGGGGACTTCGCCGCGCTCGAGGCAGACCGGGTGCGCGAGCGGTTCAGCGAACGAGGCATCCGTCTGCACGCCCTCGCGAGTGGCCGCGACCCGCGCCTCGTCGATCCGCGCACCCCTCCGCCCGAGCTGCATCGCGAGGTCGCGTTCGAGCCGCCGCTCGAGATCGCCGACCAGGTCGCCTTCGGCATGCGGGTCGCCGCCGACGAGTTCATCGCCAAGCTCGGCGCCGTCGATCTCGTCTGCACCGAGCTGCGTGTCGAGCTCAGGGGCGACCGGGGCGAGCACAGCGAGCGCGTGTGGCTGCATCCCGGCTCGTTCGACGCGGCGGCGGTCGTCGACCGCGTGCGCTGGCAGCTGGGGGAGGAGGCGTCGGGCATGCGCAGCGGCATCTCGCTCGTGCGGATCTCGCCCGAGGCGGTGGACGCGGCATCCCATCACGCCCCCGCCATCTTCGGAGCCGGGCCCGAAGAGCGCGTGCACCACACCTTCTCGCGCGTGCAGGCCATGCTCGGGCACCGCGGGGTTCTCACGCCCGTCATCGGCGGAGGGCGCTGGCTCGCCGAGCGGCAGGTGCTCGTGCCGTGGGGCGATCGCGTCGTGCTCACGAAGGAGCGGTCGCGGCCGTGGCCCGGGAGCCTGCCCGATCCGCTGCCCGCGTCGGTGTTCGCCGAGCCGCTCGTCGTCGACGTGCTCTCCTCGATGGGCGGCCCCGTCGCGGTCGACGACCGCGGCAGGGTGCTGGCGCATCCCGCGGCCCTGATCGAGGGCGGGCGGCGCCGGGCGATCGAGCAGTGGGCGGGGCCGTGGCCCGTCAGTGAGCGGGGGTGGGATGCCGCGCGCGCGCGTCGTGCGCACAGGTTCCAGGTCGTCGATGCCGACGGCGTCGCGTGGCTGCTCGTGTGCGAAGCGGGCGGCTGGACGGCGGAGGCCCGCTATGACTGAGCACACGAAAGACGGATGCCGAGGCATCCGTGCCGGCGATGACCGAGGCCTCCGCGGGGCTCGAAGCCCGGACCGCAGCCGTGAGCACGCCGAAGCCCACGGGGGAGGGGGCGGCTGATGGGATTCAACAACCCTTCCGTCCCGTGGTCCGAGATGGAGCGCCTGCTCAGCGATCGACGTCGGCCCCGTGGCGTCCCCTCCGGCGCCGACGGCGGCGACAGTCCCGCCTGGTCGCACAAGCGCGGGGCCTACGTCGCGCCTGAGATCGAGCGACCCGCCGACGTCGTGCCGTACGCCGAGCTGCACGCGCATTCGACCTACTCGTTCCTCGACGGGGCCTCCTCGCCCGAGGAGCTGGCCGAAGAGGCCGAGCGCCTCGGCCTCCACGCCCTCGCGATCACCGACCACGACGGCTTCTACGGCATCGTCCGCTTCGCCGAGGCCGCCGAGTCGCTGCAGGTCAAGACGGTGTTCGGCGCCGAGCTGTCTCTCGGCCTGCCCAAGCCTCAGAACGGCGAACCCGATCCGTCGGGCACGCACCTGCTCGTCCTCGCCCGGGGCGAGGAGGGCTACCACCGCCTCGCCGCGGCCCTCACGCACGCGCAGCTGCAGGGCGCCGAGAAGGGGAGGCCCGTCTACGACCTCGACGAGCTGTCGATGCAGGCGGCCGACCAGTGGGCCGTGCTCACGGGGTGCCGCAAGGGCGCCGTGCGGCAGGCGCTCGCCACCGACGGCGCGGCGGGGGCAGCGCGCGAGCTCGACCGGCTCGTCGCGCTGTTCGGGAGGGAGGCCGTGCACGTCGAACTCATCGACCATGGCAATCCGCTCGACTCGCGCGAGAACGACCTCCTCGCGGCGCTCGCCGCCGACCGTGGCCTTCCCCTCCTCGCGACGAACAACGTGCACTACGCCGCCCCCGAGCGCCAGCATCTGGCCGCCGCCGTGGCGGCCGTCCGTGCCAACCGAGGGCTCGACGAGCTCGACGGGTGGCTCCCCGCGCACGCCGGCGCGCACCTGCGGTCGGGCGCCGAGATGGCCGAGCGGTTCGCGCGCTATCCCGGAGCCGTCGCGCGCACCGTGACCCTCGCCGACGACCTCGCCTTCCCGCTGCGCCGGGCCAAGCCCGCCCTCCCCAAGCAGAAGGTGCCCGAGGGTCACACCTCGATGACGTGGCTGCGGCACCTCGTCTGGGAGGCCGTGCCCCGCAAGTACCCCGACCTCACGCCCGAGCAGGCCAAGCGCATCGACAAAGAGCTCGGCGTCATCGAGATGAAGGACTTCCCGGGCTACTTCCTGATCGTCTACGACATCGTGCAAGAGGCGCGGCGCCGAGGCATCCTGTGCCAAGGGCGCGGCTCCGCTGCCAACAGTGCCGTCTGCTATCTGCTCGACATCACGGCGGTCGACTCGATCGCCTACGACCTGCCGTTCGAGCGCTTCCTCTCGTCGCTGCGCGATGAGGAGCCCGATATCGACGTCGACTTCGATTCCGATCGGCGCGAAGAGATCATCCAGTGGGTCTACGCGCAGTACGGGCGCGAGCGGGCGGCGCAGGTCGCCAACGTCATCCAGTACCGCCCCAAGAACGCCGTGCGAGACATGGCGAAGGCGCTCGGGCATTCGCCCGGTCAGCAGGATGCCTGGTCCAAACAGGTCGAGCGCTGGGGCGCGATGCTCGAGACCGGCGCCGATCACGACATCCCCGATCAGGTCATCGAATACGCGACCGAGCTGCTGAAGGCGCCGCGGCATCTCGGCATCCACTCCGGGGGGATGGTGCTGACCGATCGGCCGGTCGGCGAGGTCGTGCCCATCGAGCACGCGCGCATGGAGAATCGCACGGTCATCCAGTGGGACAAGGATGACGCGGCCTGGATGGGCCTCGTCAAGTTCGACCTGCTGGGGCTCGGCATGCTCGCCGCGCTGCAGTACTGCTTCGACATGATCCGCGACTCGACGGGGGAGGAGTGGGAGCTTGCGACGATCCCCAAAGAGGAGAAGGCGGTCTACGACATGCTGTGCCGCGCCGATTCGATCGGGGTCTTCCAGGTCGAGTCGCGGGCGCAGATGGGACTCCTGCCGCGGCTGCAGCCGCGCCGGTTCTACGACCTCGTCGTGCAGATCGCGCTCATCCGGCCCGGCCCCATCCAGGGCGGTGCAGTGCACCCGTTCGTGCGGCGCAAGCTCGGGCGCGAGCCCGTGACGTATGCCCACCCCAACCTCGTGCCCGTGCTCGAGCGCACGCTCGGCATCCCGGTGTTCCAGGAGCAGCTCATGCAGATGGCGGTCGCCGTCGGCGGGGTGAGCGGCGAAGACGCCGATCTGCTGCGGCGCGCGATGGGGTCCAAGCGCGGGGTGGAGCGCATCGATTCGCTGCGCACGAAGCTCTACGAGGGGATGGCGCGCAACGGCCTCGTCGGTCAGGTCGCCGACGACATCTACGCCAAGATCCAGGCCTTCGCGAACTTCGGCTTCGCCGAGTCGCACTCGCTGTCGTTCGGGCTGCTCGTCTACGCGAGCTCGTGGATCAAGCTGCACTACCCGGGCGCCCTCCTCGCGGGGCTGCTGCGCGCTCAGCCCATGGGCTTCTACTCGCCCGCGACCCTCACCGCCGATGCGCGGCGCCACGGCGTCGACGTGCGGCGCCCCGATCTGCTGCGCTCGCGGGCCGAGGCGACCCTCGAACCCCTCGCCGAGGGCTCCGGCCGCGGGGCGGCGGGCCCGGGGTCGGCAAGCCACGCACCGACGGGCCCCGCGCCGAGCGCCCCCGGCCCGACAACCCCCGAGCACCCCCACCTCGCCCCGACGGGCCTCGATGCCTGCCGCGACCGTCATCAGCCGCCCGTCGGCGACTTTGATCCTTCCGCCCCCGACGAGTACGCGGCGCACCGCCGCGACGGCGCCTTCGCCGTGCGGCTGGGCCTCGCCGCGGTCAAGGGCATCGGCTCGGCCGTCGCCGAGCGCATCGTCGCCGAGCGCGAGAGCGGCGGCGACTACCGCGACCTCCGCGACCTCGTGCGCCGCACCGGGGTCACGGCCGCCCAGATCGAGTCGCTCGCGACGGCGGGGGCCTTCGACTGCCTCGGCCTCACGCGGCGCGAGGCGATCTGGCTCGCCGGGTCCGCCGCCGAAGACCGGGCCGAGTACCTTCCCGACTCGCTCGTCGCCGTGCAGCCGCCGCTCTTCGCCGACCCCACGAGCTACGAGAGGCTCGCCGCCGACCTCTGGGCGACGGGGGTGTCGACCGACGACCACCCGATGACGCATTACCGGTCGGGGCTCGATGCCCGGGGAGTGCTCACCTCGAGCGAGCTGCGCTCGCACGAGTCGGGGCGACGCGTCGAGGTCGCGGGGCTCGTGACCCACCGGCAGCGGCCGGCCACGGCATCCGGAGTCACCTTCATCAACCTCGAAGACGAGCACGGACTCGTCAACATCATCTGCTCCGTCGGGGTGTGGAACCGCTACCGCCGCGTCGTGCGCGACTCGCCCGCGCTCATCGTGCGGGGGATGCTGGAGCGCTCGCCCGAGGGGGTGACGAACCTCCTCGCCGACAGGTTCGAAGACCTGCGCGTCGGGGTGCAGCACCAGTCCCGGGACTTCCGGTGACAGGCGGCACGGCCTCAGGGAGTGGCATCACACAGCGCCGCGCAACGGCCGACCAGTCCGAGGCCACGCCGGCCCCGGGCATCCTGCGCATCAAACCGCATACCCCACGCGATCAGCGGGTTTACGATGAGCCGAGACTGACGACGCCGGAGTCGCCGAGCCATCCAGCCACCTTCGGGAGATCACATGTCGGACGTCGCCGCCTCGCGCACCGCTGCCGCCCCGCGCACCGATCCGGTCATGACGCACCGGATGATCCTGTTCGTCATCTTCGGGCTCATGGCGGGCATGTTCCTCTCGGCGCTCGACCAGACGATCGTCGGCACCGCCATCCGCACCATCGGCGACGACCTGCACGGCCTCAGTCAACAGGCGTGGGTCACGACGGCGTACCTCATCACGTCGACGATCTCGACGCCGATCTACGGCAAGCTCTCCGACATCTTCGGGCGGCGGCCGCTGTTCATCTTCGCGATCGTCGTCTTCATCATCGGCTCGATCCTCGCGTCGTTCTCGACCTCGATGCTCGAGCTCGCGGCCTTCCGTGCCGTGCAGGGCCTCGGCGCCGGCGGCCTCATGTCGATGCCCCTCGCGATCATGGGCGACATCCTCGCGCCGCGCGAGCGCGCGAAGTATCAGGGCTACTTCCTCGCGGTGTTCGGCATCTCGAGCCTCCTCGGGCCGCTCATCGGCGGTCTCTTCGCGGGCGCCGACGAGATCCTCGGCATCGCGGGGTGGCGCTGGGTCTTCCTCATCAACGTGCCGATCGGCCTGGTCGCGCTCGGCATCGTGCTGCGGTTCCTGCACATTCCGAAGCATCCGCGCCATTCCGTGCGCATCGACTGGTTCGGCGCGGCGTTCGTGATCATGGCGCTCGTGCCGCTCCTCCTCGTCGCCGAGCAGGGCCGCACGTGGGGCTGGGGCTCGCCCATCTCGATCCTCTGCTACGTGATCGGCGTCGTCGGCATCATCGCGTTCCTCATCACCGAGGTCGTGATGAAAGACGACGCGCTCATCCCGCTCAAGCTCTTCCGCTCGCCGACGTTCTCGATGGCGACCGTCATCGGTGTCTTCGTCGGCTTCGGCATGTTCGGCGCGATGCTCACGATCCCGCTCTATCTGCAGCTCGTGCTCGGGTCGACGCCGACCGAGAGCGGCCTGCAGATGCTCCCGATGATCCTCGGGCTCATGATCGCCTCGATCGGCAGCGGCCAGATCATCGCGCGCACCGGGCGCTACCGCATGTTCCCGATCCTCGGCACCGCCCTCATGACGGTGGCGTTCTGGTGGCTCACGCACCTGCAGTACGACGGGTCGTACTGGTTCATGGCCGGCGCCATGCTCCTGCTCGGACTCGGCCTCGGGCAGCTCATGCAGACCCTCACGATCGCGAGCCAGAACTCCGTGGGCCTGCGCGACATGGGCGTCGCCACGAGCGCGTCGACGTTCTTCCGCCAGATCGGCGGAACCCTCGGCACCGCCGTGCTCCTCTCGCTCATGTTCGCCGTCATGCCCGCGAACATCCAGACGTCGTTCGCCGACGAGGCGACGCTCACCTCGGCCCTCGACGCGGCGCTCGACCCCGCCGTCGCGAACGACTCCTCGAACGCCGCGATCATGTCGCAGATCTACACGCCGATCGTGGGCAAGCTGACCGATGCGACGACGGCTCAGATTCAGGCGGGACTGACGAAGGCGACGGATGCCGCGACCCAGGCCGTCGCCGATCAGGTCGCCGCCGGCACCGTCCCGCCCGAGGCGCAGGAGGCCGTGACCGCCCAGGCCGTGACGCAGGCCCAGAAGGAGGCGACGGCGAAGATCCAGGAGAAGATCCCCGTCGCCCGCGTCGCCGACGACGGCACGGTCACCCTCGACTTCTCCAACTCCGGCGAGAGGGCCGCGTTCGTGGCATCCGTCGTTCCGGCCCTGCAAGACACCTTCGCGGGTGGCAAGAGCGACGCGGCGAACAACGAATCGGCGATCGACGACACGTCGTTCCTGCTCGGCGCCGACCCGCGGCTCAGCAAGCCGATGCTCGTGGCCTTCAACGCCTCGGCCGTGACAGTGTACTGGGTGGCGATGTGGGTCGTGCTCGTCGCGTTCGTGCTGTCGCTGTTCTTCCGCACGCCGCCGCTGCGCGCCAAGTCGGCGCTGCAGGAGGCCGCCGACGATCGGGCCCAGCTCGAGGCGCAGCGCGCTGCCAACGAGATGGGCGCCCTCATCGAGCCGGGCACATCGCGCACGGAGGAGCTCGCCGTGGTCGGGGCGGGCGGTGTGCCGCAGACGCGGCGCGAGGCCCGCGAGGCGCGAGAGGCGGCCGAGCGTGCAGACGGAGGTTCGGATTCGGCGTAGGTGACGGATGCCGCCGCCCGTCGTCTGAGACAGACTCGGAGGTGTGAGAGCCGCTGTCTATGACGCGTACGGACCGCCGTCCCAGGTGCGGATCGCCCAGATCCCGGTGCCCACGCCGAGGCCGGGTCAGGTACTCATCGAGGTCGTCGCGACGTCGGTCAACCTGAGCGACTGGGAGGGGCTGCACGGCAGCCCCGCGTACGCCCGCCTCGGCGGGCTCTTCACGCCGCGGCGGCACGTGCTCGGATCCGACATCGCCGGCCGCGTCGTCGCCGTGGCGCCCGACGTCTCGGCGTTCCGCGTCGGCGACGAGGTCTACGGCGACAACCTGCAGCTCATGGGCGGCTTCGCCGAGTATGCCGTCGCCCCCGCCTCCGCGCTCGCGCTCAAGCCGCCGGAGCTCACCTTCGTCGAGGCATCGACGATTCCGCAGTCCGGCGCGATCGCGCTGCAGGCAGTCGCTCGAGCGCGGCCGGGGGAGCGGATGCTGCTGAACGGCGCCGGCGGCGGTGCCGGGTCATTCGCGATCCAGCTCGCGAAGGCGGCCGGCCTGCACGTGACCGCCGTCGACAACGCCTCGAAGCTGGACTTTCTGCGCGAGCTCGACGCCGACGAGGTCATCGACTATCGCATGCAGGACTTCACCCGCACCGGCCCGTATGAGCTTGTGATCGACCTCGTCGCGCACCGATCGGTGTTCGCGCTCCGTCGCGCGCTGGCGCGCGGTGGGCGGTACTTCATGGTGGGCGGCACGGTGCGCACGATGCTGCGCCTGCTGACAATCGGGCAGGTTCTCGGGGCGCTGACCGGGACCCGGTTGGGGATCCTGTTCGTGCGAGAGGGGCCTTCGCACTTCGGCCCGCTCACCGAGCGGATCGTCGCGGGGGAGGTGCAGGTGCGGATCGACCGCGTCTTTCGGCTCGAGGAGATCCGCGAGGCCCTCACGCACCACGGCGAGGGCCGGGCGCTGGGTAAGGTCGTCGTGCAGGTGCGCGAGGAGTAGCTCGTCTGGCGGGAGCGTGCGGGTGCGCCGCCTAGACTGGATGCCGTCAGCCTCTGTAGCTCAATGGAAGAGCAGCTCCGTCCTAAGGAGAGGGTTGGGGGTTCGAGTCCCTCCAGGGGCACAGTTGTCTTCGCTTCTGATCAGGGTTTCCTTTGGAGGTCAGACCACGCAGAACGGGCTCTTGCCCGCATTCCAGTCGCGGCTGGCTGTTTTCGGACATTGCTCGACGTCGGTGCACGCTCGAAAGCCCGCGTAATTCCGCGAGGGCCGCGATCGTCTCCAGTGATCGGGTCGTGTCCGGTGAGCCGGCGTTCGCATCGCAATGGCGGCGGATGCTCGTCGTTGCTCCGACGCGAATGGCGGCATCGCTGGCGTCTCGCGAGGTCGGGGCCGCGACATCCAGTATTCATGCTCTTCTCCTGGACCACGGCTACCGATGGGCCACCGACAAGGCCGGCGCGAAGGTGTGGACGAGGCTCGAGTGGGAGAAGTCGATCCCAGCACGGGCATCGTATACGGCGGACCAACCAGTACCGGTTGCGTTCTCGCGATCGGATCCTCGTCGACGAAGCCGGCATGGTCGACTTGCAGACGGCGAACGTCCTCACCGAGCTCGCGATCGAGCAGGGTGTCAGGCTGGCGCTCGTGGGTGACACCCATCAGGCGTCGCCGGTCGGACCTGCGGGCGCGATGGGTTCGGCGATCCGACACGCGAACGCGGCGCGTGAGCGGATGATCGACGCGTATCCGACTCTTGGATGCCGTTCGAGCCGCACCGCTTCCTACGACAGTGTGATCTCGATGAGGTGTGGCTTGTAGACCGTCGAGTCGATGAAGGTCATGTAAATGACCCTGCCCCCCTCGCGAGCGAACTCCGGATGCTCCTTGCCGGCGTTGAAGAGGGCCTCGTCGGAGGTCCGCTCCGGGCGGTACACCACCTCGGGGTCGCTCCACGGCCCGGTCAACTCGGGCGCCGTGCGGATCACGAGCATGTTGTCACGCCGAAATGTCGTCAGCGAGATGAAGCAGCCGAGGTGCGCGTTCCACGACGACGACATCTCGTTGGGGACGTCGGAGAACAGGCAGGCGGTCGGGGTGAATGTGCTCGACCACCGCACCGGTGTGTCGGGCTCAGCCGGCGTCGGCGCCTGCACCAGATACTCGTAGGCAGTCAGGTCTTCGATCTGATCGGTCGGCACCCGCGCCAGGTACATGTCACCGGCCGATTTCGACTCCGGCTGGATGGACCCCCACAGGTACAGGTGGTCGCCGAGCGGCTGCACCCACACCCCGAAGCCGGGCTGGTCGCCCTTCCACCACTCGTACGTGCCGTCGGGTGCGGTGAGTCGCTTGAACCGGTAGTCGTCATCGTCGTCGGCGCGTGCGATCCCCATGCCGTCGAGGGTGAAGGTCTCGAAGACGTCGAGCGTGGGGTCCATCGTGATGCGGTGGTAGTAGAGGTAGAGACTGCCGTTGGTGTGGACGCCGTGGATCGCCCACAGTCGCTGCGTGGACTTATGCTCCGGCGGGACGAAGCCGATCAGCTGGCGCGCTCGGGTGCCGCTCGGCTCGCTCACGTAGCGGAAGGTCTTCACACCGTCCGAGATGTCGTGCAGCGGCACGATCGCTCCCGTATTCGACAGCACCTCGCTCAGCTCGAAGCCGCGGATCGTGTCGAAGGGCCCCTCCACGGTGTCTCCGAAGATCCAGAACGTCTCGCCCCCGGGAAGCACCACCGACGTGACGGCGTCCTGCCCGGTGATGTCGAGATCGTTGTCGCCGAACTGCACACCGAGATCGCGGACCGAAGCCACGAGAGGACTGGGTCGTGGGTTCATCGAGAAACCTTCCTGGGGGTGGATCGCGCGGGCGATGAGAAGGCGGATGCCGCCGGTCGATCGACCGGCGGCATCCGCCCGCCTTCAAAGATCACCGGCAGTTGCTGCCGTTGTTGACCTTCGTGTCGACGTTCACGTACCGCGGGCGATAGTTGTCGACCTCGGTGTAGAGGTCGTTGGTGTCGAAGCTGTTCACGTTGTACGTGATGAGCAGGGTGTGGCCGTTGCCGAGCTCCGGGTGGGCTTTGGCGTTGTAGGTGAAGACGTTCCCGCCCGTCTCGGGGGTCGAGTAGAGCACCGTCTTGCCGGTCCACGGACCCTCGAGGCTGTCGCTGCGGTACATGACGATCTTCGAGCTCAGGATCTCGGTGGAATCGCCGGTGACGAGGGTGTACCGGCCTTGGAACCTGCTCACGCTGAACTCGTTCGACACTCCTTCGAGGATCCGCTCGGTGGCCGCCGGATCGGTCGACCAGCCGGCATCGCCGAGGTACTCCCAGGTGCCGTTCGCAAGGTCGCCGCCTGCGACCCTGGCGAGGTGCGCGAACTTCTGCGCGCCGAGGTCCTCCACTCCGTAGATGTAGGTGTACCCCTGGTCTTCGTAGATCGCCGAGCCCCAGTTGATGCCGTCGGTGGCGACGGGGGAGACCGCGAGGAGTTCGAGCGACGAGGCGTCGAACGTCGCGACGGCGTTGCCCTTGAACGCGAAGTCGAAGATGCCGGAGCCGGTCTTGATGAACTCGACGAGCATCACCTGCAGCTCGTCGCCGTGAACGGTGGCGTCGCCGAACCAGTACCAGTCCTCGGCCTCATTGCCGCCGGCGACCTTGACGAGCGACTCCGGGGCCTGCGGCGTGCCGCCGGTGACCGTCGTGATCGCGCCGTCGTCGTCGATGTTGATGGAATTGTGGATGAACGGCGAGTCGAGCGGACGCCCGTGGGTCTCGTTCACCTCACCGAGGAACGTGTCGGAGTAGATCCATGCGATCCGGCCGTCGGGCAGCTCGACGCTGTATGCCGAGTCCGCGCCCGTCCATCTGCCGGCGGTGTCGCCGTAGTCGCCGAAGCGGTCGGTCAGCTCGGCATCGACGGCCGCGGAGACCTCGACGCACGACTTCGCAGCGCCGAGAGAGGGTGGCGCTGCCGTTGCGGACAGCGGCACGGATGACGCGACAAGAGCGAGTGCTCCGACGGCCGAGGTGAGAGCGATCCGTGCGGATCGGGCTCGAGTTCGCTGAGGCATGCTGGTTGTGCTCCTCCCCGGCTCCATCGCCGGTCACGGAACGAGTGCGATCGGCATCCGTTCTTGTTAACGTTATCAGGATGGGGAGCGTAGCAGCGGTCTCGACCGTTGCCAACCCCCGCTCGGGAGTTCTATTCGGCAACTCGCGCCCGCCGCGGTATACCGTGAGTTCGCCGCCGATGCGAGAGGAAACCTATGGCCGGTGTCAGCCATCCCGGCAAGCAGCCGACCGTGAAAGAGGTCGCCCAGCACGCCGGGGTCAGCCCGATGACGGTGTCGCGCACCCTCGCCGGGGGCGCCAACGTGCGGCCCGACCTTCAGGAGCGTGTGCTCGCGGCGGTGGTCGAACTCGGCTACCACCGCAACGAGAACGCACGGAGCCTGCGCCCCGGCCAGGCGAGCGGCCTCATCGGCGTCGCCATCACGAACCTCGGCAACCCCTACTACGGCAATTTCGCGCTGGGTGTCGAAGAGGCCGTGGCCGAGACCGGGCGACGCATCGTGCTCGGCAACACCGGCGGTGACGCCGCACGCGAGCGCCAGCTCGTCGCGGATTTCATGGGGCGGCAAGTGGAGGGCCTTGTGCTCGTGCCGTCCGGCGGGCCCTCGGATCACCTCCGCCCGGAGCGTCTGGTCGATGTGCCACTCGTCCTCGCGTCCCGCCGGATCTACGGCCTGGACGTGGACGTCGTGCTGCTCGACGACGTGGGAGGCGCCTACAGCGGTACGCGTGCGCTGCTGGATGCCGGGCACACCCGTATCGGCTATCTCGGCAACGTCAGCTCCGCGTTCACCGGCGGCCGCCGCTTCGAGGGGTACATGCGGGCGCTGGGGGAGCGCGGCATCGACGTCGACGCCGATCTGGTGTTCCGCGAGCACCAGGACGGCGGCTCGGCGAGCGATGCGACGCGACGTCTGCTCGATCTCGAGCGGCCACCGACAGCGATCTTCAGCGCGAACAACCGCAACAGCGTCGGAGCGCTGCACGAGATCGCCCGCCGCCTGCGCCTGGGTGTGCGTGCAGCGGATCTGCCGGCGCTGGTGAGCTTCGACGACTTCGAACTCGCCGAGCTCATGCCCGTGCCGGTCACCGTCGTCGACCATGATCCTCGCGAACTGGGCCGCGAGGCGGCCCGGCTGCTGCTCTCACGGCTGGGGACCGGCGACCGCAGCCAGGTGCCGCCGCGCGTCGTGGAGATGCCGGTGCGGCTGGCGCCGCCTCCGTCGGGCTGACATCGACCGCGCACTTGCGCCATCGGCACCTCCGTCACTAAGGTAACGTTACCAATCAAAGCGGCGACATTGACGAGGAGGACGACCGTGCGAACGATCGCGATCGACCTCGGGGGTACCGCCGTCAAGCTCGGCGTGTTCGAGTCGGGCCGCCTTGTCGCAGGCGATGAGTTCGCGACCGTGGACGGCCATGTCGGTCTCGACGACGTCGCACTGCGCGTGAAGGCGCTTCTCGACGGCGACCGACCCGCCGCTGTCGGCATTGCGGTGCCGGGCGTCGTCGACCCCGACGGATCCAAGCTGCTCGCCGCCCACGGGAAGTACCGCGAGCTGCACGACCTCGATCTCTCAGCGTGGTCGGAGTCTCGCCTCGGTTCGCCCGCGGTCGTCGAGAACGATGCGCGCGCCGCCCTCATCGGCGAGATCGCCGACGGCAGTGCGCGCGGATCGCGCGACGCGCTGCTCGTGGTGCTCGGCACCGGTATCGGCACTGCGGCGATCGTCGACGGCCGGATGATCCGCGGACGTCGGGGCCACGGTGCGATCCTCGGTGGACACATCACGCTCGACCTCTACGGACCGCGCTGCCCCTGTGGCAACGTCGGCTGCGCCGAGGCGCTCGCGAGCACGTGGGCTTTCGCGTCGGATGCCGCGTCCGGCCGGCTCGCGCTGGGGCCCGAGCTCGCCGCGCGCCTCGCGGGTCGGTCGGCCATCGGCATCCGTGATCTCGTCGAGACCCGCCACGAATCCGAGTCCGCGGCGATCCTGGAGCGCTATCTTCGCGTCTGGTCCGCAGTGATCGTGACCCAGTGCCACGCATTCGACCCCGACGTCGTGGTCGTCACCGGCGGGGTGATGCGCTCCGCCGACGTGATCCTGCCATCGCTCGAGCAGCAGGTGCACGCCGACCTCTGGTCATCCTCGTTCCGCCCCCCACTCGTCACACCCGACGATCCCGCAACCTCGGTCCTTCGCGGACTGGCAGCACTCGCCGACGACTTCGACAGCAAAGGACGGCCATGACGACCGTTGACCCGACCGGCATCCCGCTCGAGGACTACATGCTCGACGATCGCAGCAGCTATGTGAAGCTGCCGACCGTGCCCCTGCCTGCCGGCAGCGAGGTGCTCGTCGGAGATGCGGCCTGGACCACCGCGATGCAGATCGCCGCGAACGGTACCGGCCATCCCCTCATCGCCGTCGACGTGTACCCGGGCGCAGATGTGGCGGCACTGGCGAACCGCCTTCGCTCGGTGCTGCCGGAGGCAGAGGTCATCGATGTCGAGGATGCCGCCGCGGCCGACATCGACGTGATCGATGCGCTGATCGGGCGCAATCTCACCGATGACCGGGTCTTCGGGGTCATGAGCCATTTCACGATCGACGAGTTCTACGACGGCGAGCGCCTCGCCGAGCTTCAGCGTCGCGTGACGGACCGCACGGGGCCGATGGTGCTCGTCGGATGGGGCGCCGATCTGGCGGCCGACCGCGCTGCGGACGCCCTCGTTCTCGTGGATCTGGCCCGCTGGGAGATCCAGCAGCGGTTGCGAGCGGGTGCGACGAACTGGCGAGCCGGCAACGGCGACGAGGACGTCCTGCGCAAGTACAAGCGCGGCTTCTTCGTCGAGTGGCGTACGGCTGACCGTCACAAGCGGACGCTGTTCGACCGCATCGACCTGCTCGTCGACGGCAACGCAGCCCTCGACGACGCGGGCGCCGTGCTCGGCGGCGACCTGCGCCACGCGCTTGCGAATGCCACCGCGGCCCCATTCCGGGTGGTTCCCTTCTTCGACCCCGGAGTCTGGGGCGGTCAGTGGATGAAGAGCCAGCTCGATCTCGATCCGGCCGCGCACAACTACGCGTGGTGCTTCGACTGCGTGCCCGAGGAGAACTCGCTGCTGCTCGAGGCAGGCGGCCGCGTCGTCGAGATCCCGGCGATGGATCTCGTGCTCAGCCGGCCGCGCGAGCTGCTCGGCGAGCGCACGTTCGCCCGTTTCGGCGCGGAGTTCCCCATCCGCTTCGACTTCCTCGACACGATGGGCGGCGGCAATCTGTCGCTGCAGGTGCATCCGCTCACGGAGTACATCCGCGACACGTTCGGCATGGCGTACACCCAGGACGAGAGCTATTACATGCTCGACGCCGACGACGACGCCGTCGTGTACCTCGGGCTGAAGACCGGTATCGATCAGGCTGCGATGATCGCAGACCTGCGCGCGGCGACCGACGGCGAGCATCCCTTCGACGCGGAGAAGTACGTCAACGTCTTCCCGGCGCGCAAGCACGACCACTTCGCCATTCCGGCGGGCACGGTGCACTGCTCGGGCGCGAATTCGATGGTGCTCGAGATCTCGGCGACGCCCTTCATCTTCACGTTCAAGCTCTGGGACTGGGGGCGTGTCGGCCTCGACGGCGTGCCCCGGCCGGTGCACATCGACCACGGCGAGCAGAACATCCAGTGGGAGCGCGACACCGAGTGGGTGGAGCGCAACCTGGTCGGCCAGGTCGAGGAGCTCCGCCGCGAGCCGGGCCTCGTCGAGGAGCGCACCGGCCTGCACGAGCTCGAATTCATCGAGGTGCGCAGGCACTGGTTCGAGCAGGAGGCCGCGCACGACACCGAAGGCACGGTCAACGTGCTGAACCTGGTCGAAGGCGACGAGGTCGAGGTGGTGAGCCCGACCGGCGCCTTCCCGCCGTACACGCTCCACTACGCGGAGACGTTCATCGTCCCCGCGGCCGTCGGGCCCTACGTCATCCGCCGTTCACCGAACTCGCGAAGCGACCGCTTCGCGACGGTGAAGGCGTACGTCCGCGGGACCCGCAGCAGCGACAGCTGAATCGCGATGCCTGGCGGCGGCGCGAACAGCCGCCGCACACGACCCACAACTGAACATCGAGATCACCACAGCACGGCGGCATCCGCCGCACTCGATCGCAATGCCTTGCATCATCTCAGGAGAGTTGATAATTTAGCGGAGCGATTGGTAACGATACCAAACAGGACAAGGGAGTTCCAGTGAAGTCACGACGCATCGTCGGAGCCGGCATCGCCGCGCTTACCGCAGCCACGCTGCTGCTGGCCGGCTGCTCGGGCGGCGGCGGAGACAACGGCGCAGACACCGGCGAGACGACCGGCAAGCTCGATTTCTACACCGACAAGGCGGCATGGGAGCCGGACTTCGACGAGCTGAACGCCACGAGCGGAGACGCCGTCGACATCACGCTGAACACGACCGGCTACTCGGATGCCGCGCAGTACGACGCGTTCATCAAGCAGTCGTTCCGCACGCAGAAGAGCCCCGGGCTGTTCACGTGGCACACGGGTGACTCCCTCAAGCAGCTCGTCGACGAGAACCTCGTCGCCGAGACCACGGATCTCTGGACGAAGGCCATCGACGAGGGCTGGGCGACTGAGGACCTTCGCAGCGAGTACACGTTCGACGGCAAGCAGTACTGCGTGCCCATGAACATCGCCTACTGGGTCATGTACTACAACAAGAAGATCTTCGAAGAGCAGGGCATCGACGTGCCGACCACGTGGGAGGAGCTGGACGCCGCGGCGGCCAAGCTCAAGGACGCCGGCATCACGCCGTACTACCAGACCAGCATCCTGTTCACCTTCCAGTGGTTCCAGCAGCTGGTCGCGGGCACGGACCCCGAGCTCTACAAGGGCCTGTCGACGGGCGACGTGAAGTACACCGATCCCGAAATCGTCGACATCATGAACATCTGGCTCGATGAGCAGAAGAAGGGGTGGTTCAGCGACGCCGGCAGCACGGTCGACCCCGCCGTGGGCCTGAAGCAGGGCGACTTCGCGATGATCAACTTCGGCTCGTTCTTCAACGGCTCGCTCGACGGCGCCGGCATGGTCTCGGGTGAGGACTACGACATGTTCGTCATCCCCGCCGTCAACGCCGACCTCGGGACGACCCCGGTCGCCGTCGAGTCGGGCCCGATCTGCGTCGCCGAGAACTCGAAGCAGAAGGACCTCGGCCTGGCCTACTCCGAGTGGTGGATGTCGCCCGACGCGCAGACCGCATGGAACGACGCTCGCGGCGACGTGGCCTTCAACCCGAAGGCCACGGTCAAGGACCCCATGCTCTCCGACCTCGGCACCACGGTCGCCGACGGACAGCACACCCTGTTCACGCGCTACTTCGAGGCCACGCCCACGCCTGTCCTCACGGTCGCGCTCGAGCAGTTCGGCGCCTTCAACGCCAACCCCGGCGACCCGATGCCGTTCCTGGAGGCCATCCAGGCCGAGGCGGACAAGTACTGGGCCGACCAGAAGTAATCCGGATGGCTGTCGTACAGACGCCCGCCGGAGAGCGGGCGATGGAGGGCCTCACCGAGACCCCCCATCGCCCGGGCCGGCGGCGCCGGAAGACTCCCTATCAGGCATCGGCCCGGGGCTTCATCGCCCCGGGCGTGCTCCTGGTAGCCGTCCTCCTCTACCTTCCGCTGCTGTGGACCACGTTCCTCAGCTTCACCGAGTACAACGGCCTCGGCGACCCCGACTGGGTCGGCCTCGACAACTACGTCGAGATGTTCACCGACCCGTCGTTCGTCGGGTCGCTGATGAACACCTTGCTCTGGGTGGCCGGCACTCTGCTGATCCCGGTCGGCGTCGGCCTCGCGCTGGCGCTGCTCACCTGGAACCTGCCGGGCGGCATCTGGCTGCGACTGCCGTTCCTCATCCCGTACGCGATCTCGGGCATCGGCGTCGGCGTCATCTGGTCGTTCATCCTTTCCGCCAACGGGGCCCTCGACCAGGCGCTCGCCGTGTTCGGCATCACCGACCCGCCTCGCTGGCTGGTGGATGCTCCGCTCAACACGGTGGTCATGATCCTCGCGTCGTCGTGGCAGGGTGTCGGCGTGAACGCGCTCCTGTTCACGATCGGCCTGCAGTCGATTCCCAAGGAGCCGCTCGAGGCCGCGCGCGTCGACGGCGCCACCGGCTTCCGGCTCTTCGGCAGCATCCTCTGGCCGATGCTGCGCCCGCTGACCGCTGTCGTGGTGGGTCTGTCCATCGTCGCCAGCCTGAAGACGTTCGACATCGTCCTGTCGATGACGAAGGGCGGCCCGGGACGTGCGTCCGAGACCCTCGCTCTCACGATGTACCGCGAGACGTTCGTGAACAGCGACTACGGGCTCGGCTCGGCCATCGCCGTCTTCCTGTCGGTCGTCACGCTGATCGCCTCGATCCTCTACCTCCGTCAGCAGCTCTCCCAGAAGCACGAGATGTGACCATGTCGAGAATCCTTCGCACCACCACGCTCGTCATCCTGGGCCTGTTCTGGCTGCTGCCCGTCTACCTGCTGCTGGTCAACGCGAGCAAGTCGCCGCTGACCTTCACCTCGAAGGAGGCGTGGATCCCGTCGGGAGACTTCGCCCTGTTCTCGAACATGGCCGAGGCCTTGCAGCTGTCAGGCCTCAGCGACAGCATCGCCGCCACGCTCCTGTACGCGCTGGTCTCACCGATCGTCGCCGTGCTCGTCGGCGCGGCCGCGGGCTTCGCGATCGTCGCGCTGCGTCTCAAGCGCGGATTCCTCTGGTTCGTCGTCATCTTCGGAGGTACCGTCTTCCCGCTGCAGATGATCCTGCTGCCGCTGTTCGATGCGTACTCACGCGTCGGCCTGTACGACACCCACCTCGGCATGATCATCGTGTACACGGCGATCTCGATCCCGTTCTCGGCGTTCGTGATGCGCAACTTCTTCACCGGCGTCGCGCACAACGTGTTCGAGGCCGCCGTGATCGACGGCGCGAGCACCTGGCGCATCTTCTCGCGGATCTACGTGCCGCTCGCCTCGAGCGCACTCGTGGCCATCTTCATCCTGCAGGCGACATTCATCTGGAACGACCTGCTCCTCGGTCTGACCCTCACGCAGTCCGACGACGTGCGGCCGATCGTGACGACGCTCGCCGGGATGCAGAGCACGTACGGCGGTGCGCAGATCTCGACCGTGCTCGCCGCTGCCGTGCTCGTCTCGCTGCCGACGGTCATCCTGTTCCTGTTCACCCAGAGGTTCTTCTCCCGCGGGCTCGCCCTCGGACAGTACTAGGAGCGGATCATCCTGCTGCAGACATCCCCCATCCCGACGGTCGCCGATCTGGCCGCCGACCCCGTCACGCACCACTACGACGACATGATCGCGCCGCCGGGACTCACCAACCACCTCGGCACAGTCCGCGTCGATCACGACCTGACCTCGGTGAGCGCCGTCCAGTTCCCTCCCGTGTCGCAGGGCTTGGCCACCACCGCCGTGGCGTTCGTCGACGGCCGCATCTTCAAGTCATACGGCGTTCCGGTCACCCACGAGTGGCGACCCGACCGCGTCGTGCGGCGCGCGACGCTCCCCGGACTCGAGGTCGAGACGGTCACAGTGGCCGTGCCCGGCACGACGGCGGTCGCGATCGACGTCCGGGTGCGCAACACCGGCAGTGAGGCCCGCTCAGTGGAGGTCATGCTCTCGCTGGCGGCGCGTGTGGTCGCGGGCTCGGAGGCGTGGAATGCGGCCTATTCGCCTGACGCGAGGAACGAGGCATCCGTCGACGGCGATCGCATCGTGTTCGTCGATGCCGCCGCGTCGGCATGGAGCGTGCAAGGCGTCGACATGCCGGCGACTGCGCGCCTCAGCGGCGTCGCGCCGACATCCGAGGCCTTCTCGGTCGGTGTCGGCGGAATGGGCCGCGGCGGTGACGTGACGGTGGTGCTCGACGTCGCCGCCGGTGCCGAGGCGCGCTTCGGCTACGTGAACGCGGTCGGCACGAGCCGCGACGAGGCCTTCGCGGTGTTCGACGCGGTCGCCGGCGATGTCGAGGCGGCGGTCGCGGCATCCGAGCAGTACTGGAACGCGCAGCTCGAGGCTGCGGTGACTCCGGGCAACGGCGAATACTCCGGGCACCTGCCCATGCTCGAGACGTCGTCCGAGGCGGTGCGCCGTCTCTACTGGTGGGGCATCCTCGGCGTCATCTACATGCGCCGCGACTACGCGGGCAACGTGCTCGGGCGCAGCTACGACACGCTGATGCCCAACTACTGGGGCACGACGACCTTCATCTGGGACTACAGCCTGAGCTCTGTCATGCACGCGCTGCTCGATCCCGCAGAGATGCGCCGACAGCTTCTCCACTGGGTGGTGAACGACACCCATACCCTCTACGGCACGTCGTCGCTCACCGGCGGTCCGATCGGGCAGTGGTATTCGGTCAACGACTACGCCATGACCCGGCTCGTGCGTGACTACGTCCGGTTCACGGGCGATGTCGGCTTCCTCGATGAGCAGGCGGATGACGGCCGCACCGTGCTGGACCACCTGCGCTTCTGGGCGCGGGCCTGGCATGGCCTTCGCCGATCATCGCCGCTCGCGGACTACGGCGAGATCGAGAACCTGCTCGAGTGCGTCAGCTCGTACACGCACGAGGTGGCGAGCTTCAACGCGGCCAACGTGTGGAACCTGCGCATGACGGCGGACGTGCTCGAGATGCGAGGTGATGCCGCCGGCGCCGCCGAGCTGCGGGCCGAAGCCGACGAGCTCGTCATCGAAGTCCGCGATCTGTACCTGTCGGGGGAGGGATACTTCGCGGCCCGCCAGCCCGATGGGTCGAAGCTGCCGGTGCGGCACTGCTACGACTTCAACATCGTGGGCACCACGATCGCCGAAGACCTCGACGAGAGCATCCGCGCCGAGATGGTCGACTTCTTCCGGCGCGAGCTGCAGACGCCCGAGTGGCTGCGCGCCCTGTCGCCGTGGGATCCGGATGCCTCGTACAGCGTGCGGCCCGACCACCAGTGGAACGGTGCCTACACCGCCTGGCCGGCCGATTCGGCTCGCGCCCTCATCGCACTGGGTGAGCCGCAGGTCGCGCTCGACTGGCTGCCGGGACTCGCGCGCACGGCGAACCAGGGACCCCCCGGGCAGGCCCACTTCGTCGAAGAGGCGCAGCCGCTCGTCAACGGCGGAGCGCGCAAGGCGCCGCCGCAGCTGCCGTACATCAACGACTGGGCCTGTTCATCGGCGGGTGCGTACGTCGCCCTCGTGATCGAGTCGCTGTTCGGTGCCGCCCCCGGTCTCGACGGCCTCGGCACGGTCGACGGATGCGTCGCCGAGCTCGACGGGTCGGCCGTGCTCCGCGGCCTCCGGGTGGGCGACAGGCTCGTCGACGTGCACGCCGACGGCCGTGTCGTAGACCGCGCATGACAGCAGCCGGCCTGCGCGACGTCGACCTCGACGGACTGGTGGTCCGGGGCGCCGTCGAGATCGAGCGGACCTCGCGCGGGCTGCGGCCGCACCGGCTGCCGGCATGGGCGCGGGTGCAGGTGCCCGACACCTTCATGGCGCAGACCTCGGCCGAGAGCGCCGGCGTGCGGCTGGCGTTCCGCACGGCGGCGACGACGATCGAGCTCGACGTCTCGGCGCGACGGATGGCGCCGGATGAGGCATCCGTCCTTCCGCCCAGTCGCTACGCGCTGACAGTCGATGGCGCCGTTGCCGCCGAAGCGGACGCCCCGGCGGGCACGCGGTACCTGTTCAGCTTCGAAGACCCGTCTGGCCGGGTCGTGGAGGGGCCGTCGACGCGGGTGCGCTTCTCGCACCTTCGGGCTGTCGAGACCGAGTACGAGCTGTGGATGCCGTACACCGACGCGGTCGAGATCCTCGCGGTCCGCGCTGACGCCCCGCTCGCGCCGCCGGCCGCACGCGGGGCGGTGCGGTGGGTGCATCACGGCAGTTCGATCAGTCACGGATATCGCGCAGAGTCGACGACGGGCACGTGGCCGGTCGTCGCCGCGCTCGACACCGGCGTCGCGGTGACCAACCTGGGGTTCTCGGGGAGCGCGATGCTCGACCCGTTCACCGCACGGACCATCCGCGATCAACCCGCAGACCTCATCAGCCTCAAGATCGGCATCAACCTCGTGAACGGCGACGCGATGCGCATGCGCGCGTTCCGCCCGGCGGTCGACGGGTTCCTCGACACGATCCGCGAGGGCCACCCGTCGACCCCGATCGTCGTGGTGTCGCCGATCTACTGCGCGCCCGTCGAGCTGGCAGCAGGTCCGACCGTGCAGGACCCGACGCGGCCCTACGAGTGGTCGGTCGCCGGCGGCACGGAGGCAGACGTCGCCGTCGGCAAGCTCTCGCTCGGCGCCATCCGCTCGGCGCTCGCCGAGATCGTGGAGCGCCGGTCGGCGGCGGATCCGAATCTCTCGTACGTCGACGGCCTTCGCCTCTACGGCGCCGACGACTGCGCCCGGATGCCCCTCCCCGATAACCTGCACCCCGGGCCCGACGTGCAGCGCCTCATCGGCGAGCGGTTCGCCGATCTGGTGCTGCGCCCGCTGCTGAACGAGGTGCGATGACGGCGCGGGTTCATTCGGAAGGGGAGGCCATGGAGGGTTCGGAGCGAGTTCACGAGGGCAAGGTCGCGCTCGTCACCGGCGGATCCCAGGGCATCGGACGCGGTGTCGCTCTGACGATGGCCAGACGCGGGGCCGCGGTCGTCGTCCATGGCCTGACCGAGGACTACGTCGACGAGACCGTGGAGCTCATCCGCGATGCCGGCGGCACGGCGACGGGCAGCTTCGGCGCGATCGATGAGGAGCAGACGAGCACGGATGCCGTCACCCGCGCGATCGAGGAGTACGGGCGACTGGACCACCTCGTGACCGCAGCCGGCATCCAGCGCTACGGCGACGCGGTCGACACCCCGATCTCGACGTGGGACGAGGTGTTCGGCGTGAACGTGCGCGGGGTGTTCCTGGCTGCGCGGGCCGCGCTGCCCCACATCCGGCCGCACCGGGGCACGGTGACCCTGATCTCCTCGGTGCAGGCGACCGCGACCCAGAACAACGTGGTCGCCTACACGGCGAGCAAGGGCGCCCTCAATGCGATGTGCCGCGCCATGGCGGTCGACGAGGCCGCGCACGGGGTGAGGGTCAACTCGATCGCCCCGGGTTCGGTCGACACACCCATGCTCCGCGCGTCGGCCGCGCAGTGGTCGGACGGCACTGTCGAGGGCGTCGAGCAGACCATCGCGAACTGGGGAACCGCGCACGCCCTGGGCCGCGTCGCCCGGCCCGACGAGATCGGCGAAGCCGTCTCGTTCCTCGCGAGCGACGCCGCCGGCTTCATCACAGGGTCGGAGCTGCGCGTCGACGGCGGGCTGCTCGCCCGCCTCGCGGCGCCGCTTTCGTCCAGAGACTGATCGATCGAACGAGGAAGCGGGCCGAACCAATGATCACACTGAGCGAATTCCTGCCACCGCGTCCGGAGGAGTCGTCGTGGCGGCTCATCCGCCAGGCGGGCGTCGACAACGTGGTCGGCGTGCTCAACGGAGCCGAGCAGGATCAGCGCATGTTCGCCTCGGTGGGCGCAGGCCCCGACTGGAACGCGGATGACCGCGACGAGGTGCCGTGGAGCCAACGCGCGCTGAAGCACAACATCGAGACGTACGACGACTACGGGTTCACCCTCGTCGCGCTCGAAGACACCGCGCCGATCGACAAGGCCCGACTGGGGCTCGACGGACGCGACGAGCAGATCGACAACGTGATCACCCAGATCAAGGCGATGGGGCGGCTCGGTGTGCCCACGCTCGCCTACAACTGGATGGCCCTGTCGAGCTGGGGCCGCACCGACATCGCGCTCGCCGACCGCGGCGGAGCGTACGTCACCGCCTACGACCGAGCGATCGGTCAGGCCCAGGAGCCCCTCGTCGCGCCGGGCGAGGTCACTCCAGAGCAGATGTGGGCGGGGCTCGAGTACTTCCTCAACGCCGTGGTGCCGGTCGCCGAGGAGGCCGGAGTGGTGCTGGCGATGCATCCCGATGACCCGCCCCAGCAGATCGACCGCAATCTGCCGCGGATCATGAGCTCGGTCGCCTCGTTCCGGCGGCTGCTGTCGCTGCACCCGTCGCCCAGCAATGGCATGACGTTCTGCCAGGGCAACTTCGCCCTGATGCCCGAGGTCATCGACGGGACGACGTCGATCCCGGACCTGATCCGGGAGTTCGGCACCGAGAACATCCCGTTCGTGCACTTCCGCGACGTCAAGGGAACGGTCGAGCACTTCCAGGAGACGTTCCACGATGCCGGCCAGACCGACATGCCGGCGTGCATGGAGGCGTACTTCGAGATCGGGTTCGAGGGGCCCATGCGCCCCGACCACGTTCCGACGCTCGCCGGTGAGCCGAACACCCGTCCCGGCTATGAGACGCTCGGCCGGCTCTTCGCGATCGGCTACATCCGCGGCCTCGAGCAGTCGGTGTACGGGCATCCCGCTGCGCGACAGGAGCGCTGATGCCGGTGCAGGTGAGCGTCGCGGTGGCGCGGCGGGCAGAGTGCGGGGAGGGACCGATCTGGAACCCCGAGACGAGCGCGGTCCACTGGGTCGACATCATCAAGGGCGAGATGCTGGTCACCGACTACGCGACCGGCGCCACCCGGGTCACGGCGTATCCCGAGATGGTCGGCGCGGTCGCTCCTCGGGCCGACGGCGGGATCGTCGCCGCGGTCGCGAGCGGATTCGTGGGGCTGGATGCCGCCGGCAGGATCGACCGGCGCGCCGACATCCTGCCCGACGGCATCCGGATGAACGACGCGAAGACCGACCCCGCCGGAGTCTTCTGGGCGGGCAGCTGCGAGATGGGCTTCGCCGAGGGCCTCGGCGGCCTGTGGCGCCTCGACGAGAACTGGGAGCCGGCGCTCGTCCTGCAGAATCTGACGCTTCCGAACGGTCTGGGCTGGAGCCCCGATGGCCGGGTGTTCTACCTCGTCGAGACGCAGGGTCGCCAGATCCTGCGCTTCGACTTCGACCCCCTGGCGAGCACGATCACGTCGCAGGCATCCGTCCTCGTCGACTCGGATGCGTTCCCCGACGGGCTTCCCGACGGCCTCGCCGTCGACACCCGCGGCCACCTGTGGGTCGCCGTGTACGGGGGATCCGCCGTCCACGAGTTCTCACCACACGGCGTGCGATTGCGCACCGTGGCCGTGCCGACGGCGCAGACCACCTCGTGCGCCTTCGTCGGACCCGGGCTCGACGAATTGTGGGTCACGTCCGCCGCGGCTGAGATCGACAGTGAGACGGATGCGGATGCCGGCTCGATCTTCCGCGTCGAAGGACTGGGTGTCCACGGCCTCGCGATACCGGCTTTCCCGGGCTGACGGGGGTCAGATGCCGATCTCGATCTCGTCCGAGGCGCTCACAGCCACGATCACGCCCGAGCGCGGGGCGGACATCGTGCAGATCGTCGACCTTGCTACCGGGACGCCGCTGCTCGCCGAATCACCCACGGGCCTCGTGCGCACGCCATCCGCCACCGACTCGATGTCGGCATGGCTGCGTGGGTACCCCGGCGGGTGGCAGCTGCTCGTTCCCAACGCGGGACCCGAGCGCGAACACGACGGAGCTCGCCAGGGCTACCACGGCGAGGCATCCCTCGCAGCGTGGGATGTCGTGGCACGCGAACCGGCTTCGTGCGAGCTCGAGGCCTCCCTGTCCACGGCGCCGCTGCGGCTGCGGCGACGCGTGGCCGTCACCGGCGACACGCTGACGGTCACGGACCAGATCGAGAACCTGTCGCCCGACGCTGTCGAGACGCGGATCGTGCAGCATCCGGCATTCGGAGAGCCGTTTCTCGACGACCGCAGCTACCTGATGACCACGGCTGAGACGATCGTGACGGATGCCGACGCCCCAGGCAGCCTCGCCGGTGCGGACATCATCGGCAGACCGGAGACGGTGGTCGAACCTGGGCCGGTGCGCGGCAGCATGCGCCTCCCCGGCCCGGGCGCGGGTGCTTCGCTGTTCGCCGCGCTCACCGGGTTCGCCACGCCTGAGGTCACGTTCTGCAGCCCGACGCGGGGACTCGCGGTTCGCCTCGCTTGGGACGCCACGGTTCTGCCCCACGCGTGGTTCTGGATCGAGGCGAATGCGACGAGCGGGTGGCCGTGGTTCCGGCGCCTCTACGCGATCGCCGTCGAACCGGCCAATGTGCTTCCCGGTGAGGGGGACGCGTCGGGGGACCGTCGCGGTGGAACGGGCACCCGCATCGAGGCCGGCGACTCGGTCACCCTGAGGACGTCGCTCACCTGCCGGCAGCGTGCTGATCTGTGAAGGTCGCGGTGCCGTGATCGCCGTTCAGACCCGTCGCACCGCGCCCCGGGGACCTTCGTCCTTTGATGCAGGCCAGGTTCGGAGAAGGATCCGGCCATGACGAGCACGAAGTGCAGGGGCGCCACCCTGGACCGGTCTCGATAGTCGCGGCTCGGGATACCAGCCGGCCCTCGCACAATCACCACGTCAATGCGTCCGCAACCACCGCCCGAGCCATGGACCACCCCCATGTCCGGTGCTCACGCTGACCTATGGTGGCTGCCCGTCGGAGCGGGCGGCCACGTCGTCATCCACACCAGCCGGTGGTGGGAGCTGGTCCGCGCCCGCCGCGAGCATCGCAGCCCGCGCCCGCTGTTCCATGCCGCGCTCGAGGTGTTCGACGGTCACGCCCGCTACGTGATCGAGATGACGCCTGCCTGGGGCGGACCGGCCGGAGACCACGGGGTGGTCGCGAACGGCCCTGTCGGTGCCCGCTGGCTGGGCGCATCCCGATTCTTCCGCTACGAGGTGCGACGGTGGCAGAACGGGATCATCCCCGACCTCGACTGGGCGCTCGGGCCACCCACCCAGTTCCCGCTCTCCCTTCCGGATACCCGCGCACTGCTGGCGCGCGTGGAGCTCACGCCTCGGCTGACATGGGGATCCGACCCGTTCGGGATCGGAGACATGTGGAACTCCAACTCCTTGGTCTCGTGGCTCCTGGAAACTTCCGGGATCAACGCCGCGGAGTTGACGCCACCTGCAGACGGCACCGCCCCCGGGTGGCGGAGCGGCATCGCCGCCGCCACACTGCGCGAGAGTCCGAGGTAGGGGCCCGCTCGTGAGCGCCATCGCGGTAGGTGCCAGGGCCGCGGCCTCGGCATCCGTCCCACTCCCCAAAGCGCGCCCACCAGGTCGCGTCACAAGCCTCGCCAGACGGCGCGGGCCGAAGGTCCCGTACCTCCCGCCCCGCGAGACCCGACGATGGGGGTCACGAACAACGGGAATGCCCTGGGAGGCGACATGAAAGCGCTGGTGTACGACAGTCCGGGTTCGATCGGCTGGCAGGAGATGCCCGATCCGCGAATCCAGAAGCCGACAGACGCGATCGTCAAGATCGAGACGACGACGATCTGCGGCACCGACCTGCACATTCTCAACGGCGATGTTCCCGCGGTGCAGCCCGGTCGCATCCTCGGACACGAAGGAGTCGGCGTCGTCACCGAGGTCGGTGAGGCCGTGACCGAGATCGCCGTCGGCGACCGCGTGATCATCTCGTGCATCTCGGCGTGCGGGAAGTGCAGCTACTGCCTCGAGGGGATGTACTCGCACTGCCTCGCCGACGAAGGAGCATCAGGGATCGGCTGGATCCTCGGGCACCTCATCGACGGCACGCAGGCCGAGTACGTGCGCGTGCCCTTCGCCGAGACCTCGCTGCACAAGGCGCCCGAGGGCGTCGCGGCCGAAGAAGCCGCGATGATCAGCGACATCCTTCCCACCGGCCATGAGATCGGCGTGCGCTACGGCGCGGTCAAGCCGGGCGATGTAGTCGCGGTCATCGGCGCCGGGCCGGTGGGCCTTGCCGCCATGACGACGGCGGGCCTCTACGGACCGAGCCGCGTCATCGCGATCGACGTCGACGCCAACCGCGTCGAGCAGGCCAAGCGCTTCGGCGCGAGCGAGGGCGTCGTCGCCACCGACCCGGACTGGAAGGAGCAGGTGCTCGCCTTCACCGACGGAATGGGGGTGGATGTCGCGATCGAGGCCGTCGGCGTGCCGGCGACCTGGGACATGTGCCTCGACATCGTTCGGCCGGGCGGCCACGTCGCGAACGTCGGCGTGCACGGCAAGCCCGTGACCTTCCCGCTCGACACGGCGTGGATCCAGAACCTCACGATCACCACGGGCCTCGTCAACACCGACACGGCGCGCATGCTCACCAAGCTTCTCGCGCAAGGGCGGCTGCAGGTCGGTGGTTTCATCAGTCACCGGTTCGCGCTGGCCGACATCGCGGATGCATATGACACGTTCGGGCGCGCGGCGGAGACGAAGGCGCTGAAGGTGATTTTGACGGCGTGAGGACGAGGATGCCGGGGGAGGCGTCGCTCGTTGGTTGAGGGTCGGCCCCTCGTCTCGGTCGCTTCGCTCCCTCGCTCGGGGACCGGGGGTGGGTCCTGGGTCGGCCCCTCGTCTCGGTCGCTTCGCTCCCTCGCTCGGGAACCGGGGGACGCGTAGCGAACGCGGGTGGGCGTCGCTCGTTGGTTGAGGGTCGGCCCCTCGTCTCGGTCGCTTCGCTCCCTCGCTCGGGGACCGGGGGAGGCGTAGCGTGCGCAGGCGCCGGGTCGGCGTCGCTCGGTGGGCCGAGGTCGGCCCCTCGTCTCGGTCGCTTCGCTCCCTCGCTCGGGAACCGGGGGAGAGCGCAGAGGTCGGCCCCTCGTCTCGGTCGCTTCGCTCCCTCGCTCGGGAACCGGGGGAGGCGTCGGGGTCGGCCCTCGCTCGGGAACCGGGGGAGGCGTCGGGAACGCGGGCGGGGACCGGGGGAGGCGCCGGTGGCGCGGGAGTTTCGCCGGCGGCGATTGTGCGAGGATCGGGACCGTGCCGATCCACGTGAATGCTGACAATTTCGCCCGCGCAGAAACCGATCGGATGTTCTCCGAGCTGCAGACGAATGCCGGCGGGATCAACCGGTTCCTTCACAATCGCCTTCCCGCGGCGATCGACAATCAGGCCGTCATCCGCCTGAATCGTGACACCCTCTACAGCTTCGCGGTCGTCGATCTCGCGGCCGGGGCGACTCTGACGCTGCCGGAGCACGGCGACCGGTATGTGTCGGCGATGATCGTCGACGAAGACCACTATGTCGACGCGATCTTCCACGACGCCGGCGTGTACGAACTCTCGCCGGATCAGTTCGGCACCCGCTACGTCGTGGTCGCCGTGCGCACGCTCGTCGACCCGTCCGATCCCGCCGACCTGGCTGCCGTCGGCGCCCTTCAGGATCAGATCGGCCTGGTCGGCAACTCCGCGGAGCCGTTCGTGTACCCGGAGTACGACACGGCGTCCTTCGACGAGACGCGCGACGCCCTGCTGGCGCTGGCGCGCAACCTGAACGGCTTCGACCGCATGTTCGGGGCGAGAGACGAGGTCGAGCCGGTGCGGCACCTCATCGGCACCGCCGCGGGCTGGGGCGGCCTGCCGAGCGCCGAGGCCTCCTACATCGGTGTCGACCCGCGGCTGCCCGTCGGCCGGTACGAGCTCACCGTCGGCGAGGTTCCGGTCGACGGCTTCTGGTCGATCTCGGTCTACAACTCGGCCGGCTTCTTCGAGAAGAACGACCGCGACGCCTACACGGTCAACAACATCACCGGTGTGAAGAACGACGACGGCTCGACCACCGTTCGGTTCGGCGACCATCCCGCCGACGTCGCGAACGTCATCCCGATCACCGAGGGATGGAATTACCTCGTGCGGCTCTACCGCCCCCGCCCCGAGATCCTCGACGGCAGCTGGGACTTCCCCCGCATCGCCCAGTAGAGCGACATCTGCAGGCGCGTCGCCAGAGCCAGCGCCCGCGCCCTACATGGGCATCGGCGGCTGGGGGTGCTGCGGGGCTGCCGGGCCGGCGCCGGCGGGCGGCGGGGGAGGCGGAGGAGGGGTCTGCGGCGGATGCGGCGGCGCGACGAATGCGCCCGGTTCATACCCTCGCGGGGTCGTGTCCACAACAGGGCCGTGCGACACGACAGCCACGGGCGTCCGGTGCCACGGGCGCTGGCGGTGGATCTCGAGCAGCTGGGCGCCGAGGCCGAAGAACACCATCGCGAGCCAGACGACGATGTTCAGCCACGGAATCCGCAGCGCAACGATGAGGACCACGCCGCCCACGAGCGACATGACGACGGGGTGCCCGCGGTCGCGGAACATGAGGCGCCCGAGGTAGTACGCGCCGTAGACGAAGGTGGCGAGGATCATCACGATCCAGATCAGCAGCACGGCCAGGGCGAGGGGTGCGCCGATGATCGTGACGGCGAGGCAGAGCAGCGCGACCGGCATGGCGAGGGACGCGACGAACCCGACGAGCAGCGCCTTCCAGGGCGACGGGATCAGGTGGTCGGTGACCCGGTGCAGCCAGCGGGGGAACAGCAGCCCCGCGAACAGGGTGATGAGGCTCAGCGCGACGAGGGCATAGAACAGCCCGAGCAGCCAGCCGACGACCACGGCCCAGGGCGAGACCTCGACGGCAGAGGGCTGCGGGGGCTCGATGCGCTCGATGTTGCCGCCGACCGATCCGTCGGAGATACGGGCGGTGTTCTCGCTGACGTAGGTGACGTCTCCGCCGACGGTTCCGCTGATGGTGAGGCGGCCGACGCTGAGCACCGCGTCACGACCGACTTTGCCGGCGATGTTCACCTGGCCCGCGGCCGCGACGACGTCGCTGCCGAACGACCCGGTGTCGCTGACGGTGAGGTTGGAGGCGAACACCGTTCCGCTTCGTGAGACGGCGCCGCTGATCATGACGTCCTGGCCCGCGAGGCGCACATCGCCGTCGACGGTGCCGGTGACGGTGATGGTCTGGCCCGCGGCGATCACGTCACCCGTGACGTCGCCGCTGATCGTGACGCTCTGAGCGGCGACGTACACGTCGCCGTCGATCGTCCCCGAGACATCCACCGCCACCCCGGAGTAGAACTGCGGACCCTGCCGATCCTCGGTGGCGGCACCCGGCGACGACCCGGCGACGGGGGAGGAGGCGACAGCCGCGCCGCCGACTCCGAGAGTGAGTATGCCGGCCGCGAGGATCACGGCCATCCAACGGCGGATACGCGGCACGACGCTCATCACGACACCTCTATCGAATCGACACACAGCAGGACGACCATCGCTCCACGGTGTCGGTTGCCGGAGGGCCGCGGCAGGGCCGAAGGTCCCGCGCCTTCCGCGGATGCCTCCCGGCGGGAAGCTCGGGCACCCTGGGCGGCGAGGCGCCTACGCCTCGAGAGGTGCCACGGGCGTGCGCGCCGAGTGGTCGGCGGCCCACGATGCGAGGAGGCGCAGGCGCTCGGCGGAGGGGGAGCCGGGCTCGGCGGTGTAGACGAGGAGCACGTGGCCGGGTTGGGCGGTGATCGCGAGCTCCTCGTAGACGAGGGTGAGCTCGCCGACGACCGGATGCCGGAATCGCTTGGTGCCCGAGCCGTGGGTGCGCACGTCGTGCGCGGCCCACAGGGTGCGGAACAGCTCGCTGCGGGTGGAGAGCTCGCCGACGAGATCCTGCATGCCCTTGTCGTGGGGGTCGCGACCGGCTTCGGCCCGCATCACGGCCACGCACATCCCGGCGAACAGCTCCCAGTCGGGGTAGAACTCGTGGGCGGCGGGATCGAGGAACTGGAACCGCGCGAAGTTCGGAGTGCGGCCGCCGTCGCCGATGAGCGGCGAGTAGAACGCCCGCCCGAGGTCGTTGAAGGCGATGAGATCCTGCCGCTGATCGCGCACGACCGCGACCGCGTCGGTGATCGCCGCGAGCGCCCACTGCAGGCTCTGGCGGGGCGGCCCGGGCTTCGTCGCGCGGCGGCGGGCGCGGCCCGATGACGGGATGCCGTCGGCGGCGCGGGCCAGGTCGAGCAGGTGAGCGTGTTCGGCATCGTTCAGCTGGAGCGCGCGTGAGACGGAGTCGAGAACGGATGCCGAGGCCCCCGCGATCGCGCCGCGCTCGAGCTTGGCGTAGTACTCCACGCTCACGCCCGCGAGCATCGCGACTTCGCTCCGCCGCAGGCCCGCGACACGTCTATAGGGTCCTGCGGGGATGCCCGCGGCATCCGGTGTGAGCCTCGCGCGGCGAGTCATCAGGAACTCGCGCACCTCTGCTCTGTTGTCCATGCCCTCAGGCTAGGCCGGAGTCGCGGGGCGAGGGGTGCCCTGTCGGTACACGTCTCACCAGTGACTCCCGCGGTCACGGGCGCGAGCGAAGACTGGGCTCATGCCTCAGATCCCGCCCCTCGAGCCGCGCCGTGCCGGCCGGCTGCTCCCGGCGCTGCTCCTGCTGCTGACGGTGTTCGGTCCGATCTCGATGGATCTCTACCTTCCGGCCCTGCCGGCGCTCACCGCCGAGCTCGGCGCCGTCACCTCGGTCGCGCAGCTGACCGTCACGGCGTGCCTCATCGGGCTCGCAGCGGGGCAGTTGGTCGCCGGCCCGGTGTCCGACCGGTTCGGGCGGCGAGGCATCCTCGTCATCGGCGTCGTCGCCTACATCGCCACGTCGGCGCTGTGCGCCCTGAGCCCCTCGATCGAGCTGCTCGTCCTCGCCCGCCTGGTGCAGGGCCTCGCCGGGGGTGTGGGCATCGTCATCGCCACCGCCGCCGGACGTGATGTGCTCTCGGGCGCCGCGCTGATCCGCTTCTACGGCAGCCTCACCGTCGTCGGCGGGTTCGCGGCGATCGTGGGCCCGCTTCTCGGAGGGCTGCTGAACACGGTCACGGACTGGCGCGGGCTGTTCGTGTTCCTCGCGGTCATCGGCGCCGTCATCCTGCTCGTCGTCCTGCGGATGTTCCCGGAGACGCTGCCGGCTGATCGGCGCACGAGCGGGGGATTCGGGCAGACCCTGCGCGACTATCGCACTCTGCTCCGCGACCGGACCTACCTCGGCGCGGTGCTCAATCAGGGCTTCTTGTATGCGGCGCTGTTCGCGTACCTCGCCGGGTCGACGTTCGTGCTGCAGGACATCTACGGGCTCACCCCGCAGTGGTATGCCGCCGCGTTCGGGCTCAACTCCGCCGGCCACATGCTCTTCGGCTCCCTCGCCGGTCGCAGCGCGCACCGGTGGAGCATCGCGGGAACCCTCGGCCTGGGCGTCGGGGTCACGGGGCTCGGCGCCGTCGGCCTGCTGGTCGCGGGCATCACGCCGATGCCGCTGTGGGTGGTGATCGTGTCGCTGTTCGCCCTGTCGAGCGGTGTCGCGATGTCGGCGCCGCCGGCGACGACCCTCGCGATGGCGGACTACCCGCAGATGGCGGGGACCGCGTCGTCGCTCCTCGGCATGGTGCGCTTCGGGTTCGGCGGGCTCGCCGCCCCGCTCGTCGGGGTCGCCGGCGCGATGAGCATCCTGCCGCTCGGCATCACGACGGTGGGCGCCGTGCTGCTGGCCGCGGCATCCTGTCTCCTCCTTGCGCGCCCCCGCACGAGCCGCACGCTCACCTCCCCGAGCCGGGCCGCGTCGATGGCCGGCACCCCGTAAGCCCGAGAACAAGCCCGTAACCCCGAGAACAGGAAGGACACCACGATGCGTGGAGTCATCATGCACGCCCCCGGCGATGTGCGAGTCGAGGATCGCGAGGATCCCACGATCATCGAGCCGACGGACGCCGTCATCCGGCTGAGCGCCAGCTGCATCTGCGGGTCGGACCTCTGGCCCTACCGCGGCGCCGAACCCGTCGATCACGCCCCGATGGGTCACGAGTACGTGGGCGTCGTGACCGAGATCGGCACGGACGTGAAGAACGTCAAGGTCGGCGACTTCGTCGTCGGCTCGTTCTTCGCCTCCGACAACACGTGCGAGATCTGCCGTGCCGGCTACCAGTCGCGCTGCGTGCACGCCGAGCCCATGGGCGCGATCGGCACGCAGGCCGAGTTCGCCCGGATCCCGCTCGCCGACGGCACGCTCGTCGCCACTCCGGGCCGGCCCGACGCCGACCTCATCCCTTCCCTGCTCGCGGCATCCGACGTGCTCGGCACCGGCTGGTTCGCCGCCGTCGCGGCCGAAGCTGGCCCCGGCAAGACCGTCGCCGTCGTGGGTGACGGGGCCGTCGGCCTCCTCGGCATCCTCGCCGCGCAGCAGCTGGGAGCCGAGCGCATCATCGCGATGTCGCGTCACACCGACCGGCAGGAGCTCGCCCGCCGATTCGGCGCCACCGACATCGTCGAGGAGCGCGGCGATGCGGGGGTCGCCCGCATCAAGGAGCTGACCGGCGGGCTCGGCGCGCACAGCACCATCGAGGCCGTCGGTACGCAGGAGTCGATGCAGCAGGCGATCCGCGCCACCCGACCCGGCGGCCACGTCGGGTACGTCGGCGTCTCGCACGATGTCTCGCTCGACGGACTGGAGCTCTTCTTCTCCGGCGTGCATCTGCACGGCGGACCGGCGCCGGTGCGCCGCTTCCTGCCCGAGCTGATCCAGCTCATCTGGGATCGGAAGATCGACCCGGGGGTGGTGTTCGATCTCACCCTCCCGCTCGAAGAGGCCGCCGAAGGCTACAAGGCCATGGACGAGCGCCGTGCCACGAAGGTGCTGCTCACGGTCTGACCATCCGGCCGGGGCGGTCGGATGCCGGCACCCGCCCGCCCCGACCGTCCGCCCCGCCCGCCCGCCCCACCGCAAGACACCGCAACAGCAGGAGTTCCGATGAACATCGAACCCGCCGCCCCCACCGCGAAGAACCCAGTACAACGGCTGACTGGGAGCGCATACATGTCGCGGGCATAGCCTGCGCACATGGGCACGCGCGAGGAGAACGACGAGGGTCGGACGAGCCGCTCCGACAAGCCCTCTCACATCGCCAGCCGGACGCCACGTCGGGCTGCGCCGCCGCGCACCGACGAAGAAGCCGAGGGCGCGGCATCCGTCGACGAAACGCTCCCCGAGAACGAGGACTCCTCATCGGGGGAACCTGTCCGCGACTGAGCGGGAACACGCCCGGCACGCCGGCGACGATCCCGCCCATGTAGCACCGGGCGAACTCCCGGGCAACCCCCACCTTGTGTCCGGGTCACGGTGTCGTACCGGGCGTACGCTGAGCAGCAGATGACCCAGACCCCGTCATCGGTGTCGCACGATCCGTGCGCACGATCCCGATGACAGGGGGCTCGAGATGACCAGCATCTCTGCCGGGGCGGCCGCTTCGTCGCCCGTTCGCACGACCATGCCCAGAACGACGCCCAAGGGTCACAACGACTACACCGAGCTGTCGCAGATGGTCGTCTCCAGCGGTCTCATGCGGCGCCGCTACGGCTACTACTGGACCAAGCTGCTCATCGCGCCGGTCGCGCTGGCGGCTGTCGTGACGGTGTTCGTCATCGTGGGCGACAGCTGGTGGCAGCTGATCACGGCGGCGGTGTTCGCGGTGCTCCTCACCCAGATCGCCATGCTCGGTCACGATGCCGCGCATCGGCAGATCTTCCGCTCGGGCCGGTGGAACGACTGGGTGACGCTGGTCATCGGCAACCTCCTCGTCGGCATGAGCTACGGATGGTGGCAGCACAAGCACACCCGTCACCATGCCAATCCGAACAAGATCGGGAGCGACCCCGACATCGACCTGCCGGTCATCTCGATCACGCCCGCGCAGGCCGATCGGCGCATCGCGAGCCGCCGGGGACCACTGCGCTGGGTGATCGCCCACCAGGGCGTCTTCTTCTTCCCGATCCTGCTGCTGGAAGGCCTGTCGCTGCACGCCTCGAGCGTGCGCCGCGTGTTCTCGCCCGACCCGCTGCGCCGGCGCTCCATCGAGATCTCGTTCCTCGCGGTGCGGCTCATCGGCTTCGTCGTGCTCGTCTTCCTCGTGCTCTCTCCGGGCATCGCGTTCGCCTTCCTCGGCGTTCAGCTCGGGCTCTTCGGCGTCTACATGGGCATGTCGTTCGCCCCGAACCACAAGGGGATGCCGCTGGTTCCCGCCGACGTGAAGGTCGACTTCCTGCGGCGCCAGGTGCTGATGAGCCGCAACATCCGCGGGAGCCGGCTGCTCGACACCGCGATGGGCGGCCTGAACTACCAGATCGAGCACCACCTCTTCCCGTCGATGCCCCGCCCGCACCTGCGCGCAGCCTCGGGGATGATCGCCGACTTCTGCCGCGACCGCGGCGTGACCTACACCGAGACCGGGCTCTGGCAGTCGTACGCGATCGTCGTGCGCTACATCAACCGCGTCGGACTCGGCGAGCGCGACCCCTTCGAATGCCCGATGCTGCAGCAGCGGCAGAGCGTGTAGGGGCGCGGCGCCGACCGGTCGACGGATGCCGCGTCCCGCCGCCCCTCACAGGGAGAGCCGCCCGGCGACGACCTCGGCGGCGACGACGCCGATGCGGGTCTGCGTCGCCCGCGCGTGGGCGCGGATGCGGGCGAAGGCCGTGTCGAGGTCGATGTCGTCGCGACGGGCGAGATACCCCTTCGCCTGCTCGATCACGACGCGGCTGTCGAGGGCGCGCTGCAGCTGTGCCTGAGCGAGCTCCGCCTCCTCGACGAGGCGCTGCTGGAGGATGCTGACGGTCGCGATGTCGGCGAGGGCCCGCGCGGCCGTCGCGTCGGGGGCATTGAGCACGCCCGGGCGATCGCGGAAGAGGGTCAGCGACCCGAGGGTCGACTCGCGCAGCCGCATCGGGAGCGAGTGGGTCGAGAGGAACCCCGCCGAAAGCGCTTCGGCGACGAACCCGGGCCACCGGTCGGCGACCTGGCGCACGTCGTCGACCGACACGACGTCGCCGGTCATCGCGGCCTCGACGCTCGGCCCCGCGTCGACAGCGAGCTGTCGGCGTGCGACGAGCCCGCTGCGCTCGGTCGTCGAGACCGCTACTTCCAGCCCGTTCGAGCGGCTGTGGAGCAGGATGCCGGCCGCCGACGCGTCGAAGAGCGAGACGCATTCATCGACCAGGCGCTGAAGCACGTCGACGACATCGAAGTCGCGGACGAGCGAACCGGCCAGGGCGACGAAGGTCTGCACCAAGTGGTGCTCACGCGTGCTCGTCGTGGCCACGGCATCCTCCGATCCTCCTGTCCATAGACCCAGGAAAAGCGACGCACGGGCTTGGCGCAAGGGGCTCGCGTTCAGCCGGCGAGCTGCTCGGTGAGGCCGTGCCCCCAGTCGCGCGCGAGCTCGAGCTGCCCCTCGACGAGCGGTCCCTCGTAGCCCTCGACGAGGAAGCTGGCGGGGTCGAGCACGTCGAAGCCGTGCTTGCGCGCGAGCTTCGTGGCCGCGCGCGAGGCGGCGCCGGGGAGGAGCGGCATGTCGACGCGGGTGTCGAACCCCGCGAAGCTCATGCGGGTCTTCGGCGGCGGGAGGGCCTCGAGCCACTCGCGGATCCCGCCGGGAACGTCGGTGAAGGCGCCGCCGCGCTCGGCGGCGGTGCGGCGCGTGCCGACGCGAGACATCGAGAAGGCATGCGTCGGGCCTCCGACGACGAGAAGGTCGACGGTCGCCGGCAGCTCGGCCGGGGCATCGACGACGTTGGTGAGGGTGACGTCGGCCCCGTCGGCCATGCCGTCGGCGATGGCGGCGGCGATCTTCCCCGTGTTGCCGAACATCGTCTCGCACACGGCCGCGCTGCGGGGGTGAGGAGAGGCCGGGGCCGGGGGAGAGGCCGGGGCTGGCGCGGGAGGGGCCGGGCCGGGTCGGGGTCGGGGCATAACTCCGGAAGAATCACGCCCGGCGGGCCCGAAACCGCCCGAGGACGGCCGTTCCGGGCTGGAACTCCGGAGTTATGAACACGGCCGCGCCGCGACCCGGGTGGGGGGAGGCCGAGGGCGGGGGATCGGCGACAGAATCGTTAACAATTTTGGATTGAACACTTCCCTTTCTGCATAGGCACCCGATAGCTTGCCAACCAGAGGGAAGCCGGACCCTCGCTCGCCACGGCCGACTTCCCCGCATCCCATCACTCAACGAGGAGAGATCATGCGGAAGCGCAGATTCGTCGCCACGGCGGCGGTCGCGGCCCTGTTGGCCGCGGTGTTCATGGCATCGCCCGCGCAGGCGGCGCAGCCACCTGCCGCGTTCGGGGCGGAGCAGTGCTCGGCTCTGACCGGCACCGAGATCGCCGCCAAGGCCATCGGCCTGCCGACGACCGGTGCGACGGTGACGCAGGCCCAGTGGGTGGCCTCACCCAACGGCCAGTGCCGCGTCAACGGGGCGATCCACCCCGTCGACCCGACGGCGCCCGACATCATGTTCCAGGTCAATCTCCCCGACAACTGGAACGGCCGGGCGCTGCAGATGGGCGGCGGCGGACTCAACGGCACCCTGATCAACGGGCTCGGTGCGTACCGCAACCAGCCTCCCGGGCAGCCGACGCCGCTCCAGCAGGGCTACGTCACCCTCGGCTCCGATGGCGGCCACCAGGGCCCGGGCGGAAGCTTCGCCCTCAACGACGAGGCTCTGCTCAACTACGGTCAGCAGTCGATCAAGAAGACCCACGACGTCGCCATGGCGCTCATCGCCTCGGCCTACAAGGCGAAGCCGTCGTACTTCTACTTCATCGGCTTCTCGCAGGGGGGCCACGAGGCCCTCGACGCGGCGGCGCGGTACCCCAAGGACTACGACGGCGTCGTCGCCGGAACGCCCACCTACAACGTCACGATGATGCATGCCGGGCACGGCTCGGTGTACCGCGACGCCCTGTACGAGAACGGCGGCGCGGGCTGGGTGAACCCCGCCAAGCAGACGCTCCTCGTGCAGAGCGTCTACGCGACGTGCGACCCGATCGACGGCGTCACCGACGGCATCATCTCCGACACGCAGGGCTGCCTCGACGCCTTCGACGTCCAGACCCTCCGGTGCGCCGGGGGAGCCGACCTCAGTGACACCTGCCTCTCGGACGTCCAGATCGCGACGCTCGACAAGCTCGCGTCCGACAACGACCTCGGCTTCCCGATCGCCGGCAACAGCGTCGCGGCGAAGTTCCCGGTCTACAACGGCGGACTGCTGACGCTCGGGCGCTACCACCTGGGCCTCACGCAGGTGCCGCACAACCCGGCGACGAGTCAGGACGCCTGGCACTACCAGGTGGGCGACACGAACGCGAAGTGGTTCGTCACGAAGAACCCGACGCTCAACTACCTGGACTTCGACCTCCACGCCTACCAGGACCGCGTGCAGGAGCTCGGGACGATCATGGACACGACCGACGTGAGCTTCCAGCAGGCCTACGCCAAGAAGGTCAAGGTGCTCATGTACACCGGTTTGGCCGACGACGGCGTCTCGCCGTATAACACCATCCAGCTGTACGACCGCATCGTCGGCGACCTCGGGCAGAAGAAGGTCGACACGTTCCTGCGCTTCTACACGGTTCCCGGCATGAGCCACGGCTTCGGCCCGTTCGTCGCCGGATGGGACTCCCTCACCGCCCTGCAGAACTGGGTGGAGAAGGGTGCCGCCCCGGGGCCGCAGACGGTCGTCGACACGAACGCCGCGACGGCGGGCCGCACGCGTCCGCTGTGCGAGTACCCGACGTGGCCGAAGTACACCGGCACCGACCCGAACAGCGCCGCAAGCTTCACCTGCGTGCCCTGATCGGGTGAACGGATGCCGCGGCCCGCGCTGTGACGCGGGTCGCGGCATCCGTCTTTCCTGGCGAAACAGCCCTCTCCTCCCCACCTCTCCGTTTGCTATGGGGTTCCTGAGAGGGCGTGAATCTTGGCTTTCTCTGGGAGGGGTGTCCCGACGATCGACCCATGACCTCCCTTGCAGCCCGGCGCACGGCCGTGGCCGTCGACCAGCCAGGCCGGCGGGCATCGCGATCGCGGCGCACTCTGTGGAACCTCGCCGCAACCGCCGTCATCTGGGGCACGAGCCTTTTCGTCGTCGCGCTCTGGGTGGCGGGGGCGGGCATCCAGTCGCTCCTCGGATTCGATGCCGAGACGCTCAACACCCTCGGCAGGCTGACGGGCCTCGTGTCGGCGAACCTGCTGCTGTACCAGGTGCTCCTCATGGCCCGCGTACCGCTGTTCGAGCGCGGTTTCGGGCGTGACGAGATCACGCGGATGCACCGGCTCGTCGGCTTCTGGTCGTTCTCGCTGCTGATGGCCCACATCGTGCTGCTCGTGCTGGGCTATGCCGCCCAGGCCGCGGTCAATCCGTTCGTGCAGCTGTGGCAGTTCGTGTGGGACTACCCGGGGATGCTCCTCGCGACGGCGGGCACGGGGCTTCTCGTCCTCGTCGTCGTGACCTCGATCCGCAAGGCCCGGCGCCGGCTGCGGTACGAGTCGTGGCACTTGCTGCATCTCTACGGCTACCTCGGCGTGGGCCTCGCGATCCCGCACATGCTGTGGACGGGCGCGGATTTCATCCAGAACCCCGGTGCGACGGTGTACTGGTGGACGCTGTGGGCCGTGGCCGCGGCATCCGTCCTCGTCTTCCGCGTGGGGCAGCCGGTGTGGCGCTCGATGCGCCACGCGGTGCGCGTCGTCTCGGTCGTGCCCGATGGGCGCAACGGGGTGAGCGTGCGCCTGCGGGGGCGCGACATGCAGCGGCTCAAGGCGCAGGCCGGCCAGTTCTTCGTGTGGCGCTTCCTCGACGGGCCGGGCTGGACGCGCGGACACCCCTACTCGCTCGCCGCCGCGCCGGTCGGAAACGACCTCGTCATCGCGGCGAAGATCGTCGGCGACGGCACGGAGCGGCTCACGCGGCTGCGCCCCGGCACGCGGGCGCTCATCGAGGGCCCGTACGGCACGATGACGGGCGACGTGCGCGAGGGCCGCAAGCTCCTCATGATCGGCGCGGGCGCGGGCGTCGCGCCGCTGACGGCGCTCCTCGCCTCGGAGGACTACCGCCGCGGCGAGGCGGTGCTGCTCACCCGCGACCACTCCGACGCCGACGGCATGCGGCTCGACGAGATCAGCCGCCTGACGACGACGCGGGGGCTGCGGCACTACACGCTGAACGGCCCGCGCGACAAGAGCCGCGCGACGTGGCTCCCGGCCTCGCACCACGCGTGGACCGGCGCCGCGCTGCTGCGCCGCCTCGCGCCCGACCTCGAGAACTACGACGTCTTCCTCTGCGGCCCGAACCCCTGGATGGCTGCTGTGCACGCCGATCTCCGCGAGGCCGGTGTGCCGGAACGGCGGATCCACAGCGAGGCGTTCGCCGTCTAGGCGGGGAAGGGACACGGCGCGCTCATGAAGAAGATCATCTTCGGCGTCCTGGCCACGATCAGTGGTCTCGTGATGCTGTTCAGCTACCGCACGTCGCTGGACGCCGTGCCGCCTCCGGTGCCGGCGCCCGGCGGCACGACGTCGGGCTCGGGGACGCTCCACGACGGGCAGTTCACCGGCAGCGCGGCCGACACGCGGTACGGCCCCGTGCAGGTGCAGGTGACCGTCTCGGGCGGCAAGATCACGGCCGTGACGGTGCCGACGTATCCCGACAGCAGCGGCACGGACCACCGGATCAACTCCGTCGCGATCCCGCGGCTCGTCGCCGAGACGACGTCGGCGCAGAACTCCCAGATCGACATGGTGTCGGGGGCGACCTTCACCAGCACGGGCTACATCCAGTCGCTGCAGTCGGCGCTCGACCAGGCCGGCCGCTGACCCCCGGGCCGGGCCCCTGGGCCCGGGCCGCCTCGATCCCGCCCGGCCGGGCGCCCGAACCCGGCCGGTCGGGCGTCCGAACCCGGCCGGTCGGTCGTGGCCGGCCCGTCCCCGAACCCCGTCCGACCGTCCCGCACATCCCCCGCGGACCCGTCCCAGACCGTGAGCCTCCATCTGACGGCCGAGACCGTGGGTTCCACCCGCGCTTTCGGCGCTCAGATGGAGGCTCACGGTTTCCCGGGGTCGGCCCGCGGCAGGCGCGGCATGGCCGGGTCGGGGTGGCCGGGTCGGGGCGCGCCGGGGCGGGTCGGGCGCGGGGTGGCCGGCCAGGGGTCGGCCCGCGGCAGGGCCGGGTCGGGGTGGCCGGGCGGAGGCTGGCCGGGGCGGCCGGGCCGGCCGAGGCGGGCCGAGCCGCGGCCGGGCCGCCGGGCCGGTCAGCGGGACGGGAGGACGAGGGCGAAGGTCGAGCCCGCGGGCGAGGTCGCCTCGAGGCGCACCGAGCCGGCGTATCGCACGGCCGTCTCGCGCACGAGCGCCAGGCCGAGCCCGAATCCGCGGCGCCGGCCCGACTCGCCCGAGCGGGCGAACCGCTCGAAGATGCGCTCGCGGTCGGCGGGATCGACCCCCGGTCCGGCATCCGTCACGCGGATCTCGACGACCCCGTCGGCGCGGGTCGCGGCGACCTGCACGGTCGAGCCGGCGGGGGAGTGCTGCACGGCGTTGTCGATGAGGGCGACGCACAGGCGCGTGAGGGTCACCGCCGGGATACGCGCCGACAAGGCGGCCTCGACGGACTTGGCGAGGGTCACGTCGGCGTCGTGCGCCAGCGGTTCGAGGGTCGAGAAGGCGGCGGCGAGGCATCCGTCGACATCCGCGTCGGGCGCACCCGAGTCGGCGCCCTCCGCCCCCAGCAGCATGTCGGTGAGGACATCGTCGAGCACGCGCGCGTCGACCCGCAGCGCCTCGATCGTCGGCTCGATCGGCGTGCCGGCGGCGTGGCGGCGCTGGAGGATCTGGATCCGGCTCGTGAGCGCCGTGAGGGGCGTGCGCAGCTCGTGGCTCGCATCGGCGACGAACGCGCGCTGCAGCCGGAGGGCCTCGGCGAGCGGGCGCACGGCGGAGCGCGCCGCGAGCCACGCGATGAGCCCGAGAAGGATGACGCCCACGACGCCGAGCACCAGCACGATGGGAAGCACGCGATCGACGTCGACCACGATGTGGTCGATCGGCGGTTCGCCGGCCTCGGGCTCGCGTCCGCCCTCGGGACGCCCGAAGAGCAGCAGCACGAGGACGAGCACGCCGACCCCGCCCGCGATGACGACGGCGGATCCGGCGGCGACGAGGAGGCCGACGCGCAGGGCCGAGCGCTGGACGCGCTGCCGGTCGACGGAGTCGCTCACAGCGCGGCCGCCGCCCGGTAGCCGCGGCCGCGCACCGTCTCGATGATCTCGGGCGAGGCCTTGCGGCGGATGTAGTGCACATAGGTGTCGACGGAGTTGAGCGAGTCCTCCGACGAGAAGACGGTGCCGAGCAGCTCTTCGCGCGAGAAGACGTGGTCGGGGCTCTCGGAGAGCACCGCGAGCAGCTTCGCCTCCGTCGCGGTCAGCGCGACGCGGCCGCCCGTCGGGCCGTAGAGCGCCGACGACGCCGGCACGAAGACCCAGTCGCCGATCTCGCGGCGCTCGCCGGCGATGCGGAAGCCGCGCAGCAGCGACCGCAGCCGCGCGAGCAGCTCGTCGTAGTCGAACGGCTTCACGAGGTAGTCGTTGGCCCCGGCATCCAGTCCCTCGACACGATCCGCCACCGACCCGAGAGCCGTGAGCAGCAGCACGGGCGTCGTGATGTGGGCGACGCGGATGGCGCGCACGAGCTCGATGCCGTCGAGGCCCGGGAGCCGCCGGTCGATCACGATGACGTCGAACCGGTCGCTGAGGAGGCGCTCCTTGGCGATGCGGCCGTCGGACACGTGCTCGACGCGGTAGCTCTCGCTGAGCACGTCGACGGCCATCTCGGCGATGACCTCGTCGTCTTCGACGTAGAGCAGCCGAGGGAGCGCCTCACGCCGATCGTCCACGCCCCCTCCTTCCCGCTGTCGGTACAGTCGCCGCCGTTCGGGCAGCCCCCGCAGCCGATACAGCCGCCGCCACCGCCGCAGAGGCGAGTCAACCAGAGTCGCGGGCGATCCGGGCGAGAATCGCGGCCGTTCGTGTACCGTCGCGGCATGAGCCCGATCCCGGCCAAGAAGTACAACCGCGAACTGCGCCGGCTGCAGGCCGAACTCGTCGACATGCAGGCCTGGGTGCAGGCGACGGGCGCCCGCATCGTGGTGATCTTCGAGGGGAGGGATGCCGCGGGCAAGGGCTCGACGATCAAGCGCGTCGCCGAGCACCTCAACCCCCGGGTCACCCGGATCGTGGCGCTCCCCGCACCCACCGAGCGCGAGCGCGAGCAGTGGTATTTCCAGCGGTACGTGCCGCACCTCCCGGCCGCGGGCGAGATCGTGCTGATGGACCGGTCCTGGTACAACCGCGCGGGCGTCGAGCACGTCATGGGCTACTGCACGAACGCCGAGTACCACCGGTTCCTGCATCAGGCGCCGATCTTCGAGCGGCTGCTCGTGGAGGACGGGATCGTCCTTCTGAAGTACTGGTTCAGCGTCTCGCCCGACGAGCAGGAGGCCCGGTTCCGCTCCCGCGCGAAAGACCCGATGCGCCGGTGGAAGCTGAGCCCGAACGACCTCATGTCGATCACGCGCTGGGAGGACTACTCCCGCGCGAAAGACACCATGTTCGTGCACACCGACACCCCCGAGGCGCCGTGGTTCGAGGTGCCCTCCGTCGACAAGCGCCGCAGCCGCATCAACATGATCAGCCATCTGCTCACGCGCATCCCGTACGGGCACGTCGAACCCGAGCCCGTCGAGATCCCGACGCGGCCCGGCGCACGCGGCTACGAGCGGCCGCCACGCAACCTCGAGAATTACGTTCCGGATGTCGCGGCCGCCCTCGAGGACTGAGCCGGAGGCCGTCGCGGCCGCCGTCCCAGCCTGACCCGGGCGAGCCGTCGCCGGGCACCACCTTGCGGGACGTTGGTCCCGCCCCGCGCCGTCGCCGCGGTCGACGATGTGGGCATGCCCGAAGTCATCAGAGACCCCGTCCCGCGGGGGAATCCCGCCCCGCTTCCCTGGTCGAAGCCGGGCCTGCTCGTCGGCTTCGACGGCTCCGCGAGCGCCGCCGCCGCCCTCGCGACGGCGGTGCGCATGGCGCCGTCGCTCGGGCTACCCGTGCACATGGTCGTGGTGTGGGATTACCCCACGCTGATCTACGGCGACGTCTACTCGCCCGAGATCGACGCGCGCCCGGAGGAGGATGCCGAGGAGATCCGCTCGGTCGCCGTCGCCGAAGCGCTCCCCGGCGGGGTGCCGGAGTGGTTCACCTCCAGCACGCAGCGCGGGCGCCCGGCCCGCACGCTCATCGAGCTGTCGAAGCAGGCCGACACGGTCGTCGTCGGCAGCCGCGGGCACGGCGGATTCACGGGGCTGCTCCTCGGCTCGGTCAGCTCGGCGCTGGCCTCGCACGCGAAGTGCTCCGTGCTGATCGTGCGCTGAACGGCTTCCCCCGTGCCCCGGCGACCCGCTCCGCTCAGGAGTCGCCGCGCGCCGGCCGCGCCCCGGTGACGGCCGCCTCCCCGCTCAGGAGTCGCCGCGGCTGCGCAGCGATCCGCTGAGGCTCCGAAGGAGCAGCAGCAGACCGCCCAGCGCCAGGACGCTCCCCACGAACGAGAACGCGCTCATCTGATCCGTGAGCATGGGGCCGGTGTCGCTCACGCCGAGGAGGACTCCGGCGATCACGAGTGTGACGCCGATGACCGTGATGGTCAGCCGCGACACGAGCGAATCGACCCAGTACCGCTCGCCCTTGCTCTCGAACAGGCGCATGCGGAGGGCGAAGGTGCCCTGGTCGAGACTGCGCGAGATGCTCTCGACGCGCCGGCTGACCCGGCGGGCGCCCTCGACGAAAGCAGCCCCCTGCGACTCGACCGTGAGGGCGAGGTCGCGCACCGACAGCTGCCGCAGGGCGGTGATCGGCGCCAGTTCGAGACCCCGGCGGGTGAGGTCGTAGCCCGGCTGGAGGACGCGCAGCGTGCCTTCGAGTGAACCGAGCGTCCGCAGGATGAGCAGCAGCGAGGGCGGGATCGCGAGGCGGTGACGGCGCAGCGCATCCACGAGCAGGCGGAAGATGTTCTCGTTCGACGGGCTGTTGCGCACGCGGGTGATCACGATCCCGATGTCGCGCTGCAGGGCGTCTTTGCGCAGCGACTCGCCGTAGCCGCAGATGAGCAGCACGAGGTCGGTCGCGACGGCGTCGTCTTCGTTCGCGATGGCGACCAGGAGCGGGACGAGGAGGCGACGAAGGCTCTTCTCCACGATCCCGACCGAGCCGAAGTCGATGAGCGTCACGGGGCGCTGCCCGCCCTCGGGTGCCCCGAGGATCATGTTGCCGGCGTGCAGGTCGGCGTGGAAGACGCCCCGCAGCAGCACCTGGTCGAACACGGCGCCGACGATCCGGTCCGCGATCGCGGTCCCCTCCTCGGCGGGGAGGGCGAGCGACGACGCGTGCGTGAACGGCGTCCCCGCGACGCGCTCCTGCACGAGCATCCGCTCGGTCGAGAGGCCCGCGTAGCTGCGCGGGATGCGCAGCGACGAGTGCGACGCTTCTCCCGCGGCCCGCAGCATCTCGGCGTTCTGCAGCTCGATCCGGTAGTCGAGCTCCTGGTACAGCCCCCGCGAGAACTCCTCGACGAGGGCGATCGCGCCGTACTCCCGCGCCCAGTCGGTGCGCTTCTCGAGGTCGGTGGCGAGCCGGTGCAGGATGTCGAGGTCGGTCGTCACCTGACGGCGTGCGAGCGGCCGCTGGATCTTCACGACGACCTTCTCGCCGGTGATCAGCTGCGCGGCGTGCACTTGGGCGACGGATGCCGCGGCCAGCGGCTCGGGGTCGATGTGGTCGAAGACCTCGCCGATGGGTCGGCGCAGCTCGTCGAGGATCGCGGCCTGCGCTTCGCTCCACGGGATGGGGGTCGATTCCATCTGCAGCGTCGCGAACGCGTCGACGAGGTCGCGGGGGAGCACGTCGTCGCGCGCGGAGAGCACCTGGCCGAGCTTCACGAAGGTCACGCCCGCCTCGTTCATGGCGGCGACGAGGGCGGCCGGCAGGTCTCTCGTGGACGACTGCCGCGTGCTGAACAGCGCGATCCCGTGACGCGACGCGATCGTCAGGATCTGCGCGTAGCGGCGCGCCCGGTCTCTGCGGCGGAACGCCTCGCGAATAGAGGTGACGGGGTTGCGCAGGCCCCGTGAGGGCCAGGCGAACTCGAGGGTGACGATGCAGATGACCGTCGCAGCGAAGAGCCAGCCGATGGTGAGCGCGGCGAACGACAGCGTGATCGGGGCATCCGTCACCACCTGGTCGCCGCGCACGACACCCGCTGCCCGCAGCGACCACACCGTGAGGGGCACGGCCACGAGGAAGACGATGAGGGCGGTCACGCCCGCCCGGATCCAGCCGACCGATCGGTCGAGGAGGCGGCGCGCGGCCCACGCCGCGAGCAGGGCGAAGCCGAGCGCGATGAGGCCGAGAGTGAGCCAGTACGGCATGACGCGATTCTGTCAGGCGGCGGCCCGGCTCGCAGGAACGGCGCCGGGATGACGGCGGCCTCGCAGGAAGCCCGAGGGTGAACGCCGTGCCGGGGCGCCGCACAGAGCCCCAGGCAGGCGGGACCTTCGTCCCGGAGGCGGGCGAGCCTGCCGCAGAGGATGTGGGTGTGTCCGGCGAGGGAGCACGAGGAAGGTCCGAGACGATGCGGGACTGGATGCGCGGACGCGGCGCCGCGCGGCGGGGGTCGACGTGACTGCAGCGTGAGACGGCGCCTGGAGGGGCTCAGGATGCGCCGGCGGCTATAGGTGCCGCTTCTCCCAGCTGCAGCCACGTCGAGATCGCGGCATCCGGATTGAGAGACATCGAACGGATGCCTCGCTGCATGAGCCATGCGGCGAAGTCGGGGTGGTCGGAGGGCCCCTGACCGCAGATGCCGACGTACTTGCCGCGCCGCGTGCACGCCGTGATGGCGAGCTCGAGGAGCGCGAGCACGGCGGGATCGCGTTCGTCGAACGCGGCGGCGACGAGCTCGGAATCGCGGTCGACCCCGAGCGTCAGCTGCGTGAGGTCGTTCGAGCCGATCGAGAAGCCGTCGAAGTGATCGAGGAACGCGTCGGCGCGGAGGGCGTTGGAGGGGATCTCGCACATCATCATGACCTCGAGGCCGTTCTCGCCGCGGGGGAGGCCGTTGCGCGCCATCGCGGCGAGCGCCTCCTCGGCCTCGCGGGGCGTGCGCACGAAGGGGATCATCACCTGGAGGTTGGTCAGGCCCATCGTGTTGCGCACGTAGGCGAGCGCCTCGCACTCCATCGCGAAGCTGGCCTGGAAGCTCTCCGTCGCATAGCGCGAGGCGCCGCGCCAGCCGAGCATCGGGTTCTCCTCGTGCGGCTCGAAGAGGTCGCCCCCGAGGAGCCCCGCGTACTCGTTGGTCTTGAAGTCGCTCAGCCGCACGATGACGGGCTTCGGCGCGAAGGCCGCCGCGATGCTCGAGACGCCCTCCGCGACGCGCTGCACGAAGTAGTCGCGGGGCGACGCATAGGCGGCCGTCCGCGCCCTCACTTCGTCGCGGAGCTCTGCGGGGAGGGCGTCGACCTCGACGAGGGCGCGCGGATGGATGCCGATCATGGTGCTGACGATGAACTCGAGGCGCGCGAGGCCCACCCCGTGGTTCGGCAGCTGCGAGAGGGAGAACGCCTGGTCGGGCACCGCGACATTGAGCATGATCTCGACGGGAAGGGCAGGAAGGTCGTCGACGACCGTCTCGTCGATGCGGAAGTCCAGTGCTCCGCGATAGATGAGGCCGTCATCGCCCTCGGCGCACGAGACCGTGATGCTCTCCCGGTCGGGGAGCGTGCCGGTCGCGTCGAGGGTGCCGACGACCGCCGGGATGCCGAGTTCGCGCGCGACGATCGCGGCGTGGCACGTGCGACCGCCGCGGTTGGTCACGATGGCCGACGCCCGGCGCATGATGGGCTCCCAGTCGGGGTCGGTGCGGTCCGCCACGAGCACGTCGCCCTCCTCGAAGAGGTGCATCTCGGTGAGGTCGTGCATGATGCGGGCGCGGCCGGAGCCGATCTTCGTGCCGACGGCGCGACCCCGGCCGAGCACGTCGCCGCGCTCGCTGAGGACATAGCGCTGCACGACCCGCTTGTCGATGTGCGTCGTGGTCGTCTCGGGCCGGGCCTGCACGATGTACAGCGCGCCGTCGAGGCCGTCGCGCGCCCACTCGATGTCCATCGGGCGGCCGTAGTGCTCCTCGATGACGAGGGCCGCGCGGGCGAGCTCCTCGACATCCTCGTCGCCGATGCTGAAGCGCTCGCGGTCGGCCGCAGGAACGTCGACCGTCACGGTGCTCGTCCCCGCGCGGGTGCCCGCGGCGAACTGCATCGCGATGGCCTTCGTCCCGACCTCGCGCCTGACGACGGCGGGGCGTCCGGCGCGCAGCGCCGGCTTGTACACGCAGAACTCGTCGGGGTTGACGGCGCCCTGCACGACGGTCTCGCCGAGGCCGTAGGCGCTCGTGATGAGCACGACGTCGGCGAAGCCCGACTCGGTGTCGACGGTGAACATCACGCCGGACGAGCCGATATCCGAGCGCACCATCCGCTGCACCCCGGCCGAGATCGCGACAGCTTCCGCTCCGTAGCCGTGCTGCGCGCGGTAGACGATGGCGCGATCGGTGTACAGCGAGGCGAACACGTTGCGCACGGCATCCAGCACGTTCTCGACCCCCGCGATGTGCAGGTAGGTCTCCTGCTGGCCCGCGAACGACGCATCGGGCAGGTCCTCCGCGGTCGCCGACGAGCGGACGGCCCACGACACCTCCGCGGGGCGCTCCAGCGCCTGCGTCAGCTCCTCATGGGCATGACGGATGTCGCGTTCCAGCGCCGCGGGGAAGGGCTGGGCCCGCACCCACTCCCGGATCGTGGCGGCCGTCTGGGCGAGCGCCTCGACGTCTTCGACATCGAGGGCGGCGATCGCCGCGTCGATGCGGTCGTCGAGGTCGTCGTAGCGGAGGAAGGTGCGGAAGGCGTCCGCGGTCGTCGCGTAGCCGTCGGGCACGCGGACCCCGGCTCGCGAGAGCGTGCCGATCATCTCGCCGAGGGAGGCGTTCTTGCCTCCGACCTGGGGGAGATCCGCCATCGTGATGTCGCGGAACGAGAGGGTGGACTGGTTCGTCATGGCTTCAGCCTCGGCGAGCGGCGCTCGCGGGTGCGGGCCAAAGGTCCCGCCGTGCTGCCGCGGTCAGGCCGGATCGGATGCGCCCAGCTCGACCGCCGGCGTGTGCCGGTCCGAACTCGAGGCCGTACCCGGTCCCGAGTCGTCCAGCTCGAGCGCCGGTCCTTTCAGCGCGCGCAGGGCGAAGAGGATCGCCGCAAGGTCGACGAGTTCCTGGATGAGCGCGCCGGCGACCGCGGGGATCACCCCCGTCGTCGCGACGAGCATGAGCGCGATGCTCGCGGCGATCCCGAGCCAGATGGCCGACAGGGCCACCTTCATCGTGCGGCGACCGACCGAGACGGCCTCGGCCACCTTCGCGAGAGAGTCGACCAGGATGACGACGTCGGCGGCTTCGCCCGCCGCGGTGGCGCCCTTCGCGCCCATCGCGATGCCGACGTCGGCGGCCGCGAGGACCGGCGCGTCGTTCACGCCGTCGCCGACCATCATGACCGGGCGCGGCTGCAGCTGCCCGGCGAGGTGGATCTTCTCCGGGGGGAGGAGGTCGGCGTACACCTCGTCGATCCCGACCTCGGCCGCGATCGACGCCGCTGTCGGCGCGCCGTCGCCCGTCAGCATCGCGACGCGCTGAAACCCGTGGCCGCGCAGCCACCGCACGACGGCGCCGGCCTCGGGCCTCGGCCGATCGGAGAGGACGAGCGCCCCCGCGAAGGCGCCGTCGATCGCGACGTACGCCGCCGCCTGCCCCGACCCGGTGTGCGCGGGCGGCGCGTCTCCGGCGAGTTCCGCGATGAAGGCGCGCTTCCCGACCGTGACGGAGCGGCCCGCGATCGTCGCGGTGACGCCGTTCGTGGCGACCTCGCTCGCGTCATCCGTGCTCTCCAGGCGCAGTCCGCGGTCGACCGCCGCCCGGCGGACGCCCTCGGCGAGAGCATGCGTCGAGTACTGCTCGGCCGACGCCGCGAGCCGCAGCAGCTCCGCGGCATCCACTCCCGGCGCGGGTCGCACCTCGACCAGCGTCGCCTTGCCGCGCGTGAGGGTGCCCGTCTTGTCGAAGGCCGCCGACACGACGCGCGACAGGCTCTCGATCGCCGTGCCGTCCTTGACGACGATCCCGGCGCGGGCGGCCCGCGACATCCCGCTGACGAACGCGACGGGAGCCGCGATGAGAAGCGGGCACGGCGTGGCGAGCACGAGCACCTCGGCGAAGCGGGTCGCGTCGCCCGAGAGGAGCCACGCGAGCCCTGCGATCGTGAGCGACACCGCGGTGAAGGGGATCGCGAACCGGTCTGCGAGACGCACGACGGGCGCCCGCGAGGCCTCGGCCTCTCGGACGAGAGCGACGATCTGCTGGTACTGGCTGTCGCGGCTGCGGCGCTCGGCGCGCACCCTCACGATCTGGGTGCCGTTGACCGCCCCCGACATGACCTCGTCGCCGGGTCCGCGGACGACGGGCATGCTCTCGCCGGTGAGCGAGGACTCGTCGAACGCCGTCTCGGGACCCATGATGACGGCGTCGACCGGCACGATCTCGGACGGGCGCACGAGGAGGACATCGCCGATCTCGACGTCTTCGACGGGCACGTCCCGGATGCCCTCCGCCCCGTGGACGTCGAGCACATGCGCGATTCGCGGCGATCGGTCCAGCAGCGCCGAGAGGTCCCGCCGGGCCCGCCGAGAGGCGAAGTCCTCCAGCGCCCCGCCGCCGGCCAGCATCAGGACGATGATGAGCGCGGCCACGTATTCGCCCACGGCCAGGGTCGCGACCATCGCGACGATCGCGAGGACGTCGAGGCCGACGTGCCCGTGCAGCACATCGCGCACCATCCGCACCACCGTCCAGGCGATGAACGCCGTGACGTACCCGATGGCGAGCCAGCGGGCGGGCGCCTCCCCGCCCGTGAACGTCAGCACGAGAACGGCCGCCAGCACGAGAAGGGTCAGGACGATCACCGCGTAGCGGCGCAGCCAGGACTTCATATCGGTCAGAGCCTCCGTCTCAGGCGAGCGACATCGCGAGGAACGAGAAGATCGCGATGTCGCTCAGCACGTGGATGAGCCACGGCCAGAACAGCCCGCGCGTCTCGATCATCGCCTTGCCGAGGATCCAGCCCATGAAGACTGACACGACCGCGCCGACCAGTCCGCCCGGAACGCCGAAGTAATGCGCGACGCCGAAGAAGAAGGCCGACTGCCAGAGGGCCGCGGAGTCGCCGAGAGGCGGCTGCAGCGTCGAGATGATCGGCGCGCGGTAGGTCATCTCCTCGCTGAAGGCGTTGAGCGAGGCGAAGAGGAGGATCGCGGGGAGCAGGGGCAGGATGCCGGCGACCTGCGTCGCCGACGGGCGCACGATGATCCACTGCGCAGCGAACAGCACGGCGGCGATGCCGATGCCCCACACGAGTCCGAACTTCCACCACGGGTCGGGACGGGGGAAGCCGAGGAGGCGTGCCGGACGCATGGGCGCGTCGAGGTCGCCCACGGCGAGGAAGAACTGCCGTCGGCGCAGGCCAACGAGCAGGAGCACGCCGATCATGACCGCGGCGCCGACGAGCTTGGTGCTCTGCTCGGCGACCATCCGCGATACGAAGGGCTCCGACCCGGCGGCCGCTCCGAGGGGAGCCAGCGCCGAGGTCAGCGCCGGCAACGCCTGCGCGACGGCCGTCAGCGCCGCCATCGCGACCGCGAACCGCCAGAGCGGCCGGGCCGGCGCCCACCAGACGGCGCTCACCGCGAGGAGCACCGCGGCGGCGACCTGTGCCCAGGGGAGCCATGCGGGAGCGCCGCCGGGGAGCTGCGTCCCCGCGATGACGGGCACGGCGCTCACCGCGACCGTCAGGCTCCACGCGAGGGTGAGGGTCGCGCCCGCAGAGCGCGGCGGCGGCACGATCCTGTCCGACTCGCCGTCGGCCGGATGCGGCGCCGACGACGAACGGAGCCGGTTCTCGGGGTCGGTCATCGCGGAGCCTCCTTCCCCCTCGAGCACACCAGAGGACGTGGCCGCGGCAGGGGACGAAAGTCCCGGTCGCACCGCTTCCGCGCGCGCCGCACTGGCGTGCCCCCGCCGCGGAGCCTAGCCTTGTGGCGAACGGCGACTGCGGGAGGTGGACGCTGTGCCCGACAACGACTCGCTCTCGTTCCCGGATGGCCCGCGAGCCGACCTCGAAGAGGCGATCAGCACCCTTCTCGCCCAGGGTCAACGCGTCATGCGCACGCAGGGCCGACTGCGCGCGCTCCTGCGCGCGAGCCAGACCGTCGTCGAGCAGATCGATCTCGCGGAGGTGCTCCGCCGAGCCGTCGAAGCGGCCATCGAGCTCGTCGAGGCCGACTACGGCGCCATGGGGGTCCTCACCCCCGAGAAGGACGCCCTCGAGCAGTTCATCACCGTCGGTCTCACGCCGGCGCAGGTGCACGCGATCGGCGATCTTCCCACCGGTCACGGGCTGCTCGGCGCCCTGATCCAAGACCCCCGGCCGATACGGATCACGCGTCTTGCAGACGACGAGCGCACGGCGGGGTTCCCGGCGCACCACCCGCCGATGGACAGCTTCCTCGGGGTTCCCGTCCGCATCCGCGGCGAGGTGTTCGGCAATCTCTACCTGACGAACCGCCGCAACGGCGACTTCACCGAGGAGGACGAGCAGCTCCTGAGCGCGCTCGCCGCCACCGCCGGATTCGCGATCGACAACGCGCGCCTGTTCGCCGATGCCGAGGCGCGCGAGAAGTGGGCGACGGCCGCGGCGGAGCTCGCCTCGGCCATCGTCTCGAACCCGACCGACACGGTTCTCGACCTCCTGGCCGGACGCCTGCAGGACGTGGCCGCCGCCGAGCACGTCGCCGTCCTCGTCACGACTCCCGATGAGCGGCTGCAGATCGCCGCCTCCCGGGGCGAGACCGACGCGCTCCTGCCGGGCTCCTTCCTCGACCCCGTCCCGCCGCTCGTGGCCGCCGTGCTCGAGGACGGCCTCCCGCACACGCGGGGGCGGACGGATGTCGCGGACGACCCTCTCCTCGTCACCTCGAACCACGCGACCGGCCCGGCGCTGGCCGTGCCGCTCAAGGCGCGGTCGGGGATGTGGGGCGTGCTCGTGCTCGCCCGAACACCCGATGCGGAGCGCTTCTCGGCCGCGGAGGCGAAGAGCGCGAGCGACCTCGCCTCCCGCGCGAGCATCGCGCTGGAGCTCGCCCGCGCCCGCGAAGACGCGCAGCGTCTGCTCCTCGCCGACGACAGGCGTCGGATCGCCCGCGACCTGCACGACCACGTCATCCAGCAGCTGTTCGGCACAGGTCTCGCGCTCCAGGGGGTGGCTGCGCGGCTCGGCCCGGGAACCGACAGCGACGAGATCGGCGACGCCATCCAGCATCTCGACGACGCGATCACCCAGATCAGGACGGTCGTCTTCGCGCTCTCGCGCCGGGACGAGGCATCCGTCCGCCATCGCCTTCTCGACGTCGTGGGCGAGCTCTCGTCGCACGGGCATCGCCCGCCCGCCATCCGCTTCACCGGACCGGTCGACCACCTCGTGCGAGAAGGCCTGGCGACCGACGTCGTCGCGGTCGCCCGCGAGCTTCTCAGCAACGCGCTCCGGCACTCCGAGGCCGACCGCGTCTCGATCGAGGTCTCGGTCTCGGACGACCGGGTGAGCGTGACGGTCACCGATGACGGCAAGGGCATCGCCGCCGACGCGCACCGCCGGGGCCTTGCCAATCTCGACGAGCGGGCTCGCGCGAGGCAAGGTCGGTTCGAGGTCGAGACGGGGCCTTCCGGAACATCGTCGACCTGGATCGCCCCGCTGGAGGCGCCGACGCGTGTCGGTGAGCCGGAGGAGGTGTCATGATCGGTGTCTTCCTGGTCGACGACCACGAGATCGTGCGACGAGGGCTGGCGAATCTCGTCGACGGGCAGGACGACATGCGCGTCGTCGGCGAGGCGGCCACGGCGCGGCAGGCGATGGGGCGGATCCAGGCGACGGTTCCGGATGTCGCGGTGCTCGATGTGCGGCTGCCGGACGGCAGCGGGATCGACGTCTGCCGCGACATCCGCTCCCGGCTTCCCGGGATCGCGTGCCTCATCCTGACCGCCTACGACGATGACACCGCGGTCTCGGCCGCCGTGATGGCGGGGGCGGCGGGATACGTGCTCAAGGACATCGGGGCGTCGCGGCTGACGGAGTCCATCCGCGCCGTCGCGAGCGGGCGCTCGCTCCTCGACCCCGGTGCGGTGCGCTCGGCGAGGACGCGCATGCAGGAGCCCGCCGACGACGATCCGCGGCTCGGCTCGCTGGGCCTGCGCGAACAGCAGATCCTCCGTCTCATCGCTGACGGGCTGACGAACCGCCAGATCGGGGAGCGGCTCGGCATCGCCGAGAAGACGGTGAAGAACTACGTCTCCTCGCTGCTGAACAAACTCGGGCTCGAGCGGCGCACGCAGGCCGCGGTCTTCCAGCTCGGGCACCAGGGCGCCGGGAGCGGCGGCCGGAACGGCTCCGGCGGCGGGTACGGCTCCCGTGCCGGCAGCAGCGCTGGAGCCGCCGGCGCTCGCAGGACCTAGGGCCCATCCCCGGCGGGAGTCGCGGCCTAGCCTGACCGCATCACTTCGGGAGGTGCGGTCATGGAACGAGTCATCGTCGGCTTCGACGGCAGCCGGAGGGCCGAATCGGCGCTCGACTGGGTCACCGATCGCGCGCATCGCCACCCCGTGCTGCTGGACATCGTGGCGGTGGCGAACATGTTCGCCTCCGATCGCAGCGAGGTGCAGGAGCGGCTGGAGGAGGCCGAGGCGCGCATGCGCGCCCGGATGCCCGACGCTCCCGTCGAGTCGCATCTCCTCGACGGCACGATGCCCGGCACGCTCGTCAATGCCGCGCGCGACGCGGATCTGCTCGTCGTGGGGATCGATCGCGAGCACCACCCGGTGAGGACGGCGCTCAAGGGATGGATGCCGCTGCGCGTCGCGATGCGGGCGCAGCGATCGACGTGCCTCGTTCCGGGCGGATGGAGCCCGAGCGACGGTCCGGTCTTCGTCGGCGTCGACGAGGACACGTCCGACAAGGCGCTCCGCTTCGCCGCGAACGAGGCGGCCGAGACGCGGTCGACGCTTCGCGTCGTCCACGCGTGGAGCGAGGAGCGGGCGCCCGCGCGGGGGTCGACGGCCGTGCTCACGGCGGCACGCGTGCACGCCGAGCACGGCGTGCTGCTGCGTCATGCCGCGGAGCGCGCCCGCGAGGGGCATCGCGGTCTCCACGTCGAGACCGACCTCATCTACGAGGACGACCCCGCGAACGTGCTCCGGTCGCTCGCGGCCGATGGATCCCTCGTCGTGCTCGGGACGCACGGCCGCGGTCTGCTCTCGGGCGCCATGGCGGGGTCGGTCGCGCAGTCGCTCGTGTGGGACGTGCGGTCGCCGGTGTGCATCATCCCCGACGACGAGCGGTCGTCGGACTGACGGGATCGTTCGGCACGACGCACACCGGGCAGTCGGCCCGCCAGAGCACATCCTGGGCGACCGAGCCGAGCAGCGCCCCGGCGAGAGGGCCGCGGTGGTGCGTGCCGATCACGAGCAGCGAGGACTTCGCGGCGAACTTCAGCAGCGCCGCCGGACGACCGTCTCTCACGAGCTCGCTCTGCACCGAGAGGAGGGGGTGCGCGGCGATGACGTCTTCGATCGCGTCGTCGAGGAGGGCGCGGTGGCGCGCCAGCTCCGCCTCCGGTGCGACGACGGCGACGCTCGACCCTCCCGCGGACGGTGTGGGCATGAGCCACGCATGCACGAGCCGCAGACCCGTCGAGGTCAGGCGGGCCTCGCAGGCGGCGAATTCCAGCGCCGCCGCGGAGGACTCGTCATCCGCGACCCCCACCGTCACCGGCTCGTCGGCGGCGACCCAGCCCGCCGGCACGAGGCACACGGGAGCGCTCGATTCCGACGCGAGGCGCAGCGGCATCCATCCCGAGAGGGCCGCGCGCACCGGATGACCGATCGTGATCCCGATGACGATGAGGTCCACGCCGCGCGCGAAATCCTCGAGCCGCTCGGGCATCGAGCCCTCGAGCCGATGAAGCTCCACCGTCATCCCCGGGACGCGGTCGGTGAGGAAGGTCTCGGCATCCGTCAGCCATCGGAGCGCCTTCTCCGGGTCGGGCGTGGACGGCGACGCGACGGTGATGACATCGACCTTCGCGAGGGTGCGCGCGCAGTGCTGCGCAGTCCATTCGAGTGCGGCGACGGCGGCGGGACTGCCGTCGTAGCCGAGAACCACACGTTCCATGGCGACCTCCGAGACGGCGCGCGGTGGCGCACAGGGGAACGCTAAGCGGTGCCTCTTGGTTCGGCGCGGGCCGAAGGTCCCATCTGCTTCTCACGGGACCTTCGGCCCACAGGGCTCCCGGGCGCGCGCGGGACGATCGCGGCATGAGCACCCTGAGATTCCTCGGCGCCACCGACACCGTCACAGGGTCGCGCTATCTCGTCGAGACGGAGGGTCAGCGGATCCTGGTCGACTGCGGGCTCTTCCAGGGCTACAAGCAGCTGCGCGAGCGCAACCGGACGCGCTTCCCCGTCGAGCCGGCCGACATTCATGCCGTCGTGGTGACCCACGCGCATCTCGACCACACCGGCTATCTCCCGGCCCTCGTGCGCGACGGCTTCCGCGGCCGCATCCACGCGACCCGCGGCACGACCGACCTCAGCCGCCTCATCCTGACCGACAGCGGCCGGCTGCTGGAGGAGCAGGCGTCCTACGCCGGCCGCCACCACACGTCGCGGCACACGACGCCCCGGCCGCTGTACACCGAAGACGACGCGCTCGTGGCGCTCGACCGGTTCACGGCCCATCGGTTCGACGAGGACCTCGAGCTCGGCGCGCTGCGCGTGCGATTCCTCCCCGCAGGGCACATCCTCGGCGCCGCGCAGATCCAGGTGGAGGTCGACGGCACGCTCGTCCACTTCACCGGCGACCTCGGCCGCGTCGATGACCCCCTCATGAAGCCGCCGCGACCGTTCGGGGGCGCCGACGTGCTGGTGTCGGAGTCGACATACGGCGATCGGGTGCACCCGGGCGACGATCCGGCGACGGCGCTCGGCGAGGTGATCACGAAGGTCTGCGGCCGCGGCGGGGTCGTCATCATGCCCGCCTTCGCCGTCGGGCGCGCCGAGACTCTGCTCCTGCACCTGAGCAGACTGCTCGCCGACGGACGGATCCCCGACGTGCCGATCTTCCTCAACAGCCCCATGGCCGTCGACGCCTCGGAGATCTACGAGCGCTATCCCGAGGAGCACCGCCTCTCGCCGCGCGAGTTCGCGGCCATGTACAGCGTCGCCAAGCTCGTGCGCTCGGTCGACGAGTCGAAGCTGCTCAACCTCCGCGGCGGTCCCGCCGTCATCATCTCCGCGAGCGGGATGCTCGAGGGCGGCCGGGTGCTGCACCACGTCGCCGCGTACGGCGACGATCCGCGCAACGCCATCGTGCTCACCGGCTTCCAGGCCGGCGGGACGCGCGGAGCGGCTTTGCAGCGCGGCGAACGGAGCCTGCGCATCTACGGCCGCGACATCCCGATCCGCGCGGAGGTGCACTCGCTCGAGATGCTGTCGGCGCACGCGGATGCCGAGCAGCTCGTCGCCTGGATGCGCGAGGCGCCCCGTCCGCCCGAGGCCGTCTACCTCACCCACGGCGAGCCGACGGCGGCCGATGCCCTGCGCTTCCGCGTGAAGCGATCACTCGGCTGGGCGGTCCGCGTCCCCGAGTTCGGCGAGACCGTCGACCTGCGCGCGCGACGCCGCGGCTCCGGCCACCGCCGGGGGCACTACCCGCAGTCCGCGCCCGCCCCGCAGGCTTGAGGACGAACCCCGAGAGAACAACGAAGGAGCACCATGGTTCGCACATACGTCGTCACCGGATCGGCGAGCGGCATCGGCAAGGCCACGAGTGAGCTGCTGACCGCGAGCGGGCACCGGGTGATCGGGGTCGACGTCGCTCGCGCCGACGTCACCGTCGACCTCAGCACCCCCTCGGGCCGCATGGAACTCGTCGACCGCGTCTGGGAGCTCTCCGACGGAACGGTCGACGCCGTGCTCGCGATCGCGGGGCTCGCGACCCCCACCGCCGCGACGGTCGCGGTCGACTTCTTCGGCACGGTCGCGACCCTGCAGGGCCTGCAGCCGCTGCTGGCCCACTCACCGGCGCCGCGCGCCGTCGCGGTGTCGTCGATGGCGGCGCTGTTCCCGCCCGACGACGCCCTGCTCGAGACCCTCCTGGACGGCGACGAAGCGCGGGCCCTCTCCCGGGCGGCCCAGCTCGCCGCCGACCCGCAGACGGGAGCCCTCATCTACGGCACCGCCAAGCGCGCTCTCTCGCGCTGGATCCGCCGGACGGCCGCCACGGCCGACTGGGCAGGCGCGGGCATCGCGCTCAACGCCATCGCCCCCGGAGTGGTGAAGACCCCCATGACGGCCGACCTGACGGCGAGCGAAGAGGGCCGACGGCAGCTGGCCGAGATGGTGCCGATGCCGCTCAACGGGTTCTTCGAGCCGAAAGACGCCGCCGAGCTCCTCGTCTGGCTCTCCAGCGAGGCCAACGCGCACCTGTGCGGGCAGATCATCTACATCGACGGAGGATCGGATGCCGTCATCCGGGGCGACTCGGTGTGGTGAGCGCGCGTCGGCCCGGGGCGCCGGGGGCTCGATAGCCTGGACACGTGCGATCGCTGACAGACACGGGACGCGCCTTCGTGGCCGAGCGGCACCTCGCGACACTCTCGACACTCGCGCCGTGGGGCGGCATCCATTCCGTTCCCGTGGGCTTCACGCTCCACGACGGAGTGATCCGCATCATCTGCTCCGGCGGCTCGCAGAAGGTGCGCAACATCCGGCGGGATGCCACGGCGACCGTGAGCCAGTTCGACGGCGCGCGGTGGATCACCTTCCAGGGCGCCGGCAGCGTGCACGACGACCCCGACGAGGTCGCCCTCGCGGTCGAGCTGTATGCGCAGCGCTACCGGCAGCCGCGCGTGAATCCGCTCCGCGTCGCCATCCGCATCGATCCCTCCCGGGTCATGGCCAGCTCCGGTCTCCTGGCATGACCTGCGGGATTGTCGCTCCGGATCCCGCCCGGTCACCCGGAGCAGGTGGTCGCGGGCGACGCAACCCCCGCGTTTGCTCAGCCAAGGTGGGGTAAGAACTATCCAGGGGATCGAGTGATCCTCCGACGGAGGTCCCGTGGCCGGTAACGCCATCGTTCGGTTCGACAACGTCGCGCTCCTTTCGGTCGCGAGCGTTCTGCCCAGTCGTGTCACGACATCGGACGAGATCGAGAGTCGTCTCGCGCCGTCGCTCGCGCGCCTGAAGCTGCGCAGCGGTCTGCTCAAGCGGGTCGCGGGCGTCCTGGAGCGCCGCAACTGGGCGCCGGGGGAGTCGGCGGATGCCGCGACCATCGCGGCCGGCGAGCGCGCGCTCACCGAGGCCGGTGTGAGCCCCGAGGACGTCGGCCTTCTCATCAACACGTCGGTCACGCGCGCGCACCTCGAGCCGTCCGTCGCGGTGGCGCTCCACCACGGCCTCGATCTGCCGAGCTCTGCCATCAACTTCGATGTCGCCAACGCCTGCCTCGGCTTCATCAACGGCATGTCGCTGGCGGCGACCATGATCGAGTCGGGCCAGATCCGGTACGCCATGGTCGTCGCCGGCGAGGACGCCGACGAGATCCAGGTCAACACGATCGACCGACTGCTGCGCTCCGACGCCGATCGCGAAGGGTTCATGAGCGAGTTCGCCTCGCTCACCCTCGGGTCGGGCTCGGCCGCGGCCGTGCTCGGACGAGCCGACGAGCACCCCGAGGGCCACCGCATCCTCGGCGGGGTGACGCGGGCCGCGACGAAGTTCCACGAGCTGTGCGTCGGGAGCGTCGACGGCATGTTCACCGACGCCAAGGCTCTGCTCAAAGGCGGCCTCGACCTCGTCGTGTCGGCCTGGAAAGACGCCGCGCCCGAATGGGACTGGAAGTCGATGAGCCGCTACGTCACGCACCAGGTGTCGTCGATCCACACCGACGCCATCGTGAAGGCCGTGAACCTCGACCGCTCGCGCGTGCCCACGACGTTCCCCCGCCTGGGCAACATCGGTCCGGCCTCCGTTCCCATCACGCTCGTGGAGGAGCAGGCGACGCTCCGACGGGGCGACCGTGTGCTCCTCATGGGCGTCGGCTCGGGCCTCAACACGGCCATGATGGAGCTCGCCTGGTGAACGACGCCGAGGCGCGGGCGCTCGCCGGACTCCCCGGCCTCGACCCGCGGACGAGCCGCACGCGCGTCGTCGCGCACCCGGATGCGGCCACCGGCCACGAGTGGCACTACCTCGACACGGGCGACGCGCTCGCCGCACTCGGCGTTCCCGTCGCCGGGACGATCCTCGCCGTGCACGGCAATCCCACGTGGTCGTACCTGTGGCGCGAGCTCGTGTCGGCCTCGCTGCGCGCCGCCGAAGCCGGCGAGCCCGCGTGGCGCGTCGTCGCCGTCGACCAGCTCGACATGGGCTTCTCGGCGCGCACGGGAACCGACCGGCGGCTGGCCCTGCGCGTCGCCGACCTCGGCGAGTTCACCGCCGATCTCGGCCTCGAGGGGCCCGTGATCACCCTCGGCCACGACTGGGGCGGGGTCGTGTCGCTCGGCTGGGCGGTCGATCATCCGCACCTGCTGGCCGGCGTCGTCGCGCTCAACACCGCCGTCCACCACCCCGAGGGCGTCCCGATCCCCGCGCCGCTGCGGGTCGCGGGGCTTCGCGGCGTGCTCGCGGCATCCACCGTCGGCACACCCGCGTTCCTCGACACGACCCTCGCCCTCGGGCGCCCCGCTCTCGCGCCCGAGATCAAAGACGCCTACCGCGCGCCGTACCGCACGCCCGATCGCCGCCGGGGCATCGGCGGGTTCGTCGCCGACATACCGACGGATGCCGCGCACCCGAGCCACCGCGAACTCCGGCGCATCGCGTCCGGCGTGGCGGAGCTCCGCGTCCCCGCGCTCCTCCTCTGGGGGCCCGCCGACCCGATCTTCGGCGACCGCTACCTCGACGACCTCGCCGACCGGCTGCCGCAGGCCGACGTGCACCGGTTCGAGGGCGCCGGTCACCTCCTCGCGGAGGACCGGCCGTACGCCGAGGCGATCCTCGCGTGGCTGGGCGACAACCGGTCGGGGCTCACGGCGGGGGAGCAGGTGCCGGCCTCGGGCTCTGCCGATGGGGCGGATGAGATGTCTGACTCAACGGACCCGGACGCGTTCACGCCGCTCTGGGCGGCCCTCGACGCTCGCCGCGACGACGACGGCGTGGCGGTCATCGACATGTCCGCCCCTGGCGCCGAGGCGCGCCGGGTCAGCTGGCGGCTGCTCGACGATCGCGTGCGCAGCCTCGCCGCCGGCCTTTCGCGGATCGGCGTGCGCAAGGGACAGCGCGTCTCGGTGCTCGTCCCGCCCGGCCCGACGCTCACCGCCGTCGTCTACGCGTGCCTGCGCATCGGCGCGGTCGTCGTCGTCGCCGACGCGGGCCTCGGCGTGCGGGGGCTCTCGCGTGCCGTCCGCGGATCGTGGCCCGATGTCGTGATCGGCGAGCTTGCCGGCCTCGCCGCCGCCCGCGCCCTCGGCTGGCCCGGTGTGCACATCTCCGTCGCGCCGCTGCCGAGGCTGTCGGCGCGGGCGCTCGGCGCCGAGTACGACCTGCCCGGCATCGCGCGGCTCGGGGCGACCGCGCCTCTCCCGCCCGAGCCCGCGCCCGACGACGCCGCCGCGATCCTCTTCACGTCGGGCTCGACGGGCCCGGCCAAGGGCGTCGCCTACACGCACCGCCAGCTCTCGGCGCTCCGCGACCTGCTCGCGGCGCACTTCGATGTCGGCCCCGACACGGGCCTCGTGACGGGGTTCGCCCCGTTCGCGCTCCTCGGTCCCGCCCTCGGCACCCGGTCGGCGACGCCCGACATGGACGTCTCGGCGCCTCGCACCCTCACGGCGGCGGCGGTGGCCGCAGCCGTCCGCGCGTCGGACGCCCGCATCGTCTTCCTCTCGCCGGCCGCGATCCTCAATGTCGTCGCGACGACCGACGCCCTCACCGACACCGACCGGCGCGCGCTCGCGCAGGTGCGCACGTTCCTCTCCACCGGAGCGCCCGTCGGCGAGCCGCTCCTCGCGGCCGCCGCCGCGCTCATGCCCCACGCCGAGCCGCACACGCCGTACGGCATGACCGAGTGCCTGCTCGCCACCGACATCACCCTCGCCGGGATCCGGGAGGTGGCGGATGCCGCGGACCGCGGCGTCTGCGTCGGCGCCCCCATCGCCGGCAACCGCGTGCTGATCGATCCGCTCGACGCGGAGGGGCGGCCGAGCGGCGCGCCGGGCACCGGCTCGGGCGTGCTCGGCGAGGTCGTGATCTCGGCCCCGCACTTGAAGACCGGGTACGACCGGCTGTGGCTCACCGACCGCACGGCCGTCGCCGACACTCCGGGCGAGGGCCGCTGGCACCGTACGGGCGACGTCGGCCACCTCGATGCCGACGGGCGTCTGTGGATCGAGGGACGTCTGCCGCACGTCTTCGTCACGACGACGGGCCCCGTCGCCCCCGTCGGGCCGGAGCAGCAGGCCGAGGGTGCGGCCGGCGTGCGGCGGGCAGCCGTCGTCGGCATCGGCCCTCGCGGACTGCAGCAGCCGGTCGCGATCGTCGAGACGACGACGGCCGCTCGGCACCCGGGCCTCGCGTCTCCCGAGCTGACGGCCGCCGTGCGCGCGCGTGTCGGGCTGCCGCTCGCGGCGGTGCTCGTCGTGCCGCAGCTGCCCACCGACATCCGCCACAACTCCAAGATCGACCGCACCCGCCTCGCGTCGTGGGCCGAGCGCGTGCTCGCCGGCGGACGGATGGCGCGCCCGTGATCGTGGCCGTCACCGGCGCGTCCGGCTTCCTCGGCCGGGCCGTCGCGGCCGAGCTCGCTGCGGCGGGCCACGACGTGCGCACACTGCAGCGGCGGCCGAGCCGAGTCGACGGCGTCACCGACATCCTGGGTTCCGTGTCGGATCGGGATGCCGTGGCCCGCGCCGTCGAGGGGGCCGAGGGCGTCGTGCACCTCGCCGCGAAGGTGTCGCTCGCCGGCCGTCCCGCCGACTTCCACGCCGTCAACGTCGAGGGGACGCGCACGCTCCTCGACGAGGCGCGGCGTGCCGGGGCATCCCGATTCGTGCAGGTGTCCTCACCCTCGGTCGCACACACCGGCTCCGCGCTGTCGGGGGTCGGCGCCGAACCCGCCTCGCCCCGGCACGCACGCGGCGAGTACGCCCGCACGAAGGCCGAGGCGGAGCTTCTCGCCCTCGCCCGCGACAGCGAGGCCATGCCGGTCGTCGCGGTGCGCCCTCACCTCGTGTGGGGGCCCGGCGACACGCAGCTCGTCGGCAGGATCGTCGACCGCGCGCGGCGCGGCCGGCTCCCGCTCCTGGGCGGCGGCCTCGCGCTCATCGACTCCACCTACATCGACAATGCCGCGAGCGGCATCGTCGCCGCCCTCCACCGCGCCGAGCACGCGCACGGTCGCGCCTTCGTCATCACGAACGGCGAGCCGCGCCCCGTGGGCGACCTCCTCGCGGGCATCTGCCTCGCCTCGGGCGTGAAGCCCCCGCGCTGGAGCGTGCCCGCGGGCGTCGCGCGCGCGGCGGGCTCGGTCGTCGAACGGGTCTGGGCGGTGCGGCCGGGCGTCGACGAGCCGCCCATGACGCGCTTCCTCGCCGAGCAGCTGTCGACGGCGCACTGGTTCGACCAGCGCGAGACGCGCCGCGTGCTCGCATGGCAGCCGTCGGTGTCGATCGACGAGGGCCTCGAGCGCCTCGCGGCCGCCGGCACGACCTGACCCGGCAGGGCGCTCGGCGGCTCAGTACTGCTGCACGCCGTAGCGGTCGGGTTCGGGGCCGCGATCGAAGCTGCGACCCGACACGGTGTGCGGCACGATGCGCACATACGTGTATTTGAGCGTCGGCACCCACGGCTGGAGCGGCAGCGTGTCGGCCCGCTCCACCTCGGCGAACGTGTCGAGCGCTCGCGCGTGGCCGCGCACCACGACGCTCCACGCCGCCTCGTCGGTGTGGTCGTCGACCTCGAACAGCACCTCGTCGTTCGCGGTCAGCTCGAACAGCTTGCTGCCCTGCGCCGTGCGGAACAGCACGCTCTCGCCGTCGACGACGAAGTTGACGGGGAAGATGTCGACACGGTCGCCGATGCGGGTCACCAGCCGGCCGAGCTCCTGCGTGCGCAGGCGCTCCCAGCACTCGTCGTCGGACAGGACCGCAACGGGTTCGGATACTTCGGTCATGATCGTGAACCACCCCTTCGCTCCTCGACCTGAGGCCAGTATCCCGCGGTCCGAGAGCGCGTGGGAGCGGTCTTCCCACAGGCCGGGTGAGGGGCGCGACGCGCGGGCGCGACAGCGCGACGAGCGGCACGCAGGGGATGCACGGACTCGTCGCCTACTATTCGATGAGGTGCGTCCTCTGCGCCGAGGGTGGGAAGCCGATGACCGATGTGCTGCGGCGCAACAACGTGAGCTTCGTCGGGGACCCGACGAAGCCCGTGCTCATGTTCGCCCACGGCTTCGGCTGCAATCAGGAGACGTGGAATCTCGTCGCCCCGCACTTCGAGGCCGACCACGGTGTGATCCTGTTCGACCATGTCGGCGCCGGCGGCTCCGACGCCTCCGCCTACGACCGCGGCAAGTACGACTCGCTCGACGGGTACGCCTCCGACGTCCTCGAGATCATCGACGCGCTGGGCGTGTCGGACGTCATCTTCGTCGGCCACTCGGTGAGCGCGATGATCGGGGTGCTCGCGGCGAACCGCGATCCGTCGAAGTTCCGCGGGCTCGTGCTGGTAAGCCCCTCGCCGCGCTACACCGACCAGGGCTCGTACCGCGGCGGCTTCACGCAGCACGACATCGAGTCCCTCCTCGACGCGCTCGATGCCAACTACCTCGGCTGGTCGCGCGACACCGCGCCGCTCATCATGGGGAACCCCGACCGGCCGGCCCTCGGCGGGCAGCTCACCGACAGCTTCTGCCGTATCGACCCCGAGATCGCGCGTCACTTCGCCCGCGTGACGTTCCTCTCCGACAACCGCGCCGACCTTCCGTTCGTGTCGGTGCCGACGCTTGTGCTGCAGTGCAGCTCCGACGTCATCGCGCCGCTCGCGGTCGGCCAGTACGTGCACGCCGAGATCGAGGGGAGCCGCTTCACGCTGCTCAACGCGACCGGCCACGTGCCGATCCTGTCCGCCCCCGACGAGGTCGTCGCCGAGATCCGGTCGTTCGTGGCATGAGCCCCGATGACACCGGCTGGTTCGGCCACGCGCCCTGCGGGCTCGTGGCCACGACGCTCGACGGCGTGATCGTCGAGGCGAACGACACCTTCCTCACCTGGACGGGATTCCGTTACGACGAGGTCGTGGGCCGGTCCCTCACGTCCCTCCTCGACCCCGGCGGCCGCATCTTCTTCGAGACGCGGCACACGCAGATCATGCATCTGCAGGGGATCGTCGAAGAGGTGGCTCTCACGTTCGTGTGCGCCGACGGGAGCGTCGTGCCGACGCTCGTGAACGGCGTGCGCGACGACACGGCCCAGCTGCTGCGATTCGCGGTGTTCAAGGCGACCGAGCGGGTGCAGTACGAGCGGGAGCTCCTGGCGGCGCGGCGCAACGCCGAGTTCTCCGAGCAGCGCGTGCGCGTGCTGCAGGAGATGTCGAGCCTGTTCGATGTCAGCGCGAGCGACGACGAGGTCGCGGCATCCTTCGCCGACGCGGCCCGCGAGGCGTTCGATGCCCGCGAGACCGCGGTCTTCCTCTTCCGCGACGACGGCGAGTTCGTGCTCGCGGCCGGGACGAATCCGCTGGAGGGTCTCATCGCGCCCGTGCCGACGCTGCGCACGACCCCGGACGTGCGGATCGTCAACGCCCTCGACGCCGACGACCTGTTTCCCGAACTGGGTGCGGCGATGCGCATGACCCGGCTCTCGTCGCTCACCGTGACGCCGCTCCTGTCGGAGGGGCAGCGCGTCGGGCTCCTCGTCTGCTTCTTCTCGCGGCAGACCGAGTTCGACGAGCAGTACATCGATCTGCAGCAGGCGCTCGGGCGCCAGGCATCCCAGACCCTCACGCGTCTGCGGCTGCAGCGACGCCTCGCGTTCCTTGCGCTGCACGACCAGCTCACGGGCGTCGCCAACCGGCAGCTGCTGCAGGTCGAGCTCGACGCCGCGATCGAGACCGCCGACGAGCGGAACGAGCCGCTCGGCGTGCTGTTCCTCGACATCGACGACTTCAAGAGCGTCAACGACGCGTTCGGCCACGTGACGGGCGACGAGATCCTCATCGAGATCGCCACGCGCCTTCACGCGAGCGTCCGCCGCGGCGACATCGTCGGCCGCATCGGCGGCGACGAGTTCGTCGCGGTCTGCGCGAACGCGGATGCCGAGGCCGCGGGCCTCATCGCCGAGCGGATCCTCGCCGTCACGCGGGCCCCGATCGCGGTCGACGACGGCGTCGTCTCGGCGTCGGTGAGCGTCGGCGTCTCGGTCTATCGCCCGGGCACCGACGTTCGGCCCACCTCGACGCGGATGCTCGCGCGAGCGGATGCCGCGATGTACACGTCCAAGCGCTCGGGCAAGGACCGCGTCACGCTCGACTACTCCGTCTGACCTCTGCTCAGAGGTCGTCGGCCGGGTCGACCCGCTCGCCGTGCGGCGTGCGGAACGGCGTCTCGGTCGCGGGCGGCTCGTCGACGTCGTCGGTGTCGTCGTCCGCCGGCCCGGGGAAGTAGTCCGGTTCGCTCTCGTCTGCGAGATTGAAGTCCGCGCGCTGGACCGGCGCGTCGTCGCGCCGCACGGCGTCGGGGCCCTGGATGGGCAGGAAGGGGTCTGACATGGACGTCATGGATCAAGGATGCCCCTTCCCGGTGACATCCGGGTGAACTGCGGCGATCCTCAGCCGCGGTCGGCATACACGACGACGCGGTCGTCGTCGAGCACGAACTGCAGCGCCGTTCCCACGGGGTACTCGGCGGTGAGGGTGTCGGGGAGGGTGGCGGTCACGGCGAGAGCAGCGGTCGGCGCGAACCCGCCGGCGCCGCAGCCGACGGTCGTGATCGCGGCGCCCCCCGCCGAGTGCAGCACGAAGAGGCACGGGACGTCGTCCTCGCGTCCCCACGGCTGCGGGACGATCGCGACGGTCAGGCCGAAGAAGTCCTCGAAGACGGTCGAGCCGTCCTGCCGATCGCCCAGGAAGTCCGGCCAGTCGGCGTCGGGCGCCGCGGCGAGGGTCGCGACGCTGCCGGGTCGCAGCTGCATGACGCCGTACGCGAGGGCGGCGCCGAGGAGCAGTGCGAGGCCGAGTGTCGCCGCGCGCACGACGAGTGTGCGTCGCCGGCGCGACGGCGGCGAGGGCGGCGGGACCGACTCTGCAGCGATCGCGGCAGCGTCTGTGCCCTCCGATACCTGGCCCGTGTCGCCGCCCTCCGATACCGGGCTCGCGTCGCCGCCGGCTCCGACCGTGCGGGACTCGCCCGCCTCCGCGGCGGTCGACGGGCGCAGCGGGTCGACGGGAACCCGCGACGCGATACGGCTCGTCTCGGCTGCCCTTTCCGCGTTGACGGGGGCCGACGGCGAATTCCCCGTCGTGGCGGCTTTCCCCGATGGGCTCGCGACGGATGCCTCCAATTCGAGGAGGCGTTCCAGTGCCGCGGGGTCGTCTTCGATATCGGCATCCGGCCCGTAGGCCCTTTCGCGCAGCGCGCGAAGTTCTTCCCCCATCGGATCCTGCATGCGCCCATTTTCGCATCGCGGGAAAGCCCTGGGTCGCGCCGCCTCTTCGTGACAGCACTGCGGCCGCTCTTCCGAGCGGCCGCAGTTCGTTCAGGACAGCGCGATCAGGACAGTGCGTTCAGGACAGCGCGTCGAGGGTCAGTGCGCGGCTTCGTAGGCCTCGATGACGGATGCCGGCACTCGGCCGCGCTCCGAGACCTGATAGCCGTTCGACTTCGCCCATTCGCGGACGGGGCCGAAATCCTGCTGACCCGTGCGACGACGCTTGCGCGCGCCACCGCCGGAGGAGGAATTCGACGAACGCGAACCGGACCGTGATACCGACCGGGCGGCGTCGACGTAGCGCGACAATGCGTCGCGCAGAGCAGCGGCATTCGTGTCGCTGAGATCGATCTCGAAGGCGTTGCCGTCGAGAGAGAACAGAACGGTCTCGCCTTCTCCGACTTCGAGGACGGTGCCGTCCAAGTCGTCGACGAGCTGATGCACAATTCTTCGGGCCATGGACAGGACATTACTCGTGCATTGTCTCGAATACATGAGAGATTTCTCAGGCTTATAATCCCGCCCGGGCGACCGGCCGCGCAAGCGTTTCGAATTCCGAGAGGCGAACCCCGGATCGGCCTTTGCGCGTGGTCTAATTCGAAAGTCCGGGGTCTTCCCGGTGGAATATCGCAACCCCGGCCGGGAATGCCATTCCGGCCGGGGCTGCCTCGCTGCGGGCGGCCTACACGCCCGCAGTCGTCATGCCGCGAGTGCCGCCAGGCGTCACGCCCGCAGGCCCGACGGGACCGCGACGCCGAGCGTCTCGCGTTCGAGGGCCAGGAGGTAGCGCTTCACCTCGGGATGACGGCCGTACTGGCCGAGCGAGCCGTCGGCGCGGACGACCCGGTGCACCGGCACGATGATCGAGAACGGCGTCGTCGCGCACGCGGTGCCGACCGCCCGTGCCGCGCCGGGACTCCCCGCGGCGATCGCGACCTCGCCGTAGCCCGCCGTCTCGGCGTACGGGATGTCGCGCACGGCCTCGAGGGCCTTGCGACGGAAGCCGTTGACGAGACGCCAGTCGAGCGTGACGTCGAACTCCTGCCGCTCGCCGGCGAAATACTCGTCGAGCTGTCGGTCGATATCGCCGCCGGCGCCGTGGTCGGGCGAGGGGAGGGCGTGCAGCGCCGCCGCGACGGGAGCGAGCTCGTCATCGAGCGGGCCCGAGAACGGGTGCAGCGTCACGATGCCGTCGGGGCTCGCGACGATGAGGATCTCCCCGACGGGAGAGGGGTGCACGCGGAACGTGGTGTCGGTCATGGGAACATCCTCCCGCCGCGGCTCGGGCAGGGCCGTGGGAACGGGCGCGGAGGGGGAGAGGCATCCCGGATCCATGCCTGGGGAGGAACGGCTGATCACTCGGCGTGTCGTCCAATACCGCGAAACTCGGACCGGGATGCCCCGGGCGCACAGGTAGGGCGCATAACCTGGCTCGTGTGTGGCGAGCAGACAGAAGCGCCGTCGTCGGCGCGGAGGACCCCGTGCCCGCGGCACCCGTGACCCCCGGTGACCTCGGACTCTCCGAGCCGGGAGTCACTGTCGTGCACATCGCCGAGCCCGAGCGCGAACGGCTCCGTCGTGAGATCGCACAGCTGGGCGGGCGTTCGACGCTCCTGCACTACCAGGACTCCGCCGAAGCCGGCATCGAGATCACCAAGGCGCACCCCGGGAGCCTCCCGCAGTTCATCACGGGTCGCTCCACGCTGCTGTCGAACCTCTTCCGCGACGAGGTCGCCCTGCGCACCGCGCGTATCGCCGCCGAGCGGCTCACGGCCAAGAACGTCGAGCTGCGCACGGCGAGAGGACTCGACGTCGTGCGCCTCGGCGTGGGTCTTGCCACCTGGCGCATCGGCGGCATGGCCTGCATGGCGCCGATCCTCCTGCGCCCGCTCGCGATCAGGCGCCACCACACCGACTTCGAGCTCAAGCTGCACGGCTCGTTCACGGTCAATCCCGAGCTCGTCCGGGCGCTGCGCACCCACTTCGGCATCGACGTCGACGGCCGCGCCCTCGCGGGACTCGCGTACGACGGCGGCGTCTTCAAGCCGCAGCCCGTCATCGACCACATCCGGGCCCTCACGGCGACGATCGACACGTTCGTCGTCAAGCCGCGCCTCATCGTCTCTTCCTTCGCCGACGTCGGGGCGCCGATGGCGCGCGACGCCGCCGACCTCGACCACCTCTTCCTCAACGCCCTCGCCGGTCACCCCGACGACCGCGAGACCGTGACGATCCGCCGTGAGCCGGCACACGTCACGAGCCCGGACGACCGGGCCCCGGCATCCGACACCCTCCTGCTCGACGCCGACGCAGAACAGGAGGCGGTCCTCGCGCGCATCGCGGCGGGGCACTCGCTCGCCGTCCACACGCTGCCGGGCACGGGCGGCACGCAGACCGTCATCAACGCCGTCGGCCAGCTCGTCGAAGACGGCAAGCGCGTCCTCATCGTGAGCGCGCGGCGCTCGACGCTCGAGGGCGTCCGCCATCGCCTGGCAGGCATCGGCCTCGGCGGCCTCGCCGTCTCTCCCCGCGACCTGCAACGCGATCTCATCCGCGCGATCGGCCGCAACGAGAAGGCGGAGCAGCCCAAGGTCTCCGACATCGACGACGCGCTCGTGCGCCTGCGCGGGGTGCTCCGCGACTACCGCGGGGCCGTGACGCGCACGCATCCGGAGCTCGGCGTGTCGATGCTCGAGATCCTTCGCACCCTCGCGACGCTCACGACCGAGGGCCGCCTGCCCGAGACGGCGACGCGGTTCGACCAGACGACGCTGGAGCGTCTCGCGAAGGGGAGGGCGGATGCCGCGGCCAAGCTCGCGACCGCCGCCCGCCTGGGCGAGTTCCGCGTCGGCCCCGGAGAGTCGCCCTGGTACGGCGTCTCGTTCGCCACGACCGAGGAGGCGCGCGCCGCGCACGGCCTGGCGGCGACGCTGCACCGCAAGAACGTGCCCGCACTCCTCGAGCGCGGCTACGAGCTCATCGCGCAGACGCGCATGCGGCCGTTCCGCACCGTGACGGAGCTCGGCACCTACCTCCGGGTGCTGCAGGGCATCCGCGACTCCCTCGACAAGTTCAGCCCGACCGTCTTCGAGCGGCCGCTCGGCGAGCTCATCCAGGCGCACGGACCCCGTCGCGACTCGCCCGAGCTCACCAGCACGCGCCGTCGGCACCTCAAGCGCCTCTCGCGCGAGTACGTGCGCCCCGGCGTCCACATCGCCGACATGTACGAGGCGCTCCTGCGCGTGCAGCAGCAGCGCACGGAGTGGCAGAAGTTCGTCGATGTGGGGGTCGTCCCAGAGGTGCCGCTGGGCCTCGCCGACGTCCACGTCGCGTGGCAGCGCGTCGACGCCGAGCTCGGCGAGCTCGATGCCATCCTCGGCCGCGCCGGGGCCGAGCGCCTCGCAAGCCTTCCCGTGCAGACCCTCGTCCGTACGATCGGCGGTCTCGCGGCGGAGTCGGAGGTGTTCGACAACCTCGTCGAGCGCGCGAAGATCCGTGCGGAGCTCGCCGCCCTGGGTCTGGAGCCCCTCCTCATCGAGCTCTCCGTGCGCCACGTCCGCGAGGACCGCGTCGGCGACGAGCTCGAGTTCGCGTGGTGGCAGTCGGCGCTCGAGCATCTGCTGCGCGCCGACCGCGCGCTGCTCGGCGCCAACACGGCCGTCGTGGATCGTCTGGAGCGGGACTTCCGGCTCGTCGACGAAGCGCATGCCGCGGCATCCGGCCCTCTTCTCGCGGCCCAGCTCGCGACGCAGTGGCGCATCGGCATCGTCGATCACGCGCGCGAGGCGGCGGCCCTCAAGCAGGCGCTGAAGGAGGGGGTGACGGATGCCTCGCACCTCGGCGCCGTCGCACCGACGCTGCTTCGCACCCTCGCGCCGGTGTGGCTCGCGTCGCCCTACGAGGTGCCCGCGATCCCCGACGAGCCCGACTTCGACGTCGTGATCATCGCCGATGCGGGCGCCATCTGCCTCGCCGAGGCGGCCCCGGCCCTGCGCCGTGCGCGCCAGGTCGTCGTCTTCGGCGACCCGGTGACGCAGAAGCCGACGCCGTTCCGGGTCATGACGGGCAATCCGACCGAGGAGGACGAGCCCGAGGACCCGTTCGACTCGACGAGCGTCTTCGAGCGCCTCGCCGATCTGCTGCCGGTCGAGACGCTGACGCGCAGCTACCGCGCCGGCGGCGAAGACCTCGCGCAGCTCGTGAACGACGCGTTCTACGGCGGCGAGCTCGTCTCGCTCCCGTGGGCGGGGTCGTACCTCGGGCGCGGCAGCCTGAGCGTCGACTACGTCTCGGGCGGCCACGGCGCGCCCGATCCCGTGACGGGCGCGGTCGAGAGCCCCGACGCCGAGGTCAACCGCGTCGTGACGCTCGTGCTCGAGCATGCCGTCAACCGCGGCACGGAGTCGCTCATGGTGGTGACCGCGAGCGTGCGGCACGCCGAGCGCGTGCGCGCCGCCGTCGCCGATGCCTTCGCGGGCCGCTCCGACGTCGCCGACTTCGTGTCGCGCGACACCGCCGAGCCGTTCGCCGTGCTGACCCTCGAGGAGTCGGTCGCCGAGAGCCGCGACCGCGTCATCTTCTCGCTCGGGTTCGGCCTCACGCGCCACGGCCGCGTGCTCAGCGACTTCGGAGACCTCTCCACCCCCGACGGCGATCGGCTTCTCACGGTCGGGATGACGCGTGCCCGACGCTCGATGGTCATCGTGTCGTCGATCCGCCCCTCGGCGTTCGACGAGGGGCGCCTCGAGCACGGCGCCGCGACGCTCATGAGCATCCTCGGCGGCATCGCCGCCCGCACCCGCGAGGCGCGGCTCGAGGATCTCGCCGATCCGCTCACTCGCTCGCTCGCTCGTGAGCTGCGCACGCTCGGCCTCTCGGTCGACGTGCACTACCGCGGCCTCCTGCCCCTCGTCGCGCAGTACGACGGCAAGGCCGTCGTGGCCGAGAGCGACCCCGAGACGATCGGCGAGTCGCTGCGCGAGTCGCTGCGGCTGCGTCCGCAGATCCTCCGTCGCCTCGGCTGGCACTACGTGCGCGTGCACGCCTTCGACCTCTACAGCGACCCCGCCGGCGTCGCGGCCCGGATCGCCGCGCTCCTGGGCGTCCCGCCGGAGGGGCCGACGAACGCGACCGACACCCAGCCGCTCGATGTCTTCGAGTGACCGTCAGCGGATCGAGCGCGTCGCCGGCTCCCGCCGCGCTCGGCTGACCCCTGCCCCCGGCACGGCCGGGGAGCCGGCTGCCGGCGAGCTCGGGGGTGAGGGCGACGGCGAGGGCGAGGCGTCCGTCCGCCCCGGCGAGGGCCCGAACGATGCGCGCATGAAGCGGGACGTTCCCCCGCACTGGTGAGCCGGCGGCCCTGCCGTGCGCGGGGTCCCCGTTCGCGAAGTGTCGCGGGAGGGCGGTCAGGACCGCACGCGGATCGGGGTCAGGGGCGCTCTGCGGGAGACTGCTTGTCGAGCAGGTCGCGGATCTGGATCAGCAGCTCCTGCTCGGTCGGCAGCGACGGCTCGCTCGGCTCGCCGATGCCGCGGCGGGCCTCCTCGCGCTCTTTCATGCGGTTCATCGGGTAGACGAAGGCGAAGTAGACCACGATCGCGACGGCGATGAAGTTGATGATGGCGCCGATGATGAGGCCCCACGAGAATGTCGTCGTGCCGCCCGTGAGCGTCGGGACCTCCCACGTGAGGTCGTTCAGGCTGTCGGCCTGAAAGATGAGGGCGATGAGCGGGTTGATGAGCCCCGTCACGATGGCATTGACGATGCCGGTGAACGCGGCGCCGATGACGACGGCGACCGCCAGGTCGATGACGTTGCCTCGGAGGATGAACTCCCGGAAACCCTTGATCATGTCTGCCCTCTCGCTGGTGCGCCGGCGGTCAGCCCGCGGCGGCGGGTGAGGCCTTCGCCTCGGACTTCGATCCTGTCGAAGACGAGGCGGAGCCGCCACCCGACGAGCCGGACGAGGAGGAACCGCTCGAGGAGGAACCGCTCGAGGAGGAACCGCTCGAGGAGGAACCGCTCGAGGACGACCCCGACGAGTCCTTCGGGGCGGCGCGCGAGTCGGTGCGGTAGAAGCCGGAGCCGTTGAAGGTGACGCCGATCGAGCCGTACTCCTTGCGCAGCGGTCCGCCGCATTCGGGACATTCGGTCAGGGCCGGGTCGGCGAAGGACTGCACCGCGTCGAAGCGGTGTCCGCACTGCTTGCAGGCGTAGGCGTAGGTGGGCATGGAGCTCTCTGGGGTCAGCGCCGCGAGGGCGCGAGGTCGAGGGTCTGGGTGGGGGTGACGATTCCGGTGACGGGCTGGTCGTGCACGTCGCGCGGCACCTCGTCGAGGATCTCGGAGTCGTAGACGACCGCGTACACGGGAGGGCAGCGCTCCATCGAGCCGAGGGTCTTGTCGAAGAATCCGCGCCCCCAGCCCAAGCGCATGCCCGAGCGGTCGACGGCGGCGGCGGGGATGACGAGGAGGTCGACGTCGTTGACCGCGATGGGGCCGAGGAGCTCGCCGACGGGCTCGGGAAGGCCGAAGTTGCCCTCCGTGATCTCGCCGTCGGGCGTGGCGACCGCCCAGTCGAGGAGTCCGTCGTTGCGCGTGATGGGAAGGAGGACACGGATGCCGCGGCGCACCGCCTCCTCGACGAACTCGCGCGTGCCCGGCTCGGTCGTCGTCGAGAGGAAGCACGACAGCGAGCGGGCACCGAGGCGCTCCACGAGGAGGTCGAGCTGGCGCGCGATGCCGTGGGACGCGGCATCCCTCTGCGAATCCGTCAGAAGCTGCCGCCTCTCACGCAGCTCTGCGCGCAGGGCCCGCTTGGCATCGGCGATCGCGTCGGACATGCAGTCGATTCTAAGTGCGCACAGCACACGGGGATTTCGCAAGTACCCCGTGGTCGCACAGGCCCGCTCGATAAGATCGTGGGATGCCCCATAAGCCCTTCAAGGCCGTCATTCCGGCGGCTGGACTCGGTACGCGCTTCCTTCCGGCGACGAAGGCCATGCCCAAGGAGATGCTGCCGGTCGTCGACAAGCCCGCCATCCAGTACGTCGTCGAAGAAGCGACGCAGGCCGGGATCAACGACATCCTCATCATCATCGGGCGCAACAAGAACGCCCTCTCGAACCACTTCGACTCGGTTCCCGAGCTCGAGCGCAACCTCGAGAAGAAGGGCGACAAGGACCGCCTGGCGAAGGTGCAGGAGTCCAGCGACCTCGCCGACATCCACTTCGTCCGCCAGGGCGAGCCGAAGGGCCTGGGCCACGCGGTGCTGCGTGCGCGCGCGCACGTGGGCGACCACCCGTTCGCCGTGCTCCTGGGCGACGACCTCATCGACGAGCGCGACCCGCTCCTGACGAAGATGCTCGAAGAGCACGAGCGCACCGGCGCCGCGATCATCGCGCTCATGGAGGTCGACCCCGCGCACATCCACATGTACGGCGCGGCGGCGGTCGAGCCGACCGGCACCGACGACGTCGTGAAGGTCACGGGCCTCGTCGAGAAGCCGAAGGCGGAGGATGCCCCGTCCAACCTCGCGGTCATCGGCCGCTACGTCCTCAGCCCGGCCGTGTTCGACATCCTGGAGCGGACCGAGCCCGGCAAGGGCGGCGAGATCCAGCTCACCGACGCGTTGCAGGAGCTCGCCGCCGACCCGGACGGACCCGGCGTGTACGGGGTCGTCTTCCGGGGTCGGCGCTACGACACCGGGGATAGGGTGGACTACATCAAGGCCATCGTGCAGCTCGCGGCGGATCGAGACGATCTCGGCCCCGACCTGCGTCCCTGGTTCAAGGAGTTCGCGGCGACCCTGTGACGCCGCGCGGGTGAGGGGAGTCGTGTGGACCTGACCGCACCTCGCCGCCACGGGTCGATCTCGATCCGGCTCATCCGGCAGCGCGATGCCCGCACGCTGCAGAACGAGCTGCTGAGCAACCGCTCGTGGCTGCGGCCATGGGAGGCCACGAGCCCGGACGGTCCCGTGTCCTTCGACATGCGCCTCGGCATCCGTCGTCTGCTGCAGCAGTACCGCGACGGTGCCGGCGTGCCGTTCGTCATGGAGTACGACGGCGAGATCGCCGGCCAGCTGAACGTCTGGGGGATCGCGCGCGGCTCGCTCGCCTCGGCGACCATCGGCTACTGGGTGAGCGAGCGCTTCGCCGGCCGCGACATCACGCCGACCTCCGTCGCGATGGCCACCGACATCTGCTTCACCGAGCTGCGGCTCCACCGCATGGAGATCTGCATCCGCCCCGAGAACCGCGCGAGCCTGCGCGTCGTCGAGAAGCTCGGCTTCCGATACGAGGGGCTGCGGCGGCGGTACATCCACATCGACGGCGACTGGCGCGACCACTACGCCTTCGCGCTCGTGCGCGAAGAGGTGCCGGACGGCGTGCTCGAGCGGTGGGTGCAAGGGCGTGCGCCTCAGGATGCCGCGACCATCCCCCCGGCGGACCGACTCCACGCCTGAGCTCGGGCGTCTGCCGCGGCGCGGTCGGCGCGGCGTGCGACGGCCGCTGCGTGGCGCGACACGCCCGACGTTCGGCGCGGCCTGCTGCGACACGCCGCTATAACACGGGCCTCCGACATCCGCTCGCTTACCGTGGACGCATGGGCGGGCAGGTGCTGGGCGGAGGGGTCATCGTGCTCGTCGCCGCGCTCCTGTGGCTCGTGTATCTGCTGCCCTCGTGGGCCAGCCGACGTCAGTACGACGCGGCCGAGCGCAACGCCGTGAGGCTGAACCAGGCGCTGCGGGTGCTCGCCGAGACGAGCGAGACGCCGCAGGAGGTGCGCCTCGAGCTAAACGCGCGCACGGCGCTCGCTCAGCAGAGGCTCGCGCGTCGCGCCCTCGCCGAGCAGGAGGATCTCGCCAAGCGCACGCAGGCAGAGCTCGACCAGGCCCGCCTCGAAGTGGCGCGGACGGCGCTCGCCGCAGCTCGTGAGCTCCCGGCGGCCCGTCGGGCCCGAGCCCGTCGGCGCGCACGGCTGCTGACGACCCTCGTCGCCCTCATCGCCCTCGGCCTGGTGTCGTGGGGCGTGTGGCAGCTGGTCACGGTCGGTGCCTGGGCGTCGATCGCGGGGGGCGTCGGCCTCTTCGCGGTGTGCGTCGTGATGCTCCGGCGCATGGCCCGTGTCGGACGCCGCGCGGTCGTCGCGTCGACGGTGACGGATGTCGCGGCCCGCGAGGCCGCGCCGGTGCAGGATGTTGCGCTCGAGGCCGAGGAGCGCGGCTGGGAGCCGCGCCGGATCCCTCGGCCCCTCACGGCCTCCGCGGGTTCGCGGGCCGCCGCCGTGCTCGACGTCGCCGAGGCCCGCGCCGCGCTTCGCGAAGCCGTCCGGGAAGAGGCGATGCGGGCCCGCGCCGAGGCGCAGCGACCGCCGTCGATCGAGACGGCCCGCCGTGCCCGCGAAGCGGCGGCCTCGACCGAATTCGCCGGTATGGGATACGTCGACGACGCCGAGATCGAGGCCCACGTGCGTCGCCTCCTCGAGCGCCGCGCCTCGGGCCAGTAGGCCCGGCCTGTTCGCGTCGAGTTGCCAGTTGTTATGGCAACTCGACGTCGAGTTGCGCGAAGTTGTGGCAACTCGGCGTCGAGTTGCGCGAAGTTGTGGCAACTCGGCGTGGGTGGGGGTCGGTCCGCGGCGGGGCCGGGGGTAGGGCCGGGCGGACCTGGCGCCGAGATGCCAGTTGTTGTGGCAACTCGACGTCGAGTTGCGCGATCTTGTGGCAACTCGGCGTCGAGTTGGGCGAAGTTGTGGCGACTCGGCGTGGGTGGGGGTCGGTCCGCGGCGGGGCCGGGGGTAGGGCCGGGCGGACCTGGCGCCGAGATGCCAGTTGTTGTGGCAACTCGACGTCGAGTTGCGCGAAGTTGTGGCAACTCGGCGTCGAGTTGCGCGAAGTTGTGGCGACTCGGCGTGGGTGGGGGTCGGTCCGCGGCGGCGGCCGGGGTAGGGCCGGGCGCCCTCGCGCCGAGATGCCAGTCGTTGTGGCAACTCGACGTCGAGTTGCGCGAAGTTGTGGCAACTCGGCGAGCGACGATGCGGGCGCGGCCCGCGGCGCGCCGGCCGTCGCCGGCCGGGTGGGTCAGTCCGCGGAGGCCGCGTCGAAGAGCACGCGACCGGCGCCGACGACGAGTTCGCGGCGCGGGGCGCGCACGAGCGCATCCATGACGTTTTCGGCGTCGACGAGCACGATGTCGGCGCGGCATCCCTTCTCGATCCGGTGATCCGCGACGCCCGCGAACGGGCCCGCCGCGCTCGTGGCGATCTCGACGACGCGTGCGAGGTCCTCGTCGCGCACGAGGCTCGACGATCGGGCGTACTGCCACGCGATGCCAAGTGTGTCGCCCGTGCCGTACGGGCTCCACAGGTCGCGGATCCCGTCGGTGCCGAAGGCGAAGCGCACCCCCGCCTCGTCGAGCTCGTGCAGCGGGAGCTGGGGGAGGCGCAGCGGCGCGACGGTGGTCATCGTGACCTCGAGCCCCGCCATCCGCTGCAGCAGATCGCGGCGGCGCGCGGGATCGACCTGCGCGATCGCGAAGCCGTGCGCGATGGTGACCCGGCCCTGCAGCCCGAGCGCCTCGGTGCGGTCGAGGATGAGGTCGAACTGGAAGGCGCCGAGCTCCGCGGGATCATGGAGATGGATGTCGATGCCGACGCCGCGGTCGGCGGCGATGCGGAAGAGGCCGTCCAGCTGCCCGACCGGGTCGCGGTCGATGCCGGCCGGATCGAGTCCGCCGATGTGCTCGGCGAGACCCTCCCGCGCCGCCCGATCGAGCAGGTCGAGCACGCCCGGCCGGCGCAGGACCCCGTCCTGCGGGAACGCGACGAGCTCGGCCCGGAGCGCGTCGCCGTACTCGGCCAGCGCTTCGCGAACCACCTCGAGGCCGCGGAGCCCGAGGCCGAGGTCGACATCGACGTGCGTGCGGATCGCGGTCGTGCCGTGGCGCACGAACTCCGCGAGCACGCTCCGCGTGATGGCGGTGCTCGGGATGCCGAGCTCGTCGCGTCGCGCGCGCTCGTGGCGGATGCGGCCGTCGGTGCCGCCCTCGCCGCCGTAGGACTGCCACGGCAGGCCCCACCACGACTTGTCGACGTGCGCGTGGGCATTGACGATGCCCGGGATGGCGAGGAGGCCCCGGCCCTCGGCATCCGTCTCGCGAACGCGCTCACCGGACGCGGGCGTGACCTCCGAGATGGTCCCTTCGGCGTCGAAAGAGAGGTCGTATCGTGCGCCGTCGGGGAGTCGGATGTCGCGGATGCCGGTCAGTCGTTCGGAGGTGATGCTCATGCCCTCCATCCTCTCGCGTCGATTCGGACGGCCTGTCCGGGCGTGATAATGTAACGGAGGTTCTCGGGCCTGTGGCGCAGTTGGTAGCGCGCTTCGTTCGCAATGAAGAGGTCAGGGGTTCGAATCCCCTCAGGTCCACCGAAGTGTGAAAGGCGCCCCTCGTGGGCGCCTTTCCTTTTCCCCACCCGGCCCTCCCGCAGTCGCCCCGGCGCGACGAGTAGTCTGGCGAAATGCCAGACGCCGCGCCCGAAGAGCCGCCGACCGCCACGATCGTCTCGCGCATCGTCTCGTACTCCGTCGCCGTCGCGGGCGGCCTCCTCATCGTCATCGCGAGCTACACGAACGCGGGCGGCGACTGGCTGGCGCCGATGTCGTTCCGCGATCTCATCGCGGTGCCGATGTGGGTGCCCTTCGCGCTGGGCGTCGCGGTGCTCGCGCTTAGTGTCATGAGTCTCATCGGTCCGGTGCGCCTCCTCATCCGCCGCAAGCGCTCGGGGGAGCCGGGCTGACGCCCGTCCGGCCCCGCCGACGCCGCAAGCCGCCGGGAAGCCGGCCCTGACCGCCGGGCTGACCCGGCGATCCTCACCCGTTTCGGGTTGGCGCGCGCATGCGCGCGGGCGGGGTGGCCATAGGCTCCGGCCATGAAGCGCTGGTTCGTGATCGTCATCCTGGCCGTTTCACAGTTCGTGATGGTGCTCGACAGCACGGTCATGAACGTGTCGATCTCGCAGGTCGCGCACGACCTCGACACCACCATCACGGGCATGCAGGCGGCCATCACGTTCTACACGCTGACGATGGCGGCCTTCATGCTCACGGGCGGCAAGCTCGGTGACAAGTGGGGGCGCAGCCGCGCCTTCAAGATCGGCTCCGTCATCTACGGCATCGGGTCGCTCCTCACGGCCCTGAGCCCCAACCTCACGATGCTGCTGTTCGGGTGGTCGCTCGTCGAAGGCCTCGGCGCCGTGCTCGTCATCCCCGCCATCGCGGCCCTCGCGGCGATCAACTACTCGGGCAAGGCGCGCGTCGCGGCCTTCTCGATCCTCGGCGCCGTCACGGGCCTCGCGGCGGCGGCCGGCCCGCTCATCGGCGGTCTCGTCACGACCTACGCCTCGTGGCGGTACGTCTTCGTCGCCGAGACGGTCATCATGATCGCCGTCCTCATCTTCTCCGGCCGCATCAAGGACGTCCCGGGCAACCCGGGCCTGAAGATCGACGTCCTGAGCGTCATCCTCTCCGCGGCGGGCATGGCGCTCGTCGTCTTCGGCGTCCTCCAGTCCAAGACGTGGGGCTGGTTCGTGCCCCTCAACCCGCCCGTCGTCAACGGTGTCGAGATCGCGCCGCTCGGCGTCTCGCCCGTCACCTACCTGATCCTCATCGGGATCGTCGTGCTGTGGTGGTTCGTGCAGCGGCAGCGCAAGCTCGAGGAGAGGGGACGGATGCCTCTGCTCAAGGTGGGCCTGTTCCGCATCGCGGCCCTGCGCAGCGGCCTCTCGGGCTTTCTCGTGCAGTACTTCGCGATCGCCGCGCTGTTCTTCGTCATCCCCGTCTACCTCCAGACGATGCAGGGCTTCGACGCGCTCGAGACGGGCCTCAAGATCCTGCCTCTCTCGGCCGGACTCATCATCTTCTCCGTGCTCGGCTCGTGGCTCACCTCCCGGCGCTCGGCGCGGCGCATCGCGCAGCTCGGCCAGATCACGATGGCGGTGGGCCTCCTGTTCGTGCTCGTCGCGATCCAGCCGGAGCTTGCCGGCTGGCCGTTCGCGATCGGCATGTTCATCGTCGGCGCGGGCTTCGGGCTCCTCGCGTCGCAGCTCGGAAACGTCAACATGTCGGCCGTCGAGAAGAAGGACACGTCGGAGGTGGGCGGACTGCAGGGCACGTTCCAGAATCTCGGCTCGTCGTTCGGCACCGCCGTCGTCGGCTCCGTCTTCATCCTGCTGCTGGCTTCGGGCTTCACCGCGGCGGTCGCAGAGAACGCGACGATCGACGACGCGACGCGGCAGCAGGTCAACACCTCGCTCGAGCAGGGCGTGCCGATCATCTCGCAGGACCAGGCCGAGCAGATCGTCCTCGAGGCGGGCGGATCGCAGGAGGTCGCAACGGCGATCGCGAGCGACTACGCCACCTCGCAGGTCGCGGCGCTCAAGCAGGCGATCTTCATCGTCTTCGCGCTCATGGTGCTCTCGCTCCTGCTCTCCCGGAACCTTCCGGCCGAGATCGCGGCGAGACCCGACGAGCTCGAGGAAGACGCCGATCCCGGGTTGGCGCGCAAGCCCGACCGCGCCTGATACCCGACCGCGCCTGACACGGCGCCTGACACCCGACCGCGCCTGACACGCGTCATGCCACGACGCTCACGAGAGACAACGGATGCCTCGGCCGCAGCGGCCGAGGCATCCGTCGTCCGGCGGCACAGCCGCCGTGAGCCGATCAGGCGCGGGAGAGCTCGCGCGCCCGCAGGTCTTTGCGGATGATCTTGCCCGACGCGGACTTGGGGATCGCGTCGATGAACTCGACCCGGCGCACCTTCTTGTGCGGCGCGACGCTGCGGGCGACGAAGGCCATGACCTCGTCCTCGGTGAGGCCCGAGTCGGGCGCCGCGACGATGAAGGCCTTCGGGATCTCCTGCTTCTCGTCGTCGAGCACGCCGATGACGGCGGCATCCATCACCTTCTGGTGTGACAGGAGCAGCGCCTCGAGCTCGGCGGGAGCGATCTGGTAGCCCTTGTACTTGATGAGCTCCTTGACGCGATCGACGATGGAGAAGTAGCCGCCCTCGTGATAGACCGCGACATCGCCGGTGTGGAGGAAGCCATCGGCGTCGAGGATCTCGCGCGTCGCCTCCTCGTTGTGGAGGTAGCCGAGCATGACGTTCGGCCCCTTCACCCACAGCTCACCGGGGCGGGTCACTCCGTCGTCGCCGAGCTCGGTGATCTCCTCGCCGGTCTCGGTGTCGACGAGCTTGCACTCCTCGTTCGGCAGCATGGTGCCGACCGAACTCACCGGCACGTCATCGCGGTCGTGCGGCATCGCGTGCGAGACGGGGCTCAGCTCCGTCATCCCGTAGCCCTGCATCATGCGCGCGTGGATGCGCGTGCCCGCGGCCTCGGCCGTCTCGCCGTCGAGCGGCGCGGCGCCGGAGAACACGGTGTGCACGCTCGAGATGTCGAACTGGTCGACGATGGGATGCTTCGCAAGGGCGACCGCGATCGGTGGCGCTATATAGAGGTAGGTGCAGGAGTACTTCTGGATGTTCGTGAGGAACTCGACCAGGTCGAACCTCGGCATCGTCACGAGGCTCGCGCGCTGGCGAAGCGCGAGGTTGAGCAGCACCGTCATGCCGTAGATGTGGAAGAAGGGGAGGACGGCGAGCACCCGGTCGCCGTCGCGGAGGTCGATGTTCGTACGGCACTGCTGCACGTTCGCGACGAGGTTGCGGTGGCTGAGCATGACGCCCTTGGGGATTCCCGTCGTGCCCGACGAGTAGGGGAGCACCGCGAGGTGCGTCGCTGGATCGAACGACACCGTGGGCGCCTCCTGGCGCTCCCCGAGCAATTCGCGGAGGTTCGGGTGGCCGTGCGCCCCATCCAGGACGATGACGCGCTCATGCGGGATGCCGACGGCCTCCGCAGCCTCGGAGGCCTGGGGGAGAAGCGGCGAGACCGTCACGAGCCAGGTGGCCGCGGCATCCTTCAGCTGCTTGCCGATCTCGCCCGCCGTATAGAGGGAGTTGATCGTCGTGACGGTGGCGCCGGCGCGCAGGATGCCGTGGAACACGGTCGCGAAGGCCGGGACGTTGGGGCAGAGGAGGCCGACGACGGTGTCGGTGCCGACGCCGCGCGCGGCGAGGGCGCCCGCGAAGGCCTCGACCTGCGCGCGGAGCGCGCCGTAGGTGGTCTCGGCGCCCGTCGCCGGGTCGATGAGCGCGATGCGCGACTCCTCCTCCTCGGTGAGCGAGCCGAAGAGGTACTCGAAGACACTCACGTCGGGGATGTCGACGTCGGGGTACGGGCTGCGGAACACGAGGCTTCTCCCTTGATTCATCGTGCGGCGTCCCGGCGACGATGCCGGGCAGGATCATCCTCGCACAGCGCGCGCGCGGCGGTGCGACTGAGTACCGGAAAAGCCGGGACTCAGTCGCACCTCCCGGCGACGTCAGGCGAGGGCGTGCGCTCCGCCGCGCGCGCCCGCGGCGAGACGCTCGGCGGCCAGGCCCTCGGCGGCCTCGAGCGGCGTGACACCGCGGTGCTCGGCCTCGTCGAAGATGCGGCGGACCGTGTCGCCGATGGCGGCGACGCGCTCCATGGTCTCGGTGCGCGTGCCGAGCTTCTTCGCCTCGAGGTCGAGGTAGATGACCCCGCCCGCGTTGACGACGAAGTCGGGTGCGTAGAGGATGCCGCGGCCAGCGAGGCGGTCGGCGCCGTCGTGCGACGCGAGCGGGTTGTTCGCGGGGCCGCACACGGCCTTGGCGTCGAGCGCGTCGATGACCTCGTCGGTGAGGACGCCGCCGATGCCCGCGGGCACGAACACGTCGGCGGGGAGAAGGTGCTCGGTGCCCGGCTCCGCCCACCGCGCGCCGAGCTCGAGCGCGAGGTCGCGCTTGGCCGGGTTGACGTCGGTCACCGTGAGGCTGGCGCCCTCGGCCGCGAGGCGCACGGCGAGGCGGCTTCCGACCTGGCCGAGACCCGCGATCGTGATCGCGCGGCCTGCGACGTCGGAGGTTCCCGCGACGCGCTCGAGGGTCGCGCGCAGCGACTCGTACACGCCGAGGCTCGTGGGGCCCGCGGGCTCGCCCGACCCGCCGACGGCGTCGGGGAGGCCCACGACGTGCTCGGTGCGCTCGCTGACGGTGAGCATGTCTTCCGTGGTCGATCCGACGTCTTCCGCCGTGCGGTAGAGGCCGTGCAGCGACTCGACGGCGTCGCCGAGATCGAGGAAGGCGGCACGGCGGCGCTCGGCGTCGAGCGTCATCCCGGGCTCGAGGCGGATGACGGACTTGCCGCCCCCGGCGTCGAGACCCGCCGCCGCGTTCTTGAGCGTCATCGCGGCCGAGAGGCGCAGGGCGTCGCCGAGGGCGTCCTTCCAGTGGTCGTAGGTCCACAGTCGCGCCCCGCCGAGCGCCGAGCCGAGCACGGAGGAGTGCAGTGCGACGGCGATGAACAGGCCGCTGCGCCGTCCGGTGATCACCTCCACGCGCTCGTGCGTGAAGTCGGGCAGGGGCAGGGTGTGCGTCATCGCGATCCTCTTTCGGCGAGCCTCGTGGGCTGTGCTCAACGGGCGCCGCAGCGTCGCGGCATCCGTCTACCATTGCACCACCATTTCACGGTGTGTTCAACTCCCGGGCCGTGCGTTGCGCAATCTGCTGAGCATGTGGCGATGCGAAAGACCTTCGTGCCGGTTTCGTCACATTGCTCACGGCGCGCGCCCGCGTGGATAGTGTCGGACCATGTCCGGGAGCTACACGCATGGCCACCACGAGAGCGTCCTGCGCTCGCACGAATGGCGCACCGTCGCCAATTCCGCGGCGTACCTCGTGCCGCACCTGCGCGCCGGTCAGCGCATCCTCGACGTCGGAGCCGGTCCCGGCACCATCACCGTCGACCTCGCCGAGCGCGTCGCGCCGGGCCAGGTCGTGGGGCTGGATGCCGCGGCCGACGTCGTGGCGAAAGCCGCCGCGCTCGCCGCGGAGCGAGGGACCCGGAACGTGTCGTTCGAGGTCGGCGACGCCTACGCCCTCGAGGCCGACGACGACTCGTACGACGTCGTGCACGCCCATCAGGTGCTGCAGCACCTCTCGCGGCCGGTCGACGCACTGCGGGAGTTCCGCCGCGTCGTCGCTCCCGACGGGGTCGTCGCGGCGCGCGACGTCGACTACCGCGGCGTCATCTGGTACCCGCTCCTTCCGGGGCTCGCGGAGTGGCACGAGGTGTACCTCCGCGTCCACCGGCTCGTGTCGGGGGAGCCCGCCGCGGGCCGGCGACTGAAGGCCTGGGCTCGCGCTGCCGGGTTCGCCGAGGTCGAGTCCTCCGCCTCGCTGTGGCTCTTCGAGAAGCCCGAGGAGCGCGAGTGGTGGGGCGGGTCGTGGGCCGACCGCGCGCTGCACTCGTCGTTCGCCGAGCACGCCGTCGCGCACGGGGTGACGGATCAGGCGGGCCTCGAGCGCATCGCGGAGGCGTGGCGGGAATGGGCGGCATCGGAGGACGCCTGGGTGCTCATGCCGCACGGCGAGATCATCGCCCGCGGCTAGGGCGAGATCCTCGCCCGCGGCTAGGCTGACGCCGTGACCGAGCACCTGCCCGCGCGAAGCCGCCTCGTCCACGACTCTCTGCGCGCCGCCGGCATCACGGGCGACATCGTCGTGCTTCCGGATGCCGCATCCACGGCGCCGCTCGCGGCAGCAGCGCTCGGCATCGAGGTCGGCGCCATCGCGAACAGCCTCGTCTTCTGGTCGGACGGCGAGCCGCTCCTGGTCATGACCAGCGGCGCGCACCGCGTCGACACGCAGGCCCTCGCAGCGCGGCTCGGACGCGAGAAGATCCAGCGCGCGACCCCCGAGCAGGTGCGCGAGGCGACGGGCCAGGCCATCGGCGGCGTGGCGCCGACCGGGCATCCCACCCCGCTCACGACGATCGTCGACGAGGATCTCGCGCGCTTCCCCGAGATCTGGGCCGCGGGCGGCACCCCGCACACGGTGTTCCCGATGACCTACGAGGAGCTCGTCCGTCTCACCAGCGGCATGGTCACGAAGGTCGACTGACCCTCCGAACTCCGCGGATTCCCTTGCCGGCATATCTCGCGGCGGAATATCTGCTGTTGTATGCCGCGGGGGCTAGGTGTAGACACATGCCTTGACGGGGGTCGCACTACGTTTGGGGACGCGCGTGAGGGAACCTCGCAGCCATAGCGCTGCCGAAGGGGAAGGCGTCCTCGGACGCGCCCTCTCCGCCGCCCCCTTCCGGGTGGTGCTGCTGTCCGTCGTGCTGGCGCTGTTCCTTCAGACCGCCGTCGCGGCGCCGTCCCCGATCTCCTCGGACGGGGCCCTGCTCGCCGGGACCGCGTCGTCCGCAGACCGCCATACGGCCGCAGAACTCACGCCGCAGGCGCTCCAGTGCGCCGCGCGCGCCGTCGCCGCCGAGTGGCGGGCGGCAGGCGCCGACGTCGACGGCATCGTCGTGACGCTCGCCGACCTCCCCGGGCGCCAGCTCGGCTACGCCGACGGCCGGCACATCCGCATCGACGCCGATGCCGCGGGCTGGGGCTGGCAGCGGATGAGCCTGGCCTCCGTGCTCCGGCACGAGATGGGCCACGCCCTAGGTCTGCACCACGAGGACCACGGACTCATGGGCGAAGTGCTCCACGCGGGGGACCGCCTCTCGATCTCGCACCACGACGCGTCGCTGGTCGGGGCAGAGCCCGATTCGGGACCGCTCCTGGCGGCCATGGAGGCGACCGACGGCACGACGTCCGACCCGACCGCCGATCCGCAGCCGGCCGATGCATCCTCTCCCTCGACCGACCCGGCGCCCGAGGCCCCCCCGGCCGCGCCCGTCGCGTCGGAGCCTGTCGCCGAGCCCGCTCCCGCCCCCGCCGACCCGGTCGCCGTCGATCCGGCTCCCGTCGACGCGGCTCCCGCCGATGCGGCGCCCGTCGCGGCAGTGACGCCGAGCGACGCCGATCCGGCGTCCACCGACCCGGCCGATGCAGCCGCCGCCGACGTGCCGGTCGACGCTGTCGCGCCGGTCGCCCCGAGCCTCACGGCGTCGGTCTCGACGGTCGACTTCGGGGCGCGGCATCCGCTCACCGGCGGCTCGATGACCTTCGTGCTCACGAACACCGGCACCGAGCCCCTCTCCCTCGCCGACGTGCTCGACGACGCGAGCGGCGCCTTCCGGCTCGACGGACTGCCCGAGACGCTCATGCCGGGCGAGTCGGTCACGGTCACGGTCGTCCTCGTCCCCGGTGCCCCGGGGACGCGCAGCGCCGTGCTGCGGCTTCCGGGCCTGGACCCCATCCCGGTCACGGCGACGCTCACGCGCTGGTCGATGGACGGCGGGACGGCGGTCGCGACGGCCGGCGACGGCTTCGCGCACGAGCTCGTCATGGTGAACGGCGTGCTCGCGCTGGTGGGAGCAGACGGCTCCGTCGACGCGGCGCCGGCCGCGGCATCCGTCGTCCTCATCGGGGGCGCCGGAGACGACCGGATCGCGCTCGGCGGATCCACCGGCGGCACCTCGGTGCGGGTGGTCGGCGGCGCGGGGAGCGACACCCTCGCCGGCCCGGCGGCCGACGCGGTCTGGCACATCGACGGCGAGGGCAGCGGCGACGTGTCGGGCGTCTCGTTCGAGGGCTTCGAGAATCTCGTCGGGGCAGCCGGAAACCAGGACGAATTCCGGTTCGGGGCCGCGGGCCGATTGGCCGGAGCGGTGGACGGCGGTGCCGGCGGGTTCGACACGCTCGTCATCGACGCCGCCGGCCGAAGCGTCGTCTCGGAGGCGCACGACCCCCATTCCGGCGTCATCGACGTCGGCGGCGTGCGATACGTCTACGCGGGCCTGGAGCCGATCACGCTCTCGGGCACGACGACGATCACGGTGAAGGGCACCGCCGGCAACGAGGTCATCACCGTCGCCCCCCACGCGACGCTGGCCGGCTGGCTCACGGTGACCTCTCCGACCTCCGAGACGCTCAACTTCTCGATCCCGACGACGGCGCTCGTCATCGACGGCCTGCTGGGCATCGACGAAGTGCACTTCACGGGATCGATCGACCTCGGCGTCGCGTCGCTCACGGTGCTCGCCGAGACGATCCTCGTGCAGGCGGGCGCGTCGGTGCGGACGGCGGACGACGTCACGCTGGATGCCGTGTCGTCGACGGATGCCGCGTCCTCCGGTGTGGCTGCGACCGCGAGCGTCGCGGGACACCTCGAGGGGCGGAACGTCATCGTGAGCGCGACAGCGCGCCAGCACGTGACGCGCACCGGTGGGGCCGAGACGGCAACGTACACCCTCGGATCGTCGGCGCTCGCCGAGATCGTGGCGGGCGCGAGTGTCGTCGCGGCGACGCTGCAGGTGCTCGCGAAGACGGATGTCGATGTCGACTACCACGCCGTCGCCACGTCGCTCACACCGTGGACCGACGTCATCTCGGTCGTGGACGCCCGCGTCGACGTCAACGCGGTCAGTGCGACGCGGGCCCACATCCGCTCCGGCGCGGCCGTGACGATCGGCGGACCGGCCGGCGGCCAGACGCTCGTCGTCTCGGCGACCGACACCACACGCCTCGTCGTCGTCCTCGACGACGAGAGCCGGCCCGCGCTCGAGGCGATGCTGTCGAGCCCCGTCACCGGCCCGCTGTACGCCGACACCCACTTCGGCTTCGACAGCCTGCAGGTGCACGTCGACATCTCGCGCACGACCGAGGCCTCGATCGAGGCGCCGATCACGACGGCAGGTCTCGTCGCCGTGCGCGCCGCGAACGACGGCGAGGTTGCGGCCCAGGTCGCCTCCGCGCTCGTCGGCGTCGCACACGTCGACGTCGACCAGGACGACGCGACCGCACGCGTCGGCTCGGCGGCCCTCACGGTCGGCGGGCTCGAAGTGACGGCCACGACGGCGGGGCAGTACGCCGCGCGGGCCAAGGACGCGCGCATCGACGTGACCGGCGCGACGCGCGCGGCCATCGAGGAAGCGACGATCACCGGCGATGACGCCGTGTCGGTCGGGGCCACCGACACCAGCAGCCTCACCTCGACGGCGGCCGACCTCGTGCTCGTTCCGGGAACGCCGCTCGTCACGCTGACGGCCTCGCGTGCCTGGAACTCGCTCGTGCGGACGGTCGCCGCCGGCGTCACAGACTCCGTCGTCACTGCCGGCGGTGCGGTCGCGGTCACGGCGCACGGCGACCCGCGGCTCGTCTCGACGACCGATGCCGCCTCGATCGCCGAGCGCCCCGGACTCGTGTCGAGCGACGCGATCGCGGTCGCTGCGGTGTTTGCGGCCAATGTGCTGCGCGGGTCGGTCACCGCACTGGTCGAAGACAGCTCCGTCACGGCCGGCACGATCGAGATCTCCGCCGAGGCGGCCCAGGCGCTGATCGACGCGACGTCGGATGTCAGCGCCGTCGCGACCACCGGCGCCCTGCAGCTCGACAACATCCCCAAGCTCTCGATCGGCGCCGCCCTCGCCGTCAACCTCATCGGCTGGGTCATCGACGACACGGCACTGGACGCCTTCCTCTCGGCCCTCGATGCGCTCCTCGGGACGACCTTCGGCGCCGGCGCCGCCGTCTGGTCGGTCATCGCATCGTCGATCGACTCCGACCTCACCGCGGACGGCGACATCACCGTGAGCGCGCGCACCGCCGAGCTCGTCAACGCGACGGTCAGCAACGCCTCCGAGGCCGCGGTCACCGCGATCGCGGGCACCGTGTCGGGGGCTGCCGGCGTGACGATGGCGACGAACAAGGTGCTGAGCGAAGCCCGGGCCGCGATCAGGGCGACAGGCTCGACGCCGGTCGTCGTCTCGGCGGGCGGCGACCTCACGATCCGGGCCGACGACGACGCCATGATCTTCTCGAACGTCAAGCTCGTCTCGTCCTCGATCACGACGAACGACGGCGGGCTGCACTTCCTCGCGGCAGGCTCCGGCGCGCTCGCGGATGCCGAGCACGAGACGTCGGACGGCGTCGTCGACCTCGCCTTCGGCGACCGGGTGCGCATCTCCTCCGACTACGAGTCGATCGACCATGTCGCCGCGACCTCGCCCGCCGACCAGCTCGTGACCGTCGCGACCGGCGACGTCGTCGAGCTCGCCGACGGCTACGGCGACGCGCGCTTCACCTCCGCCTCCGGCGTGCGGCTCGTCTCGCACGGCGACGTCGTCTACGTCGAGGGCGACTACACCGGCCCGGGCGACCCCGAGGCGTCGTACCGCTACCTCGGCCAGAGCGGCCGGATCGACCTGGGCGACCAGGACTACTCGGACGCCGACGTCTGGGCGCCCATCGGCGGTGAGGCCGGCAGCCTCTACCGCTACCACGGCGCGGCGGCTCAGCTCGACCTGAACGCGCTCGACTACTCCGACGACACCCTGTGGACGTACGTCTCGGGGAGTCCCCTCAGCGTCTACCAGTGGATGGGCCCCGACACCGCGGACGTCAACCTCGGCGCGCAGAACTACTCCGATCCCGCCTGGTGGAAGTCGGTCGGGCCGACGGACTACTTCCCGAACGGCCTCAACATCACGACCTCGCCGTCGGTGACCGTCGCCGCCGTCATGGTGCTCAACGACGTGCAGAGCGACGTCACCGCGGAACTCCTGCGGGCGAGCGTCGATGCCGCGAACCTCACGGTGCTGGCGATCGAGCAGGCCGCGATCCGGGCCGAAGCCGATGTCACCGCAAAGGCCTCGGGCGGGAGCAGCTTCACGGGCCAGGGCTTCGTCCTCGCCGCCGGCGGGATCATCGCCACCAACCGCGTGCTGGGCGGGGCGACGGCGAGCGTCCTGGCCAGCACCCTCGACATCGTCGGTGCGATCTCGGTGCGCGCCGAGCTCGTCGCCGAGATCGACGCGCGGGCGCTCGCCGCCGTCGACGCGGCGGGCAACGCCTTCGGCATCACCCTCGCGTTCAACACGATCGGATGGGCGCCGACCAACGTCTTCTTCGCGCTGATCGAGGCGCTCATCGGCGACCCGCTCATCGGCCAGAACACGGCTTTCGGGGCAGAGCGCCCCGCCGATGCGACGGCCGTCATCGGGGGGAGCCGCGTGACGGCGGGCGGCGCGGTCGCGGTCACGGCGCAGGCCGCGGCATCCGTCATCGCGTATCTGTCCAACGAGGCCACCTCCTTCCCCTCGGCACTCTTCGGGCCCGAGGGACTGAGCATCAACGGCGCCGTCGCGTCCAACCGCGTCTCGAGCGGCGCGAACGCCAAGATGGACGGTGCCACCGTGCCGCTCTACACGTGGGCGGACACGCCCTCGTCGCTGCACGCCGGTGATGTCGTGCGGGCACTCGACGGGAAGCTGTACCTGTGGACGGGCGGCACGCGGGGTCCTCCGGCCGGCGGCACCACCATCGATCTGGCCACTGAGAACTACACCTCCGCCGGATGGGTGCTCGCCGACAGTGTCGTCGTCGTCCCCGTCACCGCGGACTCGGTCACCGTCACCGCGATCCGCGCGGCGACCATCGACTCCCAGACCTCGCTCTACGCCGAGGTCCAGCCCGACATCGAACTGGCCGGCGGTCTTCTGAACCGCTGGTTCGGGCTCGCGACGAGCGACTACGAGTACACCGAGAACTCGGGCACCGTCGCGGTGAAGTTCGGCGATCGCGTCCTGGCGTGGGGCACCGACGAAGACGGCGAGCCCGTCACGGTGACCTACCTGTACATGGGCATCGACGGCACCGTCGACCTCGGCGCCGAGGACTTCGGCGACATCCTGCGCTGGAAGGCGCTGACGACCGCGACGCTCATCACGTACGCGACGACCTACGCCACGCTCGGCGCCATGGGCAACGCCATCGGCCGCGACCTGACGGGCGACTCCAACAGCTACGCGGGTCTCATCGTCGCCAACGACGTGCGCGGCTCGACACGGGCCGAGATCGTGGATGCCGTCATCCACGCGGTCTCGGGCATCGCCGTCACGGCGACCGACGAGTCGAGGATCTCCTCGTTCGACGACAGCACGATCTCGTCGTGGAACGGCAGCGGCGGCGTGCTCGTCACCAACAACGTCGTCACGACGGCCGACGCGCTCGTGACGCGCAGCCCGCTGACGGTCACCGCCGGCGATCTCCTCGTCGCGGCCGAGCAGGCCGGAAGCATCGATGCCACCGCCACCACGACCGTCGAGGCCTGGGACGCCAAGACGGCGATCGCGGCCTTCAACGCCGTCGGCTGGCGGTCGCAGAACCTCCTGTTCAACCTCCTCGACGCCCTGCTGGGCGGCCCCGTGCTCGCCGGCGAGGTGAGCGGCGAAGCCCCCGCCCGGGCGTGGGCGATCATCACCGACTCCCCGCTCGACATCTCCGGCGCCATCATCGTGAGCGCGACGAGCCAGACCTCGGTCACCGCCGTCGCCGGCAACGAGAACACCGTCGACGCGGTCGTGACCTTGCTGTTCCCGGGCGCCACGACCCCCGCGCCGGGGGCGAACGGCTATGGTGCCGAGGGCGCCGCCGGCGGCCTCCTGTTCGCGACGAACAAGGTGAGCAGCGCCGCGCGCGCCGAGATCGTCTTCTCATCCGGGGCGCCCGGCACCGTCACGGCGGGCGGGTCGATCGACGTCACCGCTACGGATGCCGCGACCGTCGATGCGCAGAGCACGACAGTGCAGAACGTCAACACGCAGAACAACCTCTCCGGGATCGCCGAGATCGTGGGCGAGTGGCTCTTCGACGGGGACTACGCGTTCACGGCCGCGTCGGGCACGCGCGTCCTCGCGGCGGGCGACCGCGTGCTCGCCAACGCCGACGGCGACATCTACCTCTACAAGGGCCCCGCCGGTCCCGTGGACCTCGGCACGACGGTGTTCACGAACACCCTGCTCTGGCAGCTCGTCCAGGAACCGAACGACCTCGACTCGATCATCCCCGGCATCAGCGACGTGCTGAATCTCAACTTCACCGACTCCGAGGCGCGCGCGATCGGGATCACCTTCGTCATGAACGACGTACGCAGTGATGCGGATGCCGCGGTCACGCGCGCGGTCGTCACGGCGGCGTCGCTGTCGGTCGTCGCGCAGGGGACGGCGCTCCTCGTCGCGACGGTCGAGACGAACGTCTCGGCGATGGGCGGGAACAGCTTCACGGGCCAGGGCACCGTCTTCGCCAGGGGCGGACAATCGGCGGCGAACGTCGTGCTGGCCTCGTCGCGCGCCATCGTGACGGACTCCGCGATCACGCTCGGCGGCGACCTGCTCGTGCAGGCGATCAACGGCGCGGGACTCGACGCGACCCTGAACTCGTCCTTCGCCTCCGGTGCAGAGGCGGTCGGCATCGCCCTCGCCTTCAACTCGATCGGGTGGAAGGCCTCCAACATCCTCTTCAACGCCCTCGAGACGCTGCTCGGCGACGCGCTCCTCATCGAGGGGATCGACGACGCGGCCGGCGACAACATCGAGGACTACATCGGCACCCGGCCCGCCGAGGCGATCGCCCGCCTCACCGGCACCATCGTGTCGGCGGCGAACATCTCGGTGCTCGCCGAGAACACGGCGCAGCTCAACGCGACGGTCAGCAACGCGGCATCCACCGAGGCCGCCGCCCTCTACGGCGCAGAGGGCTCCGCGGTCGGCGTGCTCCTCGCCAGCAACAAGACGGCGTCGCAGACGATCGCCGAGATCGTCGCGGGATCCGCCGCGACGCTCACGGTGCACGCGAGCGGCGATGTCGTCGTCGACGCCTCCGACGCGTCGGGCGTCTTCGCGAACGTCACCCTCGTGACGGGGGCGACCACGACCAACGACGGCGGGTTCTCGATCATCCGCGGAGCGATCAAAGACAGCCGCCCCGTCGACTACGTCTCGAGCCAGGCCGGCCTGCGGCTCATCAAGTTCGGCGACACGGTGCGCGTCGCCGCCATCGAGGAGGACTACTCCAGCGGTGACGGCGAGATCGACGGCGGCGTGCAGACGGGCGAGATCGTGCGCCTCGACGACGGCTACGCCGACGCGCGGTTCGACACCGACGCCGGCTACCGGATCCTCATGAACGGTGACGTCGTCGAGGTGCTCACCGGGTACACGGGCGGCGGCGCGCCCGGCACCTACCGCTACGTCGGCGGCAGCGCGCGGCGCGACCTCGGCGCCCAGGACTACACCGACACGGATCTGTGGGCACTCATCGCGGGTGAGGGTGGTCGCGCGTACGAGTACGTCGGCGCCACCCCGTATCTCGGCGACCTCTCGCTGGTCGACTACACCGACGCCACGCTGTGGCTCGCGCTCGGCGGCGACGAGGGCGAGATCTACCAGTGGATGGGTCCCGACACGACGATGGACCTCACTTCGCCGCCGTACGCCTACGACGATCTGGGGTGGTGGAAGCCGGTGCCGGTCAACGGCATCCTTCCGGGCGGACTCAACATCAGCGGTTCGCAGGCCATCGCGTACGGCGGTCTGGTGGTGCTCAACGACGTGCGGGCGAGCGCCCTGGCCCGGATCGACCACGTGTCGGTCGAGGCCGGCGGCGACGTGCTCGTGCAGGCGCACGAGGAGGCGCTCCTCCGTGCGACGGCCGACGGCTCGATCGTCTCGTCGGGCGGCGCGTCGTTCCCCGACATGGAGGGCGACTCCATCGCACGGGGCGGTGTCATCGCCACCAACGTCGTGCTGTCGGAGGCGATCGCGAAGATCGTCGACAGCGACGTCGTCGCCGGCGGCGACGTGCTCGTCGGCGCCGAGAACATCGCGCAGCTCGACGCCGTCACCAAGGTCTACATCGAGTCGGCGCAGGAGAACGAGGGCATCGCCCTCGCCTTCAACTCGATCGGCTGGAAGTCGCAGAACCTGCTCTTCAACCTCATCGACGCGATCATCGGCGACCCGCTCATCGGCGAGGCGATGGGCGGCCTGCAGCCCGCGAAGGTCGAGGCCCTCATCGAGCGGACGGATGTCGAGGCCTCGGGCGATATCGCGGTGATCGCCGTGAACGCGGCCGTCATCAACGCCGAGCTGAGCAACGAATCAAAGGCCGTCGTGATCATGGTGTGGGGCTCGAGCGCCAAGTCGATGGGCTTCGGCGTCGCGAAGAACCTCGTGAACGCCTCCACGACGGCAGCTGTACGGGGGACCCCGGCATCGCCGGTCAGCATCGTGGCCGGCGGCGGGATCACCGTCAGCGCCGACGAGGTCGCCGAGATCGCCGCCGACAGCACGGTCGACGTGCTCTCGCAGGCCGTCAACGACCCGACGCTGCTGTTCACCGGCATCTTCGAGGAGGCCGTTCAGGACTACGGCTACACGTCCAACTCGGGCACGGCCGTCGCCATCAAGAACGGCGAGCTCGTCCGCGTCGCCGACGACTACGCGACCGCGGCGGCCGCCGGCAACGTCTACGCCTTCCTCGGTGGCGACCAGGTCGTCGACCTCACGACCGAGACCTACACAGACACCACGCGCTGGCGCCTCCTGCAGACCGAGGGCGAAGACGATGAGGACTGGCTCACCTGGCTCATCCAGAAGGTCGCGTCGCTCTGGACGAGCGCGCAGGGCGTGGCGGGCCTCGTCGTCGTCAACGACGTGCGCGGCGGCGTCGCCGTCGAGGTGAGCGATGCGGTGCTGGATGCCGAGGCCGACGTCGCGCTGACCGCGACCGAGCGCGCCGGGATCACGGCGACCGACACGAGCATCGTGAAGGTCGAGGGCGGCCAGGGCGACGTCGGCGGCGGGAGCGGCGGCACGGGCGGGAGCGGTGGGACCGGCGGGACGGGTGGGACGGGCGGGACGGGCGGCACCGGCGGGACCGGCGGTTCGGAGACGCCCGGCGGCGAGGACGAGGACGGTTTCCGCTCGATCGGCGTCAACATCGTCATCGCGACCAACACGGTGCTCTCGGGTGCGACGGTCGCGGTCACACGGGCGACGGTCATCGCCGGCGGCGCCATCGTCGTGCGTGCGCAGAACCGCTCGTTCATCTTCGCCGAGGTCACCAACGCGACGGCGACGACGGGGATCGGCGTGGGCGTCACGCTCGCCTTCAACTCGGTCGGCTGGGACTCGCAGAACATCGTCTTCAACATCGCCGAGGTCTTCGCCGGCGCGATCATCGGCACCGAGAAGCCGGTCCAGGCGGCCGCCGACGTCGTCGGCAGCACGCTCAGCGCGGGAGGCGGCGTCGAGGTCTCGGCCGCCGACTCGGCGCGCATCGACGCGCATGTCGCCTCGTCGGTGGTGACGGTCACCGTGAGCCTCGAGGACGAGGCGACGTCCGTCGCGATCGACCCCGTCATCGCGATGAACAAGGTGAGCACCCTGACACGGGCGCGGATCCAAGACGCGCAGACCTCGGACGACACCCCGGCGATCTCGGCGGCCGGGGGCGATCTCGTCGTGCGGGCCGACGACATGACCTCGATCACGGCCTTCGTCGAGGCGCCCGTGACGGCCGTCGCCGTCTCGCTCAACCCCGACAACCGCACGGTGAGCGTCGGTGTCGCACTGAGCGTCACGCGCAACGACATCCAGACCGCGACGGACGCTCAGCTCATCGACGTCGAGTGGGCGCGCGCGTCGGGCGCCGTCACCGTCGCCGCGACCGGCTCGTCGACGATCGACTCCACCGCGACGGCATCCGCCATCACCGTCGCCGTCACGATCAAGGGGGCCACCGCCGTCAGCGGCGGCGGCGCGGTCGCGATCAACATGATCGCGGGGCACACGAACGCCACGATCGACGGATCGCGTGTGACCGCCCAGGGCGGCGCCCTCGAACTGTCGACGCGGTACGACGCCACGATCGTCGCGACCGTGCGCGCGCTCGCGGTGGCGGTCGCCGTCGCGGCGAGCGGCACCACGCCCGCCGTCGCGATCGGCATCTCGGTGGCTCGGAACCTCATCGGCTGGGAGCAGTTCGGCAACCCCACCGCCTTCGACGACACCCGCTCGTCCGATCCGATCGAGGCGAAGGCGCGGGCGGTCGACGCGATGCTCGAAGCGCACGGCGCCGCGAGCGACGTCATCGTCTCGGCCGAGCTGGCCTCGGTCATCACGGCGGTCGTCGAGGCGACCTCGGTCGCCGTCGCCGCCTCCACCGACACGGCGATCGCCGTGTCGATCGGCGGCGTGTGGACCGACAACATGATCGGGGCGCGTGTCGAGGCATCCGCCACCCGCACCGGTGTCACGGCCGGCAGCGCACTGCGGATCACGGCGAAGGACACCTCGTCGATCACCGCCGACGCGCGGGCCGCCGCCGTCGCCGCCGTGCTCACGGCCGGCAAGGGCGGGTCGGGCGCCGTCGGGCTCTCGCTCGCGCACAACCGCATCGACGTGCAGGTGCAGGCGCTCCTCGTCGAGGCCGGGACGATCGCCGCCCCCGGGGGAGTGTTCGTCACCGCGATCAGCGACAGTCACATCTCGGTCACCTCGATCGCCGTGGCCGTCGCCGTGGCGATCGCCGGCGGCAACCCGGCGGTCGCGCTCGCGGGGGGCGGCGCCGAGTCGACGAACGTCGTGCTGTCCTCCACTCGCGCGGCTGTCGTCGGCGGGATGCTGGGCACTGCCGCGAACCCCGTCTCGGCCGCCACCGTGCACGCCGAGGCGACAGGCTCGATCACCGCGACGGTCGTCGGTGTGGCCGGCTCGATAGCGTTCGGCGGCGGATCGTCGGTCGGTCTCGCACTCGGCATCGCGGTGGCCCGCAACTTCATCGGCTACGACCACGCCGATGCAGTCGCCGACTACGCCTCCACCGAGCTTCCGACGCAGCTGAACACCGGCGACTACGTGCGGGTCGTCAACGGCTCCAACACGGTGCTGTACCGCTACCGTGGGCCCCCGATCGCGAGCTCCTCCGGCATCGACATATCCGCCTCCGCCATCGCGGCCCACCCCGAGCTGTGGGGCCGCGTCTACACCACCGACGATCGCCCGCCCGTCCTGAACACCGGAGACGCCGTCGTCATCGGCTCGGGCCCACGCACCGGCGACATCTACGAGTACACCGGCCCCACGCTCTCCTCGGGCCTGGTCTACAGCTACGACACCGACGCCACCGTCGCCTCGCTCACCAGCGGCACCGTCATCCGGCGCCTGGGCGACGACGCCCTCTTCCGCTACGTCGGGGCCACCCGCACCGCCGTCGACCTCGGTGACGAGGACTACAGCGACACCGCACTCTGGCAGCGGGTGCCGGTCGGCGGCAGCTACTACGACTACCGCTCGGACGACACCGCCGCGCACGGCATGTTCGCGGGAACCCGCGTGCTGCGCGAAAGCGACCGCCGCGTGTACCGCTACGTCGGCGCCGACATCACCTGCGCCGCCGACGCGAGCTGCCCGGTCGACCTCAGCGGCCAGGACTACGACGACACCGACTTCTGGGTCGTCGTGCCGGACGGCGTCGAGCTGTCGCGCCTGGACTACTCCGACCGCTCGCTGTGGAGGCAGGTCGATCTGACGCCGCACACCGCGTCGACCGAGGCCGTGATCAGCGGCGCCGCCGTCTTCTCAGCGGGCGCGATCGCCGTCACCGCGGCCTCGTCGCAGCGCATCGACGCGCTCGTCATCGCCGGCGCGGTCGCGATCGCCGGCGGCGGAGACGCGGCCATCGGCCTGAGCGGAGCCGGCGTCTACACCGAGAACCGCATCGCCGCCGCGACCCGGGCCGCCATCGACGGCCTCACCCCGACCGCGCCGAAGACGATCCGGGGCACGTCGCTCACGGTGACCGCCGAGGACACGTCCTCGATCCGGGCGATCGCCGCCGCCGCCTCCATCGCCGCGGGGCTGGGCGGCACGGCCGGCATCGCGGTCTCGATCGGGCTCTCGATCGCCTTCAACTCCATCGACGCCGACACCACCGCGAGCGTCGACTCCGCGGCCGTCACGACGACGTCGGGCGGTGTGATCGTCGGCGCCAAGACGCTCGGCTCCGACCTGTTCGTCCTCACCGGCGTCAGCGGCACGAGCCTCGACGACGCCGCGACCGGGCAGGCCGACGACGAGGCCACCGTCGGTACCGACGAGGAAGAGGTGGATGCCGCAGCCGACGCCGCGGCGATCGCGGCGATCGAGCAGCAGTTCGCGGCGAGCGGCCACACGCTCACCGCTGCCGCGCACAGCACCGCCGACCCGGTGCGCACGGTCATGCGCTCCCTCGACGGCGAGGTCGAAACGATCACGCGTGGCGACACGGTGCTCGTGACCGGCGAGCACGAGGCCGGCGGCACGGTGGGCACCGTCTACGTCTACACGGGCGCCTCCGACCTCACCGGCGTCGACCTGTCGACCATCGACTTCAGCGGCCCGGGCTGGAGCACCGGCAACTGGGTGCTCGTCAAGGAGGGCGAGACCGTGCGCGACCTGCGTCCGGGCTCGGCCACGTACGGCCTCGCGTATCGCTGGACCGGCGCCGACAGCCTGCTGTGGCTCGGCGACCCCTCGCGCAGCTTCACGACCGGGTCGTGGGAGTACGTCCCCGCCACGGTGAGCATCGTCCAGAGCGGACAGGCCTGGCAGCTCACGAGCGGCAACGACGTCTATCTGATCCGCAAGGTCACCGACTCTGCCGGCACGCGGTACGTGATCTCCCGCCCGACGATCGACGCGGTCGCCGTGGCGGCATCCCTCGCCGTCGCGCTGGCCGGAACCGGTGCCGTGGCCATCGCCGGCGCCGGGGTGTACGCGCGCAACGACGTCACCGGGTCCACCGCCGCGACCATCTCGAACAGCTCGGTGCACTCCGCCGGTGCGATCGAGGTCACCGCCGAATCGACCGCCCGCGTCACGGCGACGATCGTCTCGATCGCCGCGTCGTTCGCGGTCGGCGGCGAGATCGGCATCGGCGTCGCGATCGGCATCGGCATCGCCGAGAACCGCATCGGCGGCTACACGGGCGCGACGCGCGCACCGCTGGCGATCGTCGCCGCACTGCGAAACACCTCGACCGACGCCACCGGCGCCCTCACCGTGCGGGCGACGTCGAGCCAGCAGATCACCGCACTGGTCATCGCGGCGGCGGCCGCCGTCGCCGGCGGGTCGTCGGTCGGCGTCGCGGTCGCCGGCGCCGGGGCCGTCTCGATCAACACGATCGTCGCCGACGTGGCCGCCACGATCGACGGCGTGGCGCCCACCGGGCACACGCTGCGCGGCCTGCACGCCGCCACCGTCTCGGTGACCGCGACCGACGACTCGCGCATCCGCGCCCTCACCCTGGGCGCCGCGCTCGCCGCCGGGTTCGGCATCGCCGGGTACGCGCTCTCGATCGGCGTCTCGATCGCGATGAACACCATCGACAACGCCGTCACCGCTGCCCTCCGCAGCGTGACAGGCACCTCCGACGCCCTCACCACCGGCAGCCTGACCGTCGGCGCGACCAGTTCTTCCTCGATCGACTCGCTCGCCGTCGCCGCATCCCTCGCGGTCGGCGGCGGGCTGGCCGGCATCGCCGTGAGCGGGGCGGGCGCGGTCGCGACCAACGTGATCCTCACCCACACGGTCGCCACGATCCAGGACAGCACCGTCACCACGACGGCGGTGACGAACGGCCCCGACGGGCACGTGCAGGTCACCGCGAACGACTCGTCGTCGATCGCCGCGACGGTGGCCGCGGCATCCGCCGCCGCTTCGGGCGGGGTCGTCGGCGTCAGCGCCTCGATCGGCCTGACGATCGCCCGCAACTTCATCGGCTACCGCCTGGACGGTCTCGACGCGGTCTCGGCGCCCGTCGTCGTCTCGGCGACCATCGACCGTTCGACGGTGACGGCGGACGGCGACGTCCTCGTGAGCGCGACGAGCGAGGGCTCGATCGACGCGCTGATCCTCGCGATCTCCGTCGCGATCGCGGGCGGGGCGGTCGGCGCGGCGCTCACCGGTGCCGGGGCGTCGGCCGAGAACCGCATCCAGTCCTTCGTCCACGCGCTCGTGACCGGCGATCCCGCACATCGCGACCGGTCGGGCCTCACCGGCCACACGATCCAGGTCAGCGCGACGGATGCCTCGCACATCCGCGCGGTCGTGGCCGCGGCATCCGTCGCACTCGCCGCCGGAATCGTCGCCGGGACGATCTCGATCGCGGTGGCGCTGGCGCGCAACGAGGTCGCGAACGACGTGGTCGCCGCCATCACCGACGTGGGGCTCGTGGATGCCGTCTCCCTGAGCGTCTCGGCGGCCACGAGCGGCGGGCTGCCGGTCCCGGTCGTCTCGGCGAACCTCGGCACGACGCTCACGAGCGCCGCGGAGCAGATCGCGCACATCGACGGCGACCTCGACGGCGACGGTCACTCGGACGTCCCGAGCGGCAGCACGGCCGGCACCATCTACGTCCCGACCCGCAGCGCGATCAAGACGGCGCTGCCGACCCTGAACCTGTCGGATCTGCTGTCGGTGAGCGTCATCGTGGAGGGCACGCGCTGGCTGCTGCGCGACCTCGCCGACGGCCGCGCCTGGATCATCACCAAGACCGCCACCGGCTACGACCTGGCGCGTCCCACGATCGACGCCGTCACCGTCGCCGCCTCCGTCGCGTTCTCGGGCGGCGTCGTCGGACTGGCCGTGAGCGGAGCCGGGGCTCTCGCCACCAACATCGTCACGTCGCGCACCATCGCCCACATCGACGACACCACCGTCACCGCCGACGGCGCCGTCGGAGTCACCGCGCGGTCCGACGCCGGCATTCTCTCCACTGTCGTGGGCGCCTCGCTCGCCATCGGCGTCGGCCTGGCGGGTGGCGCGATCTCGGTGGGCGTGGCGATCTCGCGCAACCTCATCGGCTTCACCGACGGCGACGGCGGGGCGGTGGACCACCTCACGACCGACACGCTGTCGGGGGCGGGCGCCGTCATCGCCGGCGACACCGTCCGGGTGGTCGGCGGATCGCTCGACGGTCGCGTGTACCAGTACGTCGGCGCGACACCGCTGAGCTCGTGGACGCACCTGAACGACGACGGTGACGAGGTCTGGACCGACTTCACCGACGAGGATCTGTGGCGCGCCGTGATCACGCGCACCGCCTCTCGCGTCTCGGCCTACCTCTCGGGCGCGGTCGTCACGGCGGGTGGTGCGCTCACCGTCGAGGCGAATGCCGCACAGACCATCACCAGCCTCGTGATCGCGGCATCGGCCGCCGTCGCGGGCGGGGTCATCGGTCTCGGCGGGGCGGGAGCCGGAGCGAGCAGCGAGAACCGCATCGCGGTCGACGTGCTCGCCTCGATCACCCGGTCGACGGCTGCCGCACCGCTCGCGGCGCTCCCGACGGTGACCGGCGCGGTCGTGACCGTGCGGGCCCAGGACACCTCGAGCATCGTGGCGAACGTCGGCGCGATCGCCGTCGCCGTGGCGGTGGGGCTGTTCGCCGGAGCGGCCGCCATCGCCGTCGCCCTCGCCGGGAACGTGATCGACTCGACGATCGCCGCGACGGTCGACGGCGTCGACCTGCACGGGACGAGCCTCGAAGTGAAGGCCACCGAGTCCGCGACGATCGAGGCGGTCACGATCGGCGCGGCGCTGGCGGCGGGGGTCGGTGCGGCCAGCATGACGATCGCGGGAGCGGGTGCGCTCGCCGAGAACCGCATCATCGGCACCGTGCGGGCCTCGATCGCCGACACCGTCCTCACGATCGACGCGGCCGTCCTGGTGCGGGCCGAGAACACCGCAAGCATCCGGGCGACGATCGCGGCCATCGCCGGAAGCGTGTCGGGCGGCCTCATCTCGGGCGCGCTCGCGATCGGCGCCGCGATCGCCCGCAACTACACCGGCGTCGGCGACGACCACAACGAGGTGCTCGCGTCGGTCACCGGCACGAGCGGCACCGTGGGCGGTGCGCTCACCGTCCGTGCCACCGACACGTCGACGATCGTGGCGCGCGTCCTCGCGGCATCCTTCGCGGCGGCCATCGGAATCGGGTACGCCTTCTCGGGAGCCGGGGCCGGCGCATCGAGCACGAACGTCATCGCGACCCGCGTGCACGCGTGGATCGACGCCGCGACCGCCGCCGGAACTGTGGCGGCGCTGCTGACGGCAGGATCGGTGACCGTCGAGGCCCTCAGCACCACGTCGATCTCGACGGTGGTCGCCGCCGTCGGCATCGCGTTCAGCCTCGCGCCGACGGGCGTCGCGGTCACCGTGGTCGAGGCGCTCGCGTCGAACACGATCGCGAACGACACCCAGTCCTGGATCGCCGACACGACGAGCGGACTGACCACGACCTCCGGCGCGGTCTCGGTCACCGCGACCACGCAGTCGCCGGCGGTGCTGACGGCGACCGGGCAGTCCGCGACGCTCGGAACCGCGCTGGACGCCGGCGCGTCGGCGGGACTCAGCGCGCTGCGGACGCAATTCACCGCGGTCGGTGTGACCCTGTCGGCGAACGCGCTCCTGAAGATCACGACGGTGCAGGCCGGGTCGATCTGGCACCTGGTCGACCTCGGCAGCGGACTGGGCTACCTGGTGCGCCTGACTGGTACGACGCTGACCGTCACACGCGCGACCATCAGCGCACTGTCGATGGGCGTGGGCGTCGCAGGCGGCCTCGCCGGCCTCAGCTTCGCGGGCACCGCCGCGCTGAACAGCGTGACCACCACGACGAAGGCGTACACGTCGCTCGGCACCATCACCTCCGCCGCGGGCGTGACGGTGGAGGCGAGCGACACCGCCTCGATCCTCGCGAACCTGCCCACCTTCTCGATCAGCGGCGGCCTCGGCGTCGCGGCGGGCGCCACCTCGTACACGCAGAACACGATCGGCTCGATCGTGCTCGCGCAGCTGGACAGTACCGTCGGCGCGGGGGGCGACGTGCGCGTGACCGCCGCGAGTTCCGAGATCTCGCACGCCAGCACGCTCGCGATCGCGATCGGCGCGGGGATCGGCGTCGCCGTCGCGAAGGTCGACGCCACCACCACGGTCGCCGGATCGACGACGGCGCGCATCGGCGGCAACGGCAAGGTCACCGCCACGGGCCGTGCGGTCCTCGTGCGCGCGACCACGGCGCCCCTGGCCAGTGCACGGCTCGCCGGTGGCAGCGGCACGATCGGCGTCGCGATCACCACGATCTCGGGCACCGCGACCGTCGCAGACGCCGTCCTGGCCGAGATCGCCGACGGCGCGAGCGTGAACGCGGATTCGCTCGGGGTGTGGATCGGCGAGGACACCGTCGCGGTGCGTCGCTCTGCGACCGCTGTCGTCGACGGGGGTGCCGGCGGCATCGTCGCCGACGCGAGCCTCCACGCGACGGCATCCATCGTCGGGTCCGCCACCGCGCGCATCGGTGCGGCGACCATCACGACCGGCCACCAGACCGTCGTGCGCGCCAACGTGACGCAGGCCGCGACCGCGACCGCGACGAACGCATCGGGCGGCTTGATCACCGTCGACGGCGTCTACGCCGACGCCGGCATCGGCACGGCCGCGGCGGCGCTGCCGACGACCGCTCTCGTGGAGGCCGGCGCGACCCTCACGGTCGGCGGCCTCACCGTCCAGGCCGACGCCGTCTCCACGGCGCTCGGCACTCTGGACAGCTCCGGCGGCGGGGCGATCACGGTGTCGACCGGGTCGACGACGCAGACGGTCAACTCCGCCGTGAGCGCCCGCATCGGACCCCCGGCGGGGTCACCGGCACCGGTCTCGCCCACCACGATCACCAGCACCGGCGACGTCGTGGTGAAGGCGATGAACGGGCAGACCGCCACGGCCACCGCCGACCGGGCGGGCGGCGGCGCCATCTCGGTGAGCGCCATGAACGCCACGACGACGGTCACCGGTCGCGCCGACGCCTTCGTCGGCCGCGGCGTGCACCTGAGCGCCAGCGGGCTGACCGTGCACGGCGAGCTCACCGGCGCGGCCGCCTCGTCGAGCATGATCTTCAGCACCGGCGGCGGCGTCAACGTCGCGGCGCCCTCGGTGACGGCGACCGCCACCCCGACCGTCACCAGCGGCATCGGTGAGGACGCCGTCATCACCACCACCGCCGGAGTGGGCGGCAGCGGCGGCGACGTCAGCGTCGAAGCGATCGGCCGGGGCGAGGTGGATGCCACGGGTGAGGCGTACGGCGGTGGCGTGGTGAGCATCGGCACGCCGCATGCCACGGCGAGCGTCCGGCCCACCGTGGCGGTGTCGATCGGAACCGGGACCACGATCGGCGCCGACGGCGCCGTCAGGGTGACCGCCGCCCTCACGACCACGCCGATCCAGACGCCGCCGAGCGACGTGATCACGGATGTCGACACGTCCGACACGCCATCGGGTGCGGTCGACACCACCAACACCGTCACGGTGGCCTTCCCCGTGCGCGACGGCGCCGTCGTCACCTATTCGACGAACGGGGCCGAGATCGGCGGCCTCGACGCCTGCACGGCGACCGAGTGCCGTCCGTACAACGTCGCGGTCGTCGCGCCCGGCCGGATCGCATTCCAGAGCGCCTTCGCGCTGTCGTCGGTGGACGCGGCATCCGACATCATCACCTTCGACACCCCGCACAACTTCCGCTCCGGCGACGCGGTGTACTACCGCCCCAACGGAGCGCTGGACATCGTTCAGCCGTGGCAGACGGCGGCCGGCTGCACGAGCCAGTGCGTGACCCCCGGTCAGGTGCTGTACGTGCGCGGCGTCCTGCTCGGCACCTCCCTCACGGGCGATGTGAACGACCCGACGCAGATCGACCCGCTGCGCATCCGCCTCGCGACCAGCTACGCGGCGGCGACGGCGTCCGAGAGCCTCCTGCTCCACGGCTTCACCGCGCTGTCGGGAAGCTATCTGACCATCGGCGGAGTGACCTTCGCGCCCGGCGACGTCGTCACCTACCGCACCGGTGCCTCGTCGAAGTTCTCGACCGGCGACGTGGACGTCAACATCGGCAGCTACGACTACTGCGGCCGCCTCGACGACCCGCAGACGATGCCGCAGGTCAGCTGCCCGTCCGGAGGCGGAACCCCGACCGTCGTGCACGTCGACGGAAACGACAACATCTACCTGCAGAACCACGGGTTCCAGACCGGCGACGCCGTGATCTACCACGGCACGGGCCTCAGCCTCACCGACGGCACCACCTATTACGTCATCCGGGTCGACCAGAACCAGATCCGCCTCGCCGACAGTTACGACCACGCCAAGGGGTACGCCGGAACGGACAACGGAACACCCGGCGGCTCCGACGACATCGACGCGATCGCTGTGCAGTGGCTCCCGATCACCCGCCGCGCGTCGACGGGCGCCGGTGACAACCCCGACGCCGACCTGCACTCGCTCGCCCGGGTGCTCACCGGCCTCGAGGACGGCCGGGCCTACTACGTCGTGGACAGCGACCCGTCCACCGGCAGCACGTTCGGCCTCGCCCTCACGCGCGGCGGCACGGCGATCGCGATCACGAACACCGAGACGGTGACGCGTCACCGGCACGACGGCACGGCGGTCACAGTCACCGTCACCACCCGCGGCGCCCTCAGCTCGCACTATGTCGGCCACCTCGGCATCGACCTGCGCTCGGCGGCCACCGGCGTCGGTCAGCTGCGCATCGACCTCACCTCCGAGCCGGCCGCCGGAACCGAGCTGCACCTGCTGGCCCCCGGCGGGCAGCCGCTCGCGCAGGCGTACCCGACCGCGGGCGACGGCGTCTCGACGGCTCTCGCGCAGGGCGGCACGGGCGGCCTGGGCGACTTCACGTTCCCCTCGGCCGTCCTCACGGGAACCTCGAGCGTCACCGTGCGAGTGGATGCGGCATCCGTCACCGCCGGGCGCACGATCGCGATCACGGCGGACGGTCGCTCGAACCAGTCGGCGTACGCCGACACCACGGGCGGCGGCGGCCTGTCGGTGGGCACGGCGCACGCCGAGGCCCGGATGGGTCAGGGCGCAACCCCCGTGGTGACCTCGGTCACGATCGGCGGGCAGACGCACCTGACCGCGGGCGACGACCTGGTCGTGACCGCCACGTCCGACCACTCGGTGTTCGCGACCGCCAAGTCCGACGGCGGCGGCGGCATCGCCGGCAAGATCGCCGAGTCCACGGCACGCCTGACCTTCTCGACCACCGTCACGGTGCAGGCGGGCGCCGTCCTCACCTCCAGCGACGCGCTGATCGTGCAGGCGCGGTCGGCGACCACCGTCATCACCGCGTCGCTGACGCGCTCGATCGCGGTGGGTGCGGGCGCCGACTCCGACCACTCGTACGGCGACAAGGGTGCGTACATCTCGGGCACCACGAGCGTGACGATCGGGAACGGCGCGCTGCTGACCGGCACGTCGGTGGCCGTGCGGGCGCTCGTCGATCGGCTCGTCGGCGAGGCTCACGCCTTCGCCCAGGCCTACAGCCCGATCTTCTTCGGCGTCGCGGTCGCCCTCGCCACGGCGAAGGTCGACATCGATTCGACGGCGGCGGTGGCGATCAACGGCGCGGACACCCGCATCACGGGCCTCCGCGGCGTCGACATCCGGGCGCGCCAGAGCGGCGTGCGGGTCGTCCGCGACGCGACAGCCATCGCGGTCGCGTTCATCCCGGTCCCGGTGGACGACACCTCGGGCGATACGGACCTCGTCTCGACGGTCGACACGGCCGCTCTCGCCGTCGTGACGGCGGGCGCGCGCGATGACACGCGCGCTGCCCAGACCGGGCTCGTCGACGGCCGGCTGCAGGGGATCGCCAAGACGTCGCCGGCGCTGGCCCTGTACGTCGAGGCGTACAACGACTACACGGGCGGGCTGGACACGAACACCGGCGCGACGACGTGGTACGCCGACGTCACGATCCTCGGCGGACGCAGCGGCGCCCCCGAGCTGGTGGTCGACGAGCACGGAACGATCCAGCTGCTGCGCAACATGACGGTGCGCGACGCGAACGGCAACGAGCTGTCCGAGGGCTCGCCGATCACGACGAACTCGTACAGCGTGCAGGTGACCAACGACGGCTACGGCGACGTCGCCTTCGTGTCGAGGTCGAACACCAACTGGACGACGGTCCCGGCGGGCAGCCGCTGGCCGGTCTTCACGTTCCGCGACAACCTCGAGAGCGTCCTGATCGTCGACCACTCCGGCAAGGAGCTGCACATCGCCGGCATCGATGTGATCTACCGGGGCACCGCCATCCCGCTGGTGGAGTTCATCCGCCGCAGCACGTCGGGCACCGTCGTGGCCGACGGCGTCACCACGATGCAGTTCGACCTGTGGCACAACCTCACGCCCGACGGCGCGGTCGTCGACATCCAGAAGATCCAGAACGACGGCACCACGGTGCGCTCCACCGCCGACGTCGTGCTGGACGGCTCGATCGTCAACCCGGCCGGCTGGACCCGGATGCTCAACACGGACGGCGACATCCGTTCCGGCAGCGACAGCGCGTGGGTCGAGACCTGGGTCGCCGACCTCGAGGCGACGCACGGCAGCATCGGGATGTCGGGGACGAGCCGGGTGCACGTGCGCCTGGTGCGCTCGCCGAACCGCGGCGACTTCCCCGGCGACACGTCGTACGGCATGCGCGAGGTGCGGATGTTCGTCACCGCGGGCGTGGACGTCTACCTCTTCGTGCAGGCCGTCGACCGCATCGCGTTCACCGCGGACGCCATCCCCACGACCCCGCTCGCGGTCGGCATCGACCAGGTGACGACCGGCCGCACCGCCGATCTCGTGCTCGATGACGCGTGGCGGCAGCTGGGCACCTCGAGCATCGCGGGCATCCGGGTGCGCGTCGACCAGGAGCCGCACGACCGCAGCGACTACACGCGGCACTTCCGCCCGAACGGCAGCCCGGCGATCCTGCGCGACCCGGCGGCGTACCTGTGCAGCGCCGACACCGCGTGCACGTCGGCGGTGAAGGCCGTGGCCGTCGATGCGACCTGGACGTTCGAGCGCACCGCCACCCTCGCCGCCCGCGCGCTCACCACCGAGCTCGAGACGGGCCTCGGGATGTTCGTCCTCGACCGCGCGCTCGCGGCATTCCCCACGGCCGGCACGCCGGGCATCACCGCCGGCACGGCGGCAGCGACCGGTGACATCATCGTCGCCGACGTGCAGGGCGACCAGAACTGGACCCCGAGCGGCACCGCGGGGCATGTGCCGCCGGTGACGACGGTCGTCGGGTTCACCGACGTCCTCGGTCTCGGCCACATCGACGTCAGCGTCCACGGCGATGTCACCCTCACCGAGACGGCCGGCGACCTGCGCGCCGGCATGATCCGCTCGCGCGCCGGCGACGTGCTGCTGACGGTGCGCCACGGCTCCCTGGTCGACGCGCCCCCCGGCGCCGACGCCGCCGCGACCACCGGCGACGCCGGCCCCGACGTCGTGGGTGGCAGCATCACGGTCTTCACCCCCGAGGGCGCGGTCGGTGCGACGGGCAACTTCGTCGAGATCGACTCGTCGAACCTCGACGGCGTCCTGCACAACGGCCTGGTCTTCGTCGACGCGCACCTCGGCGTCTACCTCACCGAGGTCGACGGGATCGCGGCATCCGTCGACGATCTGCGCATCGACACCATCTGGGCCCGCAACGGAGATGTCGCACTCACCACGCGCGCCGGCTCGATCATCGACGCGGGAGAGGATGCCGCGGCCGACGTCGTCGGAAACTCGATCGATCTGGACGCGAACGGCGGCGGACTCGGTACCGTGGCGCACGACCTCGACATCGACTCGGCGCATCAGGCGGCCGGCGACGTGGGCATGGAGGCCGACGCCGCCATCCGTGTCACCGAGACGCGAGGCACGCTCCGGCTCGTGCTCGCCGAGGCGTTCGGAGGCACGGTGGCGATCACCGTCCGCGAGACCGCCACGACGGTTCCCGACGCGGTTGCCGGCGGGCACGTCCTGCCCGGTGCATACACCGGCGTCCTCCTCCTCGACGGCGCGACCATCACGCGCGCAGGCGGGAGCTTCCTCACCGACGGGTTCGTCGCCGGCAGCGCCGTCCGCCTGTCCGGGACCCGCTGGGACGGCGACTACTCGATCGTCGCCGTGACCGCGACGACGCTCACTCTGTCGGCATCGCTCGACGTCACCGCGCTCACGGTCACGGGAGCGACCCTCGCCGCCCACGACACCCTCGATGAGGACCTCGCGATCCTCCACGACGGCGCCGTGTGGTTCGTCGAGGGCGCGCAGCGGAGCATCCCGCGCGGCCGGGTCGCGGCATCCGCATCCGTCCTGCTCCGCGTCGGCGACGACGTGTCGACGACGGCCAACTCGCTGATCCTGGCCGGCACGGGCATCGACATCTATGGCGACTGGTCCAACGGCGACGCGCACTGGGGCACGACGATGACCCTGCTCGGCGAGATCGTCGCCGGCGCGCCGGGCAACCCGACGAGCGTCAGCAGCGGCAGCTTCACCGACAGCGCCGTCGCGAACATCTGGGGCGACACCGACGTCGACCGGTTCGTGCTGGGCGACCCGTCGGGTCTGGCGGGTGGCACCGGCATCGACGACCCCGGCTTCATCCACCTCGGCAGCGATGTGCGCATCCACGGTGCCGCCGTCCTGCCGGCGACGGGATACCCGACGGCGGACGGCGAGGACGACTTCACCGTCTGGTACCTGCAGACCATGAACGTCGCGCTCGGCCACACGCTGGTGCTCGACGGCCAGGCGCAGACCGACACATATCGCGTGTACACCAGCGGCAGCCGCGGCAGCGCGCGGGACTACGTCGTGAACGTGCTCGACACCGGTGCTCCCGGCGACGGCGTCGACGAGCTGTCGGTCTACGGCGTGGACTCCGCGCAGCAGGACTACGACTCCAGCGGCACGCCGTACGTCACCGACGACCTGTTCCTGCTGCGCCGCGTCACCGGGATCGACGGGGAGGCTGCCGACCGCCCGGCGTTCGTCGCCCTGCTCCACGCGACGCTGGCGCAGGCCGCGCCGGCGACCACCGCGGCGACGCCGATCGTCTCCACGGGCGCGTTCGCGGTCGAGCGAATCGGCTACGACACCGCGATCAACGGCCGCCTCAACGTGTACGGGCTCGGCGGCAACGACTTCTTCGCCGTCGACGACAACTCGGCCATCACGACCCTCGACGGCGGCACGGGCATCGACACGTTCCAGATCGGGCAGATCTACGGCCTCAAGCGCGACGGCACCGAGGCCGGCGCGAATCCGGGGACCACCAACGGCGGCTCCGTCGCCTCGCACGACATCTTCGGCACCGTCGCCACGACGCGAGGCTGGCTGAGCGCGGGGGTGAGCCAGTCGCTGCTGGCACAGGGATCCGCGGGCGACGACGTGTTCGTCGTCTACTCCAACCACGCGCCGCTGCGGCTGGAGGGCGACGACGGCAACGACCAGTTCATCGTCCGGGCCTTCGCCCTGGCTCAGACCACGGGCGACTGCACCGACGTCAACAGCCTCACGTGCCAGATCGTGTGGCGCGATCAGGCCGCGCTCGTCGCGATGCCGCTGCTCGGTGCGAGCCTCTTCTCCACCGCAGCGACCACCGACGTGCGCACCGGCGCCGGGCAGAACCAGGTGCAGTACAACATCAACGCGCCGGTCTCGATCGACGGCGGCGCCGGCATCGACAAGGTGGTCGTGCTGGGCACCGAGTTCGCCGACCACATCGTCGTCACCGCCGCGGCCGTGTACGGCGCGGGTCTGGCCGTCGACTACGCGCACATCGAGATCCTCGAGATCGACGGGCTCGAAGGCGACGACATCTTCGACGTCCTGTCCACCGCACCGGGCGTGGCGACCCGCATCATCGGCGGCCTGGGCAGCGACGTCGTCAACGTCGCCGGCGACGTCACGGGCAGCGTCGTCTCGCGGGATGTCGAGGGCACATCGGGCAGCGTGAACCACGACGTGTCTTCGGGCGACGTGCTCTACGACGGGCTCGCCGTCCCCGGCGTCGACGTCACGGTCGCCCGGCCCGACCAGGGTCAGGTCGTCATCGAGGAGTCCGGCGGTTTCACCGACGTGCGCGAGGGGCAGGGCGCCGCGGGAGCGGACTCGTACCTCGTGTACCTCGCCGCTGCGCCCACTGCCAAGGTCTACGTCACCGTGTCGGCCGCGCACAGCTCGTCGGACGAGGCCGCCGCCGGCGGCGACACCGTGCTGCTGGCCCCCTCGGCGCTGCCGGTGGCGCAGACGGCGTTCGCACGCGACGTGTGGATCGACGGGCAGTGGATCCACGTCCCTGCCTACGCGATCCTCCTCGTCTTCACTCCCACCGCATGGGACAAGGCGCACGCGCAGACCGTCGCGGTGATGGCCGTGGACGACGACCTGCCCGAGGGCGACCGCGTCATCGTCGTCAGCCACTCCGTCATCAGTGACGACGCCGCGTTCGATCACGCGGTCGTGCGCAACGTCGAGGTGACGGTCCACGACGACGACCTGCCCGCGATCCAGGTCGTGCCGCAGGATGCCGCCGGCGCCGCCGATGAGAAGACGATCGTGATCGAGGGCACCACCACCACCGAGACGGCCGACCAGGTCCTGGTGCGTCTCGCCGACGACCCGCACGGCGAGGTCACCGTCACTATCACGGCGAGCGACGACCGGGTGTGGCTCTCGGGCCCGGCCGGATCGTTCGAGACCGTCGTCGCCCGCCAGCCGGGAGTCGCGGGCGTCTACCGCGTGAAGATCGCCGACGGCGACTGGGCGACCGGCGTCCTGGTCACCGTCCACGCCGTCGACGACTTCGTGCGGCAGGACCCGCACACCACCACGCTTCGCTTCGCGGTGATCTCGGGTCTCTACGCGGCGGCGGTCGCGGCATCCGTCGACGTCCTCGTCGTGGACGACGACACCCCCGGCCTGGTCGTCATCGAGTCCGGGGGCCGCACGCTGGTCGTGGCGGGCGACACGGCCGCAGGCCCCGGGCCGGGCGACTCGTACGACATCCGCCTGACGCAGCAGCCCACCGCCACGGTCACGGTCGCGATCGTCACCGACGGCCAGACCGACGTCGTCGCCGGCGGCGGCGTCGGCTACCAGGCGATCGGCGGGCAGCAGGCCTACCAGCAGTTCCGCGGCACGCTCGTGGTCTCGGGCCTCACGATCACCCGCGGCGGCGACTCCGCGCTCGGCAACTTCTCGGACGAGGGCTTCGCGCCCGGCCAGCGCATCCGGCTCGTGATCGGCGGCACCGCTCACGACTTCACGATCGCCGCGGTCTCTGGCCAGACGCTCACGCTCACCGCCGCGCCGGCGGCCGGCACGTACACCGACGCGGTCATCAGCCGCTACGTCAACCGGGGCGTCTACGACGGCAACGTGTCGTACGACGCGTCGACGGGCACCCTGCGCCGCACCGACGGCCGCAGCTGGCTGGACGACGGGTTCCTCGAGGGTCAGCTCATCACCATCGGCAGCGACCTCACGCGCTACAAGATCCAGCTGATCTCCAGCAGCGCCGGCGGTGTGCTCGACCAGATCCTGCTGACGGCCAAGGCGCAGCCGTCGACCACGTTCGCATCCACGCTGCTGCAGATCATGCAGTGGGCAGCCGTCGCCACCTTCACCACGGCGAACTGGTACCAGCCCATCACCGTGAACCTCGTCGCCGACCCGTGGTACCTGCTGCCGCCGGGCGCCGAGAACCTGCGGTCGTTCGCGAAGCGCCCGCACCTGCTCTCGGGCATCCGCGGCCCGCTCGCGATCGAGGGCGGCACCACCGCCGCCGACCGCTCGCTGCGCCCCGCGGTCATGCTGCCGGGGGAGACGAACGGACCGCTGTTCCAGGTGGCGCCGCAGCCGCCGGAGGCGCAGCAGGTCGACGTGCTCAACATCTACGCCGATTCCAGCCGTGAGGATCTGCAGGGCGTGCTGTCCTCGACCGCGCTCACCGGGCTCGGCATGAACGCGACGCCGCTGGACTTCACCGCACTGGTGGGCGCGGGCGGTGTCATGCCGTTCGGCGAGCCCGCCGTCTTCCCCGCCGGCATCAGCTACGGCGCGATCGTCCTCGGCGCCGACGGACGGTTCAGTCAGACCAGCGCCTACTCGACGATCGAGGTCGTGAACATCCTGCTCGGCGAGGGCAACGACCGGCTCGACATCACCGGCACGCTCGTGCCCGGTCCCGACCACAACGCCGACGGCACGCTCGGCAGTGTCGCAGTGCACGGCGGCATCACGACGGTCCACGGCGGCGGCAACTCGCGTATCGAGGTCACGGGAGGGTTCACCGCGACAGCGACGACCCTGACCCGCACGGACGGCGTCTCGTGGCTGAGCGCCGGCTTCACGGTCGGACAGACGCTGACGATCGGCGGCGTCGTCGTCGGGACCATCGTGAGCTTCGGCGGAGTGAACGGCTCCACCCTGACGATCACAGGCGGCACCTTCGGGGCGACGTCGTACAGCGCCGTCACCGTGGCGGCGCGCGACCCCAAGACCGGGCAGACCCGGATCGGCGGCGACACGATCGTCATCACCGGCGGCGCAGGGCCGGACTCGCCGCTGGTCGTGTACGGCGACACGTCTCAGGACGGCAAGTGGTACGGGGGCGACCCGCGCGTGCAGTCGTTCCTCGCCTTCGGCAGCAAGCCCTTCCCGAACGAGATCGGCAACGGCGACTCGCGCTTCATCTTCCCGGTCGCCAATCCCTACGCATTCGCCGGAAACGACGTGATCGACGCGAGCGCGCTGTTCGCAGGGCTCACCGACCAGCAGCTGCCCACGGTCGGCTTCACGGCCTATGGCGGTGCGGGCGACGACACCGTCATCGGCAGCCACGCGGCGGACTTCCTCGTCGGCGGCTCCGGCGACGACCTGATCCGCGGAGGCCGCGGCAGCGACCAGATCTACGGCGACAACGGCGTCAACGTCGACGTCATCACCCGCACCCTCACCATCCCGTGGCGCAATGCGAGCGTCTTCGCCGACCGCGACGGGCTCGACGCGGGCAACGACGTCCTCCACGGCGACGCGGTCGGATCGATCGCGGCCACCACGAACACGTACGACGACATCGTCTTCGGCGACTACGGGAATGTGATCCAGGATGTCGCGCAGGCCGTCGTGGGCGCGGCACCCGCCTACGGCTACCAGCGCCCGACGCAGCTCGAGAAGATCCAGACCGCCGGGCGGGTCCGCGAGATCGTGACCACCCGTGCGGAGGACGGCGGAGACGACGACATCACCGGCGACGGCGGCCGCGACCGGCTGTTCGGCGGCAACGGTGACGACCACCTCGACGGCAACGGCGAATCGGATGTCGTCTTCGGCGACAACGGCCGCATGGTGTACATCGACGGCGCCCAGAGCGTGACAATCCTCTGGCTCGTCGAGAGCATCGACGAGAAGCAGGGCGGGGTCGACACCATCACGACCGACCTCGGTGACGACATCGTGGCCGGTGGCGCGCAGGGCGACACGATCGACGCCGGCGACGGCCAGAACATCGTCTTCGGCGACCACGGACGTGTGACCGGCTCGCGGGATCCGGAGGCGGTCTTCAACCGGCCCATCCCGAGCACGCTCCCGCCGACCTATGCGCACGACGACTACCAGGTGCGGGTGCTGAACCTCGTCGAGGGCTACGTTCCGGCAGCCGGCGTCCTGGTGGCCGACCAGTTCGGCGGTGCCGACACCATCCGCACCGGCATCGGCCGCGACATGATCTTCGGCGGCGGCGCGGGCGACCGGATCATCGCCGACAACGGCCAGACGGCTGCGCGGCCCGACGGCAACAACATCGTGTTCGGCGACTACGGGTTCGTCGACTACCTCCTGCGCGGCGGCGCGATCGCGGACGACGCCCACGACATCGAGGTCGTCTCGAGCTTCCCGGCGTGGACCGACCTGGGCGGCAACGACATCATCGAGACCGGCGCCGCCAACGACATCGTGATCGCCGGTGCCGGCAACGACGTCATCACAGCGGGCCAGGGCAGCAACCTGGTGTTCGGCGACAACGCGCGGCTGTCCACGAACCCCGAGATGATCGACCTGCACGCCACCGTCTTCTCGGTCCACGAGTTCGTCATCTGCGTGATCGAGACCATCGGCTTCGAGAACGAGGACGGCGGCGGCGACACCATCTACGGCAGCGAGACCCGCGACATCCTGTTCGGCGGCGCCGGCAACGACGTGATCTACGGGTTCGGCGGCGACGACCTGATCTTCGGCGACCAGGGCCGCGTGTCCTGCACCAGCTCGCCGTACGACCCCGACGATCCGCGCAACGGCCTGTGCATCGAGCAGGGCGGCACGATCGACTTCCGCGCCACCAACACCACGACCGCGCACGGCGCGGGGGATGACCTGATCTACGCGGGCGACGGCAACGACATCGTCCTGGGCGAGCAGGGCGACGACTACCTCTTCGGCGGCAGCGGCGACGACATCCTCATCGGCGGCTCGAACGTCTCGGGCGCCCTCGACGGGAACGACGTCATCGACGGCGGCGCCGGCAACGACCTCATCGCCGGCGACAACGCGGACTGCTGCCGCCGGGCCGACACGCTCGACCCGCGCATGCAGGCGCTCATCGGCAGCACGATCTACGGCACCAGCATCCCGGCCGGCACCGACGGCCACGCCCAGGTCACCGGCGCCATGCAGCGCGACCCCGACGGCGGATCGCAGTACACGATCACGCTGCTCGACCACAGCGACTCCGTCGAGGCGACCCGGCCCGACCTGTGGGGCGACGACTACATCGCCGGCGGTGCGGGCGACGATGAGATCTTCGGCGAACTGGGTGCCGACGTCATTCAGGGCGACGGCTACGTCTACGCACTCGTGCTGGGAATGACCGGCTACACGGTCGACTCCGCCGGCATCCTGCTCGTGAACGGCGTGAGGATCACGGCGACGGATGCCTGGCCGTCGGTGCTCACGCGGGCGACCGGCGTCATCGGTGCCTGGCGCGACAACCCGAGCGACATGACGGTCGTGGACACCCTCGTGGTGCACCCCTCGGTCGAGGCGTCCACCGACGGCGATGACTACATCGAGGGCAACGGCGGCAACGACACGATCTTCGGCGACCTCGGTCAGGACGACATCGTCGGCGACTCCTCCGACCTGTACGGTCTCGGCGACAACCAGCGGATCACCCTCTCGTACCGTCTGCAGGGTGCGACCACGTTCTATCGCGACGCGTCGGGCAAGGTCGTCCAGTGGCGGGTCGTCGGGCTCTCGGCCGACGGCAAGACGCTCACGCTCGCGGGTGCCGCGGCGGGGCTCACTCCCGGACTCGTGAAGCTCACCGTCTACGGTGCCGGAATCGCCGAACCGCTCCAGGTGACGCTCGCCCTCGGCGCGGGCGGCACGATCACCCTGACCGCGGGTGTCGACTGGCGCACCGTCGGCTCCTTCTGCCTCGACGCGACATGCCGTCCGACGGGCGCCGACATGATCTTCGGCGGTGCGGGCACCGAGATCGCCCGCAACGACCCCGGCAAGGCGACCTACGGCAACGACGGCTCGATCATCACCGTGGCGACCGGTCACGCCCGCGACGCCGATGTCATCGCCGGCGACAACGCCCGCATCCTGCGACTGGTCGGCACGAACGGCGTCGACTCCGGGCGCTACCTGACCTTCGCCTACGACGACTACGCGGGCGGACTGCGGATCGTCGTCCGTGCCGTCGAGATGCTCGACTACACCTTCGGCGGCCCCGGCTACCGCCAGGCGCTCGCAGCGACCGATCGCGGCCACGGTGACGAGATCCACGGCGAGTCCGGCGACGACACCGTGTACGGCATGACCGGCAACGACGTCATCTACGGCGACGGACAGGACGACGACCTGATCGGCGGGTACGGCGACGACTGGATCTCCGGCGGCACCGGCGATGACGGCATCCTGGGCGACGACGGTCGCATCTCGACGAGCCGCAACTCCTCGACAGGCTGGACGGCCGCAGGCGCGGCCTGTACCGCCGACGGGACGACCTGCTACAGCGAGCCGCTGTACGGCATCCTCGCCCTCTTCCCGACCGATCCCGACACCCGCACGACGCAGGGCGACGTGCTGAACGAAGACATCTACACGCCCGGCCACGTGCAGGAAGAGATCATCAACGTCGCAGGCGTCCTCAACAAGACGGTCAACCTCACCCCCTTCTTCGCCGACCCCAACGACCTCGATCCGCTGTACCGCCCGGCCGGCGGCTACGACGACATCCTGTTCGGCGGTCTCGGCAACGACGCGATCCACGGAGGGGTCGGAGACGACGCCATGACCGGAGCGGAGGCTCTCGTCGCCGGCTACGCCCCGAACTATGTCGAGCAGTGCGCGGGCGGACTTTCGATCGACTGCACCGCCGTGCGCAGCGGACTCGTGCGGATCGACTTCGGCCACCCGAACAACCCCGGTGACATCCTGCGCTACAACCCGGACGACATCGACGGGTGGCACTACGACCGCACCCGCCGGGCCGGGGAGTTCGACCTCTACGACGAGTACGAGCCGCGCCGCGCGATCCTCTTCGATGCCACGGGATCGGTCTGGACGTGCACGTCGTACACCCCGAGCGGTCACACCTGCACCGGCAGCACCGACATCGCCCAGTACCCGTACGCGTGGTTCCTCAACAACCCCACGACGGAGGGCGTCACGAGCATCGGCTGCATTTCGTTCGCCAACAACGGCACGTGCCTGACGACCGGGCCCGCGAAGAGCGACGGCGCAGATGTGCTGTTCGGCGATCTGGGCAACGACTGGATCGTGGGCGGCACCGGACACGACACGCTCTGGGGCGGCTGGGGCAACGACCTGCTGCAGGCCGACGACGACCTGCATTCCGGATGCCTCGCCTCCACGCCGAACGGCACCTGCACGCTGACGGGCGACACGTGGCTGAACGACACTCCCGACACCCACCCCGCATACGAGGATCGCGCCTTCGGCGGCGCCGGCCGCGACATCCTCATCGGCAACACCGGCGGCGACCGCCTCATCGACTGGACCGGCGAGTTCAACAGCTACATCGTGCCTTTCGCACCGTTCGGCATCGCCACCGTGAGCCGCCAGGTGCCGCCGGCGCTGTTCGAGTTCCTCTACGCGCTCTCGGCCGCACAGGGCGCTGACGCGACGCGCGCCTTCGACTGGAACGCCGACTATGCGGTCCGCAACGGCGAGCCGTACGGCGAGATCGGCCTCATCGTCCAGCAGGACCACGGCCTATGGCAGGACCAGAGCGGCGCCCCGGCCGACCCGCAGGCCGGCAACATCCCGGGCGGCAAGCGCGATGTGCTGCGCAGCGCGTCGTTCGATGACGGCAGGCTCGCCGCCGTCGCGATCGACAGCGGCGTGTGGGAGGTCTCGGGCGGCGCGCTCTCGGTCTCGGCCGCCTCGCTCGGCGCGGACGCCGCGGCCGTGTTCGTCGTCGACGACACGCTTCCGGTGTACTACGAGATCGGCGCCTCGGTGAAGGTGACCAAGCCGACCGCGGGCTGGAAGGCCAACGCCTACCTCATCTTCGACTACTACTCGCCGACGGACTTCAAGTTCGCCGGGCTCGACCAGTCCTCGAACAAGATCGTCATGGGCCACCGCACCGCCGCGGGGTGGATCGTCGACGTGCAGGCTGCCGTGGGCAACATCGTCGCGGGTCAGTACTACTCCCTGCTCGTCTCGGTGAACGGCATCTTCGTGACGGTGTCGCTCAACGGGCAGGCCAAGCTCACCTATCAGTTCCCGGCGCGCTGGGTGAACGGATCGGCACGGGGTCTCAACACGGGACTGGTCGGCGTCGGCTCCGACAACTCGCGCGGGGTGTTCGACAGCTTCGTCGTGCAGAGCGTGCCGCCGCAGACGGCGTTCGAGACGACGGAGGACTTCGGCGACGGCGTCGCGAACGGCTATGTGCCGTCGGACGCTGCATCCTGGTCGGTCCTCGGCGGCGCACTGAGCGGAACCGCCGCCGCGGGCATCGCGACGAACCTCCTCGATCTCCCGGCTCGCGCCGTGGGTGGTCTCACGACGACGATCGAGTCGACCGTCACCCTCGCCGCCGGCGCGTCGGGCGGGTACCTCATCGACGGGTACGAGGCCGGCGACCACAAGATGGTCCGGCTCGACCAGGCCAAGGGCACGGTCGTCCTGGGCCACCGCATCCACGGGAAGACGGTCGTCGATGCGACGTTCACCGCATCGCTCGCGGCGGGCATCGCCCATCGCCTGATCGTGACCCTCTTCGGTGCGACCGTCACCGTCTCGCTCGACGGCGTGACGCTCGGCTCGTACGCGTACAACGGCGCCGTCGCCGACGGCGGGATCGGGCTGCTGGCGTGGGCGGGGACGACCTCGTTCGACGATGTCACGGTCCGGTACGGCGTGCCCCTCACTTTCAGCCCCGACCCCGTGCCGCCCACGCTGACGGTGCCGCCCGCGATCACTCGCACGACGACCGACGGCGCCGACGCCGTGTACATCAGCGACGCAAGCATCGGCACCGCGACGGCGACCGACAATGTCGCCGGGGTGACCGTGACTCGTTCGGGAGTGCCGGCCGGCAACCTCTTCGCGGTCGGCGTCACGACGATCACCTGGACGGCCACCGACGCCTTCGGCAACACCACCGTGGGCACCCAGCTCGTCACGGTTCTGCCGTCGCTCCCGACCGTCTCGGTGACGGCGACCGACGCGACCGGCGCCGAGAAGGGATCCGACCCCGTCGTCTTCACGGTGTCGCGGACCGGCTCGGCGGCGGCGGCCCTCGCGATCCAGATGAGCTTCGGCGGCACGGCGTCGGCGTCGGATTACACGATCTCGGTGTCCGGAGGTTCGTACAGCGGCGGCGTGCTCACGATCGCCTCGGGTGCTTCGGCCGCCGTCGTCACCCTGCGCCCCGTCGACGACACGGCCGCGGAGTCGTCCGAATCGGTGACGCTCTCGATCCTCGCCGGAACGGCGTACAACCGCGGCACGGCGATCTCGGCGACGGGCACGATCGCCGACGACGACACGGTGACCCCGCCGCCGCCCACGACGCCCGTCGTGAGCCTCGTCGTGACGGATCCCTACGGCGCCGAGAACCCGCTCGACCCGATCGTGTTCGTGATCACGCGCACCGGCCGCACCGACACCGCCATCACGATCCAGCTGTCATGGTTCGGAACGGCCACCTTCGGGGCGGGCAAGGACTACACCGTGTCGGCCACCGGCGGCACGCTCAACAACAAGCAGACCGCGATCACCCTCGCCGCGGGCGTCACCTCGGCCACGATCGTCGTGACGCCGGTGCGCGACTCGAAGTCGGAGGCGCCCGAAACGGTCACCCTCTCGCTCGGCACGGGCAGCGGATACGCGCTCTCGGGGCCGACGAGCGCGACCGCCACGATCACCGACGCACCCACCGCCACTCCGGCCGGACTCGTCGGCACGCTCTCGACGGGCACGTTCGCCTCGGAGGCCGGCGTGGTCTCGGCTGCTGGCGTGGTCTCGGCGGCCGGTGTGGTCTCGGAGGGGCCCGCGGGGACCCCGGCGATCTCGACCGAGCCCACGACGCTCGCGCTCATCGCCGCGGCGGAGCTCGCCGCCCTCGGCTCGGCCGCTCCGCCTGCTCCTGCCGACCCTCGCGCGCCGTCCCCGCGCCCGGCGTCGCCGGCCGTCGTCCCCGCGCCGCTGCGCGCTCGCCGTCCCGCCCCCCGCTGACCGCCGTCGCCTCCCGGTAGTCAGCCGCCGCCGATACCCGGTGGGCAGGTCGCCGTCCCTGTACCCAATTCAGGACGAGAGCGGCTGGAATCCCCGTTCAGGGCCTCGACGGGCCCGATTCGGGCTGTCGGTCCTGAGTACGGCCCGCACTTGGCCCGATCCCGACCGCCCGCCGCCGATCCCGTACGGCCCGCACTTGGCCCGATCCGGACCGCCCGCCGCCGATCCCGACCGCCCGCCGCCGATCCCGACCGCCCGCCGCCGATCCCGACCGCCCGCCGCCGATCCCGGGCCCCGCTGAGCGCGGCCGGCGCATCGCCCACGACTCGCTGGCCGCGATCCTGGCGACAGGGCGCCGTCGATGTACCCAATTCAGGACGAGAGCGGCTGGAATGCCCGTTCAGGGCCCTGACCGGCCTGACTCGGGCTGTCCGTCCTGAGTACGGCCCGCGCAGGGGCCCGATCCCGGCCCGGCCCACGGCCCGGTAGGGGAACGCCGGCGCGCCGCCGCGCACACCTCAGCGGGCGTAGAGGCGCCGCGCGAGCTCCGTCCCGGCGTGCGCGACGTGCGCCGCGAGGGACGCGGCATCCCGATCCGCCTCGGCCGGCCAGGTCACCGCGATCGCCGCCGACGGCCAGCCGACGTGATCGAGCACGGCGATCCCGATCGAGCGCAGGCCGAGGGTGACCTCGCCGTCCTCGGTGGCCCACCCGGTCGCGCGAGCCACGCGCAGCAGCTCCCGCAGCTCGCCGGGGGAGCGCGGCCCGCGGCCGGTGCGGTCGGCGAAGGCCGAGGCATCCGGAAACAGCGCCCGCACCTGCTCGCGCGGCAGCGCCGCGAGCATCGCCCGGCCCGTCGCGGTCAGATGCGCGGGCAGGCGCACACCGACATCTGTGACGAGGGCGGGCCGCCGCGGCGCGCGCTCCTCGACGATGTACACGACGTCGCGGCCGCTCATGACGGCGAGGTGGGCGCTTTCGCCGGTCCGGTCGGCGAGCTCCGCAAGCAGCGGACGACCGACCCGCGCGAGCGGCGCCTGCCGCGCGTATCCGCCGGCCAGCTCGAATGCCGCGACGCCGAGCCCCCACCGCCGCTCGGCGGGCACGTGCACGACGAATCCGTGCCCTTCGAGCGCGCCGAGCAGGTGGTAGACGGTCGACCGCGGGATCCCGAGGTGCGACGCGATCGTGCGCGCCGCGACGGGCCCGCGCTGGCGCCCGAGGAAGGTGAGGATCCGCAGGGTCTGATCCGCTGCGGGCACCTGCGGGCGCGAGGGCGCCTCGTCGGCGGCGCGCGGATCCGGATTGTCTGGCATGACAGACACAGGATGCCACGGCGCGGTGTCGCGCGCGAGGGCGCGGGTGTGGAATCGACGCATGACCACCGTCACTCCCACCCTCGATGTCGTCACGGTGGGCGCGGCGCCCCTGCGCCCGGACGACGTCGTCGCCGTCGCGCGCCACGGCGTCCGTGTCGAGATCGCACCCGAGGCACTCGCCCGAGTCGCCCGCACGCGTGCCCTCATCGAGGGCCTCGCCGACGACCCCGAGCCGCACTACGGCATCTCGACCGGCTTCGGCGCCCTCGCGACGACGTTCATCGCGCCCGACCGCCGCCGACAGCTCCAGGCCTCGCTCATCCGCTCGCACGCGGCCGGCACCGGCCCCGAGGTCGAGCGCGAGGTCGTGCGCGCCCTGCAGCTCCTGCGGCTCCAGACCCTCGCGACGGGGCGCACCGGCGTACGCCCCGTCGTGGTCTCGACCTACGCGGCGATGCTCAACGCGGGCATCACGCCGATCGTGCGCGAATACGGCTCGCTCGGCTGCTCGGGCGACCTCGCTCCGTTGTCGCATGTCGCGCTCGCCGCCATGGGGGAGGGGGACGTGCGCACGGCCGAGGGCGACCTCTCGAGCGCGGCTGACGCGCTGGGCGCGGCATCCATCCCCCCTCTCGAACTCAGCGAGAAGGAGGGGCTCGCGCTCATCAACGGCACCGACGGCATGCTCGGGATGCTGCTGCTGGCGCTGCACGATCTGCGCGTGCTGCTCGACACGGCGGATGTCGCCGCGGCCATGTCGATCGAGAGCCAGCTCGGCACCGACGCGGTGTTCGCCGCCGACCTCATGTCGCTGCGCCCGCAGGCGGGGCAGGCCGCGTCGGCGGCGAACCTGCGGGCGCTCCTCGCCGGATCCGGGATCATGGCCTCGCACCGAGACCCGTCGGTGTGCACGCGGGTTCAGGATGCCTACTCGCTGCGCTGCTCCCCGCAGGTGCACGGCGCGGCGCGCGACACCCTCGACCACGCCGCGATGATCGCGGGGCGTGAGCTCGCGGCATCCGTCGACAATCCCGTCGTGACCGACGACGGACGGGTCGAGTCGAACGGCAACTTCCACGGGGCGCCGGTCGCGTACGTGCTCGACTTCCTCGCGATCGCCGTCGCCGACGTCGCCTCGATCTCGGAGCGCCGCACCGACCGCGCGCTCGATGTCGCGCGCAGCCAGGGGCTGCCGCCGTTCCTCGCCCACGAGGCCGGCGTCGACTCGGGGCTCATGATCGCGCAGTATGCCGCGGCCGGCATCGTGTCGGAGCTCAAACGCCTGGCGATGCCGGCGTCGGTCGACTCGATCCCGTCCTCGGCCATGCAGGAGGACCACGTCTCGATGGGCTGGGCGGCCGCCCGCAAGCTGCGCCGCGGCATCGACGGCCTCGCGCGGGTGCTCGCGATCGAGATCCTGACCGGGGCGCGGGCGATCGACCTGCGCGCTCCGCTCGTGCCGGGGCCCGCGACGCGCGCAGCGCGCGACGTCGTGCGCACCGCCGCCGCCGGCCCGGGGCGCGACCACTTCGTCTCGCCCGACATCGAGGCCCTCACGGCCCTCGTGCTGTCGGGGGCCGTCGCCCGGGCGGCCCTCGGCGAGGCGGGGGCGGGCGCCGACGAGGCGCTCCCCACAACGTCGGAGAAAACCACGATGTCGGAGGGAAACCGATGAAAACGTCCGAAGAACTGCCGATCTCCGACGATGTGGCGCGCCAGGAACCCGCCGCACCCGCCGCCCCCACCGCACCCGCCGCCCCCACCGCACCCGCCGGAGCCCGCGTCGTGCGCGCTCCGCGCGGCCCCGAGCGCACCGCGAAGTCGTGGGGCGCCGAGGCGGCGAAGCGCATGCTCATGAACAACCTCGACCCCGAGGTGGCCGAGCACCCCGAAGACCTCGTGGTGTACGGGGGCACCGGCAAGGCGGCGCGGTCGTGGGAGGCCTTCGACGCCATCGTGCGCACGCTCGATGAGCTCGAGCCCGACGAGACGCTCCTCGTGCAGTCCGGCAAGCCCGTCGGCGTCTTCCGCACGCACGAGTGGGCTCCGCGCGTGCTCATCGCCAACTCCAACCTCGTCGGCGACTGGGCGACGTGGCCCGAGTTCCGGCGGCTCGAAGCCCTCGGTCTCACGATGTACGGCCAGATGACGGCCGGGTCGTGGATCTACATCGGCACTCAGGGGATCCTCCAGGGCACCTACGAGACGTTCGCGGCCGTCGCGCGGTCGCTCGGCCGCGAGTCCCTCGCCGGCACGCTGACCCTGACGGGCGGATGCGGCGGCATGGGCGGTGCGCAGCCGCTCGCCGTGACCCTCAACGGCGGCGCCGCGCTCATCGTCGACGTCGACGAGTCGCGCCTGGCGCGCCGCGTCGACCATGGCTACCTCGACGAGTACACGACCGACCTCGACACCGCGATCGCGCGGGTCATGGCAGCCCGGTCGGCGGGCGAGGCCCTCTCGGTCGGGCTCCTCGGCAACGCCGCGGAGGTCTTCCCCGACCTCCTGCTGCGCCATCAGGCCGGCGACCTCGTGGTCGACATCGTCACCGACCAGACCAGCGCGCACGACCCGCTCGCCTACCTCCCGGTCGGCATCGCCTTCGACGACTGGCGGGCCGAGGCGTCCCGCGATCCCGAGGCGTTCACCGCCCGCGCCCGCGGAAGCATGGCGAAGCAGGTGGCGGCGATGGTCGGATTCCAGGATGCCGGGGCCGCCGTCTTCGACTACGGGAACTCGATCCGCGCCGAAGCGCAGCTCGGCGGGTTCGAGCGGGCGTTCGAGTTCCCCGGGTTCGTGCCCGCCTACATCCGGCCGCAGTTCGCCGAGGGGCGCGGGCCGTTCCGCTGGGTCGCGCTCTCGGGCGACCCCGAAGACATCCGCAAGACCGACCGGGCCGTCATGGAGCTCTTCCCGAACGACGCGGGCCTCGTGCGCTGGCTCGAGAAGGCCGGCGATGCCGTGCACTTCGAGGGGCTCCCCGCGCGCATCTGCTGGCTGGGCTACAAGGAGCGTCACCTCGCGGGACTGAAGTTCAACGAGATGGTCGCGTCGGGCGAGCTGTCGGGGCCGATCGTGATCGGCCGCGACCACCTCGACTCGGGCTCGGTCGCCTCGCCGTACCGCGAGACCGAGGCCATGGCCGACGGCTCGGACGCCATCGCCGACTGGCCGCTGCTCAACGCGCTGCTCAACACCGCGTCGGGGGCGTCGTGGGTCTCGATCCATCACGGCGGCGGTGTCGGCATCGGCCGCTCGATCCACGCGGGGCAGGTCACGGTCGCCGACGGCACGGCGCTGGCCGCCGAGAAGCTCGAGCGCGTGCTGACCAACGACCCCGGCACGGGCGTCATGCGGCACGTCGATGCGGGGTACGACCGGGCGAAGGAGGTCGCGCGCGAGCGTGGGCTGAAGGTGCCGATGCTGTGACGGGGCGGGCCGGGCCGCGGCATCCGTGTCGCGATTCGTTCACAATCGGCCCCCCGGAAGCGCGAGAGTGGGACATGGCGGCCGGAAGGCGGAACATGACGGCGAGGAGGCGGCGGTGACGGCGATGCTCATCACCGACATCGGCGAGCTGACGACGAACGTCGGTGTGCCGGGCGACCCGTGCGGGACGATGACGGATGCCGCGGTCCTGGTCGAGGGCGCCCGCATCGCGTGGGTCGGCACGGCCGCAGAGGCGCGCCGCTTCCTGCACCCTTCGGCCTCGGATGCGCCGGAGATCGGCGGCGCGCCTCTCGAGGTCGTCGACGCGGGGGGTCGCGCCGTCGTCCCGGGCTTCGTCGACAGCCACACGCACCTCGTGTTCGGCGGAGATCGCGCCGACGAGTTCGCCGCACGCATGAGCGGCACACCCTATGCCGCGGGCGGAATACGCCGGACGGTAGCCGCAACCCGTGCCGCGAGCGACGACGAGCTGCGCCGCCGCCTCGCGGGCTTCGTCGCGGAGCTCCACGCGCAGGGCACGACGACGTTCGAGATCAAGACCGGGTACGGACTCACCGTGCACGACGAGGCCCGGCTCGCGCGTCTCGCGTCCGAGGTGACGTCCGAGGTGACGTTCCTCGGCGCCCACGTCGTGCCCGCCGAGTACGCCGAGGCCCGCGACGAGTACGTCGAGCTCGTGTGCGGCGCCATGCTCGAGCGCTGCGCGCCGCACAGCCGCTGGATCGACGTGTTCTGCGAGCGCGGCGCCTTCACGCCCGACGAGTCGCGCCGCGTCCTCGCCGCCGGCATCGCGCACGGGCTTCTGCCGAGGGTGCACGGCAATCAGCTCGGCCCGGGCGATGGCGTGCAGATCGCTGTCGCGCTGGGCGCGGCATCCGTCGACCACTGCACCTACCTGGACGAGGCGGATGTCGCGGCCCTCGCGGGATCGGACACCGTCGCGACACTCCTTCCCGGCGTGGAGTTCTCGACCCGCCAGCCGTATCCCGACGCGCGCCGGCTCATCGACGCGGGCGTGACCGTCGCGTTGGCCAGTGACTGCAACCCCGGGTCGAGCTTCACGAGCTCGATGCCGCTCATGATCGCGCTCGCCGTCCGGGAGATGCGGATGACGCCTGCCGAGGCGGTGTGGGCCGCCACCGCGGGGGGAGCGCGTGCCCTGCGCCGCGACGACGTGGGAGCGATCGCGCCGCGCATGCGCGCCGACCTCGTGCTGCTCGACGCGCCGACCCGCGTGCACCTGGCGTATCGGCCCGGGGTGCCGCTCGTCGACGCGGTGTGGAAGGACGGCGTCCGCCTCTGACCGCCGGGCTTAGGCCCGCTCCGCGGCGGACCACGCGCGCGCTCTCCCGACGCGTGCCCTCATTGACGCGTGCCCTAAGTCAGGACGGGCGGCGGCCGAGGGCCTGACACGCCGTGAGACGGGCGTTTTGCGGCCGTTCATCCTGAATACGGTCCGGTGGGTCGGGTCGTGGGCTCGCGCGCTGTGTCGGGCCTGGGACGCGTGCCCTAAGTCAGGACGGGCGGCGGCCGACGGGCCCGACACGCCGTGAGACGGGCGCGTTGCGGCCGTTCATCCTGAATACGGTCCGGTGGGTACCCACGTCAGCCCGGAACCCGGGCCACGCCGCCCCCAACCTCCGGCTAATCCGGCGTGTCGAGGGACCACGACTGCGGGGCGACGGCGGTCGCGACCTCCCAGTCGTCGTCGTCCCACGTGAAGATCGCGACGGCGCAGGTCGGCATGTGCCCGATCCCGCCGTCCGAGAGCGCACCGGCGAGCATACTCAGACCGGGGTCGTGCGCGACCACGATGACCGAGTCCACCCCGCGCTCGGCGGCCGCTCGCAGCAGCACCGAGCCGGGAGCGCCGTAGAGATCCTCCTGCAGCTCGACCGGCACGCCGAGGGCGCCCCCGAAGTGGCCCGCCGTCGCCGCCGCGCGAGCGGCCGTGCTCGAGAGGATCGCGTCGGCGCGGAATCCCGACTCGGCCAGCCGCGCGGCCATGCGCGGCGCATCGCGCAGGCCTCGGCGGTTGAGCGGACGATCGTGGTCGTCGAGGCCGGGATCGCCCCAGTCCGACTTCGCATGCCGCACGAGTACGAGCTTCGTCATGCCTTCACCCTTCCGCTCAGCAGTTCCAGCACGCACAGGGCGGCCAACCGCACCGTGCGTCCGTCCGGCGCATCCGCCGTCGCGTCGACTTCCGCGATGTCGGCGCTGCGCACGCGGGGATCGGATGCCGCCTCCCGCACGAGTGCGCGAAGCTCCCACGCCGCGAGTCCGCCCGGCACCGACGCGGGGCAGCCCGGCGCCACCGAGCGGTCGCACACGTCGACGTCGATGTCGAGGTGGATCGAGCCGCTCACCCCGCCGGCGATCTCGAGCGCCTCGCTCATGACGTCGGCCGGGCCGCGGCGCCGCGCCTCGTCGAGCGTGATGACGGTGATCCCGTACTCCTCGGCGCGGCGGGCGTACGCGACCGAATTGGCGAAGTCCGCGATGCCGACCTGCACGATGCGGCGCCCGTCGAAGCCGTCTGCGACGAGCCGGCGCACGGGGGAGCCGTTGGAGACGCCGTCGCGCAGATCGAAGTGGGCATCCAGCGTGATGAGCCCCGACGCCCCCGCGCCCCGGGTCACGGGGAACGTGATCGAGTTGTCGCCGCCGATCGCGACGATGAGGCCGGTCCGCGCGGCCAGCGCCGCGACGCGCTCGCGCACGCGCGCCTCGCCCTCGGGTCCGTCGGGGTCGACCACGTCGCCGGCGTCCACGATCCGCAGCGCCTCGTCGAGGTCGACGGCGGGCGGCCCCACGAGGGTCGCGCTGTAGCGCGCGAGGGCCTCGCGCACGGCTGCCGGCGTCGCGTGGGCACCCGTCGGCGAGAGCGAGGTCAGATGGGCCGGGATGCCGAGGATCGAGGCATCCGTCGTCCCGTCGATCTCATCGAACGCCGGCCACCCGCCCGCGCGGGGCCACAGCGGATCGTGTGCGAGGGCCATCAGATCGACACGTAGACCCAGGCCTCGCGGCCGCTGGCGAGCGTCACCGACTCGCGGACGTAGAGCGAGACCTCGTACTGGTCGGCCGCATCGAGCTCGTCGGCGGTCAGCCACAGCGCCTTGCCCACGACCTTGTCGTGCGCGTTGCCCGTCGCCCGCACGACGGGGTGGACCGCCAGGCCCGAGAGGTCGACGACCCGGTGGTCCTCGATCTCGGCGTAGTCGACGGTGTAGCCGGGCAGCACGTCGGACTCGCCGTCGATGAGGCGTCCGAACGTGTCGAGCTGCACGTCGGGGTGCTGGAGCGTGCCGTAGCTGAACAGCAGCTGGTCGGCCGGGTCGGGCATGCGCTCAGATTATCCGAGCAGGGCGTGTGCGATCGAGAAGATCGCGAGTCCGGCCAGCGCGCCGACGATCGTGCCGTTGAGGCGGATGTACTGCAGGTCGCGGCCCACCATGAGCTCGATCTTCTCCGTCGTCTCGGCGGGGTCCCACCGCTCGACCGTGTCGGTGATGACCGAGGCGATGTCGTGGCGGTAGCGGTCGACGAGGAAGACCGCGGCATCCGTCACCCACGTGTCCACGCGCTCCTGCAGCGCGGGCTCGGTCACGAGCCGCTCGCCCACCTCGGTCACCGCCGTCGTCGCGCGTCGCCGCAGGGCGCTCTCCGGGTCGGCGAGGGAGGTCAGCAGCCCCGCCTTGGCGGTGTTCCACGCCTCGGCGGCGAGCTCTCGCACCCGCGGGCTGTCGAACAGCGTCGTCTTGGCGTCCTCGAGCTTGCTGATCGTCGTCGGGTCGTGCTGCAGGTTCTCGGCGAGCCGGTCGAGATAGCCGTCGATCGCCTTGCGGGCGGGATGCTGCGGATCGGCGCGCACGGCCCCCGCGAACTTCACGGCCTCGTTGTACACCGTCTCGTCGATGAGCCGCTGCGCGATCGAGGGCACCCACGAAGGGAGCCGGCGCGAGACGAGTCCCGTGAACGCCGACTGATTGGCGGCCAGCCACGCCTGGATCGTCTCGATTCCCATGTCGACGGCCCCGTGGTGGGCCCCCGACTCGACGATGCGTCCGAGCCACGCGCCGAGCGGCGGCCCCCAGTCCGGCTGGATGAGGTGCTCGCGCGCGAGCTGCTCGATGACGTCCTGGACGTCCTCGTCGCTCAGCGCCCGCAGGACGCCGGATGCCATGACGGATGCCTCGGCAGTCACCCGCTCGGCATGCACGGGCACGCGCAGCCACTCGCCGGCATGCTGGGCGATCCTCGTCGCCTCGAGCTTCGTGCGCACGACCTCCGCCGAGAGGAAGTTCGTCTCGACGAACTCGCCGAGTGTGCGGCCGATCTCGTCCTTGCGGTTGGGGATGATCGCCGTGTGCGGGATGGGGACGCCGAGCGGATGCCGGAACAGGGCCGTCACCGCGAACCAGTCCGCCAGCGCGCCGACCATGCCGCCCTCGGCCGCGGCGCGGACGTACGCGAGCGCGGGAACCTGCTTCTCGAAGGCGAACGAGACGAGGAAGACGACGGCCATTCCGAGCAGGGCGCCGAGGGCGACGCCCTTCATGACGCGCAGGCCTCGTCGCCGCTCCTGATCCGCGGGGGTGAGCAGTTCCGTCGGCGTGCGGCTCATCCGGTCATCCTCGCACGCGAGGGGCGGAGCAGGGCCGGGACGTGCGGGGCGACGGGCGGGCGGGCGGGGCTGCGCCCTCCACGCCGCGAGCTCACCCCGGGGCCGCCCGTCCGCTGCAGTCCCCGGTCCGCCCCCGCGCTCAGCCCGCGGCCGTGCGCACGAGCTCGGCGATGCGCTTCTGGTCGGCCTTCGTCAGCGACAGGATCGCGTACGACGTCGGCCACATCTGCCCGTCGTCCAGCTGCGCGGCCGACTCGAATCCGAGGGTCGCATAGCGGTCCTTGAACTTGCCGGCGGGCTTGAAGAAGAGCACGAGCTTGCCGCCCAGCGTGTAGGCCGGAAACCCGTACCACGTCTTCGATGCGAGCTGCGGGGCCTCGGCCTGCACGATGTCGTCGATGCCCTGCGCGATCGCGCGGTCGCTGTCGTTCATCCCGGCGATGGCGTCGACCAGGTCCTGCCGGTCGATGGCGGCCTTCTCCTCGGCGCTCTTGCCCTTGCGCTCCTGCGCCTTCAGCTCGGCGGCCCGTGCGCGCATCGCGGCGCGCTCCTCGGAGGTGAAACCGGACTTCGTGTTGCGTTCTGCGGTGCTCATGGCCGCAACATTACGGATGCCGCGGCGCGCCCGCTTCTCGAATCCTGCTCGATCGCCGACTCAGTCCTCGAGGGGTCCGAGCCACGCGGTCGCGACCGTCGAATGCGCGGATTCCGGGTCGGAGGGATGGAAGAGGCCCGCGAGCACGTCGCGGTAGAGCCGGCCGAGCTCGGAGCCCGAGAAGTACGACGAGCCGCCCGCGACCAACACGGCGTCATCGACGACCGCCTTCGCCGTCGTGACCGCGCGGTGCTTGATCCCGGCCAGCAGCGAGAACCAGCGCGCGCCGTGGTCGGCGCGCTCGTCGACGTCGCGGCAGAGCGCTTCCAGCTGCGGCGGCAGCGCGTCGTAGGCGAGCGCCATGCCGGCGATGCGCCAGCGGATGTCGGGGTCCTGGCTGTACGCCTTCCCCGTCCGCTTGGACGTGCGCTTGTGCGCCGTCGCGACCGACAGATCGAGCGCCCGCCGCGCGATGCCGGTGTACACCGACGCGAGCAGCAGCTCGAAGACGCTGAAGATGCCGAAGACGAGGGGGTCGGGGTTCGGGCCGGGGTCGATCCGCCGCACGATGCGATCGGCGGGCGCGACGGCGCCGTGGAGTTCCGTCGTGCGGCTCTGCGTGCCGCGCATGCCGAGCGTGTCCCAGTCGTCGCGCGTGACGACGGCGACGTCGCGGCCGACGAAGGCGTAGACCATCTTCGGTGCGTCGCTGCTCGTGGTGTCCAGGCCGTGCAGCCCCAGCTGGGTCCACACCGGTGCGAGCGACGTGAAGATCTTGGTGCCCGTGAAGGCGTACGAACCGTCGGGGCGGGGCGAGGCATCCGTGTCGCTCCCGAAGAGCACGAGATCGTTGCCCGCCTCGCTGATGCCGAAGGCGAAGACCTCGCCCGAGGCCGCGCCCTCCTGCACGAACCGCAGCGCATCCACGCCGCGATCGGCGAGCACCTTCGCGACCCCGGTCCACACGAGGTGCATGTTGATCGAGAGCGCCGTCGCGGGCGCCGCCCCCGCGAGGCGCTGCTGGAGGACGGATGCCTCGGCCAGCCCGAGGCCGGCTCCGCCGAGCTCCGTCGGCACGAGGATCGCGAGATACCCCGCGGCCTTCAGGTCGGCCAGGTCGTCCTCCGGGAAGGTGTTCTCGCGATCGTGCACCGCGGCGCGCTCACGGAAGCGCTCCAGCAGCTCATCGGGGAGGATGACGGTCGGGTCGAACGGCGTCTGGCTCACCCGTCCATTCTCGCCGCCGTGCCCCGACTCCGGGCGGTCAGTCGCCCAGCGCCGCGAGCAGGTGGCGCATCGTGTCTTCGGGCCTGTCGCGGTGGGGCGAGTGCCCCGCGCCCTCCACGACCGACATCGTGACGTGCGGGTTGGCGCACACTTCGTCGGCGAGCGCGCCCCGGAAGATCGAGTACACCGCGGGGTCGGACGCGATGATGTGCGTCGGCACGAGGAGGTGGGCCGCGGCATCCCTCACGTCCCACTGCTCGTTCTGCACGCTCGTCTGCTCGACCGCCCACCGGCTCGCCTGCTGCGCCGACAGCGCCTTCAGCTCGACGTCCTGCTCGTGCCAGGCCGGGTGCTCGGCGCGGACGGCGGCGACGGTCGGGTCGGCGAAGGAGCGCTCCTGCGAGTCGCGCACGATCTCGCGATCGTGGTCGCTCAGGTGGATCGCGGGGTCGATGAGGATGAGGCGGCGCGTCCAGCCGAAATGGTCGGCCGCCGCGCGCGTCGCCGCGGCGCCGCCGAGCGAATGGGCGACGACGAGGTCCCAGTGATCGCGGCCCGCGGGGAGGGCGATCCGGAGGTCGGCGGCGTACGCGTCGATCGAGTAGTCCAGGGCACGCGGAGCGCGGCCGTGGCCGCGGAGGTCGACCGCGACGGCGTGCCAGCCGGCCTCGGCCAGCGCGACGCCGTAGCGCCACATGAGGGCCCCGGTCGAGCCGAGACCGTGGGCGAGCAGCGCGTGGCGCGACGACGCGGGATCGCCCCACGACAGCGTCGGGAGGGTGACGGGAGCAGGCATGCGCCCAGCATAAGTTCGGCCCTCGCCCCCCGGCGCACGCGAGAGGATTGACGGCATGATCTCCACCGAACTCGCCGTCGCGCTGCGAGATGCAGGGCTCGTGTGGCATCCGCGCTCGGGCGACCGGTTCCAGCTCGACGAGCCCGAGTTCGAGGCCGACATCTTCACGGTGAGCGAGATGACGATCGAGCCGCGGGAGTACCCGACGGGCAAGATCCTCGCGTTCAACGGCACGACGGAGTGGGCGCTCGACTCGGTCGCCCTCGAGGACGCGCTGTGGCTGCCCCGCGAGGATCAGCTGCGCGAGATGCTCCGCGGCGCCTTCCGGTCGCTGCGGCGGCTGCCCGACACGCACCAGGTCGAGATCGAGGTCGGGGGAGTGCGCACCGTCTACGAGCACCCCGAGCCGGCCGACGCGTACGCGCTCGCCGTGCTGCAGCTGCTCAGTCGTCTCGCGTGACTCACACCCCGATCGTCAGCGCCGCCGTGTAGCCCTCGGCCGCCGAGCCCGACATCGATGCGATCTGGTGGATGCCCCCGTCGTCGCCGAAGACGTTGTCGCTCTGCAGCGACACCCGCGAGAGGTTCTGCACGCTCTGCTCGTACCCCGTCGTCGCGTACACCGCCTGATCGGTCTCGGCGGGAAGCGCGATCTGACTGGTCTTGACGATGGGGCCCGCCGCGACGGCGCTGTCGACGTCCTCGTAGACCTCGAAGTGGATGTGCGGCCAGCGCCCCGAGTAGCAGGCCGGATAGATGGTCGTGAAGGTCACCGTGCCGTTCGCGTCGGTCGCCTGCACGCCGCGCAGGTAGTTCTCGTTCTCGACGCCGCGGCTGTAGAGCGAGTAGTTGCCGTCGCGGTCGCAGTGCCAGAGATAGACGCCCCGGCCCGCCAGCGCGGCGCCGGTCGCGGCATCCCGGACCGTCAAGGCGACCGTGAGCGGCACGCCCTCCGCCACCGTCGACGACGAGCCGAAGCTCGACCGGATGTCGCTGCGCACGATCCCCGAGTCATCGAGCACGTTCACGCCGTTCGAGCCGTCGCCCGGGTACGGTCCGCCGGTCTCGTCCGGCACCTCTTGAAGGGGACCGGATGCCTCGGCCGTCGCGCTCGCGGTCGGCGACGGCGTGGCAGACACCGTCGCGGAGGGGGTGGCCGAGGCATCCGTCGATCCCTCGGCCTGTACCCCGCACGCCGCGAGGAGGCTCGTGAGCGCCACCCCGCCGAAGATGCCGAGCGCGCGGCGCCGGTTGATCAGGGTCTGCACGTCGTAGACCAGGCCGCGGTGGTCCTCGTCGATGGGCTCGCCGTTGTCGTCGAGCCAGCGGTCGTCGTTCGTCATGGTGCCATGCAAACGAGGCAGGCTATGCCGACGCTATGACCCGGCCATGACGATCACGTGATCGTGCCGACCGGCTCGGTGTCGGGGATGGGGCTCGCGTCGCGGCCGCGGAGGTCGGGGAACCCTCGGACGAAGACGGCCGAGACGACGAAGCCGGTCACGGCGAACGCGGTGGCCGCCCAGTACGCACCCTGCGGGCCCACGCCGTCGATGAGGAACCCCGCGACGGCCGAGCCGGCGGCCGCGCCGATGAGCTGGCCGGTCGCGATCCACCCGAACGCCTCGGCGGTGTCGCTGAACTTCACGCTTGCAGAGGTCATGGCGAACATGACGGCGAGCGCCGGTGCGATGCCGATCCCGGCGAGGAAGAGCGAGCCGCCGAGCCAGAAGGCGTTGAGCGAGAACGTCGTGAGCGCGAGGCCGGCCGCGACGGCGGCGAAGCGGCGCGCCATGGCCCACGGGCCGATCGGGATGTGGCCGAACGTGAGGCCGCCGCCGAGGCTGCCGACCGAGAAGACCGCGAGCACGAGGCCCGCCTCGAGCCCGCCGTGGCCGAAGGTCGCCACGACGCCCGCCTCGACCGCCGCGCACGCGCCGATGAGGAGGAACCCGGTGACCGTCGCGAGGAGGACGGCGGGCTTTCCCAGGACCTTGCCGAAGCTGCGGCGGCTGCGGGGGATGCGCACGCGGCCGACCTCGGGGGAGAGGATGAACCACGATCCGCCGCCGATGAGGATGACGACGATGAGCAGGAGCCCCTGCACCGTGCCGACCTGCGTCGAGACGAAGGTGATCAGCACCGGCGCGATGATCCAGATGATCTCCTGCAGCGACGCGTCGAGGGAGAACAGCGGCGTCAGCTGCCGCGAGTTGACCATCTTGGGGTAGATCGTGCGGACGGCGGACTGCACCGGGGGCGTGGACAGCCCCGCGACGAAGCCGAGCAGCATGTAGACGGGAAGGGGCGCCTGCGTCAGCGCGAGCGCCGTGATCGAGGCGGCGCAGATGATGAGCGTCGTGGTGAGCACGCGCCGCATGCCCCAGATGCCCATCCATCGGCTCGTCACGGGCCCCGCGATCGCCTGGCCGACGGAGGTCGCGGCGAGGACGAGGCCGGCCGCGCCGTAGGAACCGGTGACCTGCTCGATGTGGAGGAGGATCGCCAGGCTCGTCATGCCGTTCGGGAAGCGCGCCGTGAGCTGCGCCGCGATGATGCGGGCGACGCCGGGCGTGCGCAGCAGATCGCGGTACCCGGCCATCCCACAACGCTATCGCGGGGGCTCCGCCGGGTGCGACGGGGCGCGGCCGCCGGCGCGGTGACGGGGGGATGACGGATGCCGCGACACGCCGGGGACGTCATCCACAGGTGAACCCGTGTCGGTGGCCCCCGGTAGCGTCACGGATCTGTGGATGGATGGGGCCGAGGCATCCGAAACCGGCGTGATTCAGGCGTTTTCCAGGATCGCGAGAATCTCGCGGACTGTGGATGAAACGGTGGAGAACCTGTGTTGTACATGTTGAGAACGGTGGAAAACTACACGGATGTAACTACTAGCCCTTGTGGTGCTATCCAATGTCCGTACCCATATGTAGTATTGGAGTCCCGGTGGGGGGACCGCCGGTCAGAACACCGGATGTGACGGGAGAACAAGATACTCATGGCGATCACGGTCTACACCAAGCCCGCGTGCGTGCAGTGCAACGCGACGTACCGCGCGCTCGATTCGAAGGGCATCGAATACGAGGTCCTCGACCTCTCGCAGGACCCTGCTGCGCTCGAGCAGGTGAAGGCGCTCGGCTACCTGCAGGCGCCCGTCGTCATCACCGACGAAGACCACTGGTCGGGATTCCGCCCCGACAAGATCGACGAGCTCGCCGCCCGTCTCGCGTGACCGTCATGGCGACCGCGACCGCTCCGGCGAGTGACGCGGTCGCCGGAACGGCCGCGCCGCTCCTGGTCTACTTCTCGAGCGTGTCGGGCAACACCGCCCGCTTCGTCGAGAAGCTCGGCCTTCCGGCAGTCCGCATCCCCCTCCACCCCGGTGAGTCCCCGCTCGTCATCGACGAGCCGTTCGTCCTGGTCACCCCCACTTACGGAGGCGGCCAGGGCAGGGGCGAGGAGAAGGGCGCGGTCCCCAAGCAGGTGATCCGGTTCCTCAACGACGAGCGCAACCGTGCTCACCTCCGCGGAGTCATCTCCGCGGGCAACACCAACTTCGGCGACGCGTTCTGCCTCGCCGGCGAGATCATCAGCCGCAAGTGTCATGTGCCCCACTTGTACCGGCTCGAGGTATTCGGCACGCCAGAAGATGTGAGTCGCGTGAGCGACGGATTGGAACGATGGTGGAAGCTGCACTGAGAGAGACCGACTTCAAGACTGATGCGCGTTTCGAGGGGCTCGACTATCACGCCCTCAACGCGATGCTGAACCTCTACGGCCCGGACGGGAAGATCCAGTTCGACGCCGACCGCCGCGCTGCCCGGGAGTACTTCCTGCAGCACGTCAACCAGAACACCGTCTTCTTCCACTCCCTGAAGGAGCGCCTCGACTACCTCGTCGAGAAGGAGTACTACGAGCCGGCCGTGCTCGAGAAGTACCCGTTCGAGTTCATCCAGCAGCTCAACGACCGCGCCTACGGCAAGAAGTTCCGCTTCGACACGTTCCTCGGCGCCTTCAAGTACTACACGAGCTACACGCTCAAGACCTTCGACGGCAAGCGCTACCTCGAGCGCTTCGAGGACCGCGTCGTCATGACGGCGCTCGGGCTCGCCGACGGCGACCAGGAGCTCGCGACGGCGCTGGTCGACGAGATCATCTCGGGCCGCTTCCAGCCGGCGACGCCGACCTTCCTCAACACGGGCAAGGCGCAGCGCGGCGAGCTCGTGTCGTGCTTCCTGCTGCGCATCGAAGACAACATGGAGTCGATCGCCCGCGGCATCAACTCCGCGCTGCAGCTCTCCAAGCGCGGCGGTGGCGTGGCGCTCCTTCTCTCGAACATCCGCGAGGCCGGCGCCCCGATCAAGCAGATCGAGAACCAGTCCAGCGGCATCATCCCGGTCATGAAGCTCCTCGAAGACAGCTTCAGCTACGCCAACCAGCTCGGCGCACGCCAGGGCGCAGGCGCCGTGTATCTCTCGGCGCATCACCCCGACATCCTGCGCTTCCTCGACACCAAGCGCGAGAACGCCGACGAGAAGATCCGCATCAAGACGCTCTCGCTCGGCGTCGTGATCCCCGACATCACGTTCGAGCTCGCCAAGAACGACGAAGACATGTACCTCTTCTCGCCGTACGACGTCGAGCGCGTCTACGGGGTGCCGTTCGGCGACATCTCGGTGACCGAGAAGTACCGCGAGATGGTCGACGACGCGCGCATCAAGAAGACGAAGATCAACGCGCGAGAGTTCTTCCAGACCCTCGCCGAGATCCAGTTCGAGTCGGGCTACCCGTACATCATGTTCGAAGACACGGTGAACAAGGCCAACCCGATCAAGGGCCGCATCAACATGTCGAACCTGTGCAGCGAGATCCTGCAGGTGAACACGCCGACGACGTACAACGAAGACCTCTCGTACGCCGAGATCGGCAAAGACATCTCGTGCAACCTCGGCTCGATGAACATCGCCCTCGCGATGGACGGCGGCGACCTCGGTCAGACCGTCGAGACCGCGATCCGCGCGCTCACGGCGGTGAGCAACCAGAGCCACATCTCGTCGGTGCGCTCCATCGAAGACGGCAACGACCGCTCGCACGCCATCGGCCTCGGCCAGATGAACCTGCACGGCTACCTCGCTCGTGAGCACGTGCGGTACGGCTCGGAAGAGGGCGTCGACTTCACGAACATCTACTTCTACACGGTGCTCTTCCACGCTCTGCGCGCGTCGAACCGCATCGCGATCGAGCGCGGCCAGGCCTTCGACGGCTTCGCCGACTCGACGTACGCGTCGGGGGAGTTCTTCGACAAGTACATCGACCAGGCCTGGGAGCCGCAGACCGAGAAGACCAAGGAGCTCTTCGCGGGCATCGCGATCCCCACGCAGGACGACTGGCGTGCGCTGAAGGCGTCGATCCAGGAGCACGGCATCTACAACCAGAACCTGCAGGCCGTGCCCCCGACCGGTTCGATCTCGTACATCAACAACTCCACGAGCTCGATCCACCCGATCGCGTCGAAGATCGAGATCCGCAAGGAAGGCAAGATCGGTCGCGTCTACTACCCGGCGCCGTTCATGACGAACGAGAACCTCGAGTACTACGAAGACGCGTACGAGGTCGGCTACGAGAAGGTCATCGACACCTACGCCGCCGCCACCCAGCACGTCGATCAGGGGCTGTCGCTCACGCTGTTCTTCAAAGACACCGCGACCACGCGCGACATCAACAAGGCCCAGATCTACGCCTGGCGCAAGGGCATCAAAACGATCTACTACATCCGCCTGCGCCAGATGGCGCTGGAAGGCACGGAGCAGGAGGGCTGCGTCAGCTGCATGCTGTGACGCCGCCACCAGGGATTCTGAGGAAGAGCAAATGACACCCGAGAAGCTCAAGCTGATCGACCACGTCCAGGCGATCAACTGGAACCGCATCCAGGACCAGAAAGACCTCGAGGTCTGGAACCGTCTCGTCAACAACTTCTGGCTCCCCGAGAAGGTGCCGCTGTCGAATGACGTGCAGTCCTGGGCGACGCTGACCCCCGAGGAGCAGACGACGACCATGCGCGTGTTCACGGGGCTCACGCTCCTCGACACGATCCAGGGCACGGTCGGCGCGGTCTCGCTGATCCCAGACGCGATCACGCCGCACGAGGAGGCCGTCTACACGAACATCGCGTTCATGGAGTCGGTGCACGCCAAGAGCTATTCGTCGATCTTCTCGACGCTGTGCTCGACGCCCGAGATCGACGACGCGTTCCGCTGGTCGGTCGAGAACGACAACCTGCAGCGCAAGGCGCACATCGTCATGGACTACTACCGTGGCGACGAGCCGCTCAAGCGCAAGGTCGCCTCGACCCTGCTCGAGTCGTTCCTCTTCTACTCCGGCTTCTACCTGCCGCTGTACTGGTCGTCCAAGGCCAAGCTGACGAACACGGCCGACATCATCCGGCTCATCATCCGCGACGAGGCCGTGCACGGCTACTACATCGGCTACAAGTACCAGCGCGGTCTCGAGCTGCTGGGCGAGGCCGAGCGCAACGACCTCAAGGACTACACGTTCTCGCTGCTCTACGAGCTCTACGACAACGAGGTGCAGTACACGCAGGACCTCTACGACGGAATCGGCCTCACCGAGGATGTCAAGAAGTTCCTGCATTACAACGCCAACAAGGCCCTCATGAACCTGGGCTACGAGGCGATGTTCCCCTCGACCGTCACGAACGTGAACCCGGCGATCCTCTCGGCCTTGTCGCCGAACGCCGACGAGAACCACGACTTCTTCTCGGGGTCGGGCTCTTCCTACGTCATCGGCAAGGCCGTCGCGACCGAAGACGACGACTGGGACTTCTAGGAGTTCTGAATCCCACTTCGCCCGCATAGGGCGGCTGAGAGGCCCGGACCCGCAGGATTCTGCGGGCCCGGGCCTCTTTCGTGCCTTCTCTCGACAGATAGAGGAGGACTCAGATGGACATGAATTGCCGTTCGAAGTGGCACGCGGGTGGCACGCGCCCACCTTCTTCAGTGAAGCGGGGTGGTCCGCCGGTCGGATTTCAGTATGGGCGTGCCACTGGAGTCGTGCCACTGCGTGCCACAGGAGGCGTCCTTAAGGATGCAGAAGTCCCGATGAGACAAACATTCCACCCATCAGGTGCTCCCAGTGGCACGGCGTGGCACGACCGGCCGCGCGAATCCACTCAGGGTCATGGGAGGGCGCGATGAGCACCACGAGGACAGCCGGAAGCGCGGCTGCGAAGCGGGAAGGATGGGGGAGTCTTCGGAAGCTGCCATCCGGCCGCTGGCAGGCGCGCTACCCCGCTCCGGACGGCGAGACCTACACGGCGAGAACCGACGACGACAAGCCGCTGACGTTCCTCACCAAGACCGATGCGCGCGCATGGCTCGCCAGCATGCATACGACGATCGCACGAGGGGAGTGGGAACGGCCCTCCGCGGGAGCGGCGCGCCGCCGAGCGGAAGCGGCCGCTGAGCAGGCTCGGTCCATCAGTTTCTCCGAGTACGCGGATCAGTGGATAGCGAGGATTCGCGCAGAGCCGAAGAAGAATGGCAAGCGCCGCGCGCTCGGCACGGTCCGTTCCTACAAGGGCAAGATCGACGGCTATCTCGTTCCGGAGTTCGGTGATCTGCTGGTGCGGGAGGTGGACTTGGAGCGCATCCGTGCGCTGACTGCACGCCTGGACAACATCCCTTCACCCTTGAACCCGAAGTCTAAGTTCAATGGCGTTACGCGTCCGGTGCTGACGGTGCTCATGATGATCCTTCGCCAGGCGGCTCGCGATGGCGTCATCCCTGCTGCGCCGGCTGTTTCGCTACCCCGGCAGGAGACCGTGATCAAGGATGACGATGCCGGTACCGATGACGACGTCGCGACGCCAGATCAGGTCGAAGCGCTCTATGGCGCGACACCGAAGCAGCTGGCGATCATGGTGCTGCTCGCCGCCTGGTGTCAGTTGCGTCGCGCCGAGTGCCTCGGACTGCAGCGGCGTGACATCGAATGGCTCGACGATGGTGGTGCGATCCTGCATGTGCGTCGCCAGTTGAGCGCGAACACGGGCGACTACTCCAATGAGCTCAAGAGCGAGGCCGGCAAGAGGTCTCTCGCCGTGCCGAAGGTCATGTTGAATCGCCTTGCATCTCATCTGCATGAATATGTCGGTGCGGAAGCGAAGGCTCCGCTGGTTCCAACGAACGCCCGTGGCAGCGTGCCGCTGTCGAACACGCGGTGGGGTTACATCTGGATGGACAGTCGAGATGCCGTTCCCGGGTTGCCTCCGAGGTTCCGCTTCCATGACCTCCGGCATGCGGGTCTGACGATCTTCGCCCAAGAGGGGGCGACGCTCGCCGAGCTCATGCGACGAGGCGGGCACTCCGACATCCGCGTCGTCCTCCGGTACCAGCACGCGACGATGGCTCGAGACCGCGAGCTGGCCGATCGCATGAGCGACCGCATCGAGGAGAGGCTGCACGCCCGCGGTGTCGGCGATGAGCCAGCACTGGACGGCGATGAACACCTACACATCAAGGAAGCGTCAGCGAACCGGGAGGTAATGCCATGACTGCTCACACTCATCCAGAAGTGCACCCCGGGTCGCTCGTCTCGCTCGCTGTCGCGGCGGGGGAGTTCGGAGTCTCGATCAAGACGGTCAGGCGCCGCATCTCAGACGGGACGGTGCATGGCTACCTTGTCGGCCGGCTCATCCGCGTCGATCTCGAGGAACTCCGTGAACGAATGCTCGTGGAGATCCCGACGAGGAAACGAGTGGACCGATGAGGCTCTGGCTGTCGCCGTCCCTGCGACGGGCGCGGATCTGATGTCCGGCCGTCCGGTGATGGCGCCGGGAACTCGTCAAGCCGCACCGTTCTCCCTGCTCTGATTCGCTTTGAGGGGCACGTCCGGAAGAGCCAGGGCTTGCACATAACCGTGACGGTATGCGCCACATCAATCGCGACGATCCCCCGGGGAAGTGCAGCATGATCGGCGTGCACACGGACTCAGTGACCATCGTGACCGGAGCGGCCGGCGGTGTGGGTTCCGCCGTCGTCCGCGGTCTCGTGTCGGCCGGTGGAAAGGTTGTCGCGGAGGATCTGAGTCCTGCCGTCGAGGCCTTGGCGTCGGACGAGGTCGCGGTCGTGGTCGGCGATGTTTCTGACCCGAGCACGGCCGAGCGATCGGTGGAAGTGGCGCATGACCGCTTCGGGCGGCTTACCGGACCCGTCAACAACGCTGCGCGATTCAAGCTTGCTGCGCTCGAGGAGACCTCGGTCGAGGAATGGGACCAGATCATGCGCATCAACGCACGAGGCCCCTTCGTCCACATCAAATCCTCGCTGGCCGCGCTCACTCTGTCCCGCGGCGCGGTTGTGAACACCGGCTCGATGTCCGGACTCATCGGGTTGCAGGGTCAGACTCTCTACGGATCCACGAAAGCCGCCGTGCACCAGATGACCAGGATGGCAGCGATCGAGCTGGCATCTCGCGGTATCCGAGTCAACGCCGTGGCCCCGGGCCACATCTCCACCGGGTTCATGGACGACTTCCTCCCGCCTGAAGGCCAAGAGCGCGACGCGCTTCTTGCTGACATCGCTGCGCAGCACCCCCTCGGCCGCTCAACCACGCCAGAAGAGGTCGCGGCATCCATCCTCTTCTTGTTGTCGGATAGGGCGGCCAGCATCACAGGTGTCGTGCTGCCGGTCGACGGTGGCTACACGGCGGCCTGATTCGCGGGGCTGTGCCTCCGCAGTGGCCGGGCGGTGACGATCGCAGACGTTGCGGCTCACGAGGGTCGGATCCCGCATCACGAGATGAGGTCCACCCTGGGCGGCTATTGCTGTACTACGTGGATGACGACGAGCGGGTGGGCCGGAGCCACCCACCCTGCTCGTGAGCGCATGGTGCGGTATGGAGAGTTGGGCGGAAATCCGCCGGTCGCATCGGGCGGAGAACGTGCCGATCAAGGGGATCGCGAGGCGGATGGGGATCGCGAGGCGGTTGGGGATCGCGCGGAACACGGTCCGGTCGGCGCTGGTGCCTGGTGCGCCGCCGATGTATCAGGGGGCTGGGAAGCAGCCGCTGGTCGACGAGGTCGTGCCCGAGATCCGCACGCTGCGGATGGTGGACGTGAGAATGCCGGTGACGGTGATCGCGCAGCGGATCGGGTGGCAGCACTCGTGACGATCCTGAAGGACCGGATCCGGCTGATCGGTCCGGAGTATGCCGGGACCCGAGGGACCGCTGGGTGCTCGAGCCGGGCCAGGCGGCGCAGATGACTTGTGGTTCCCGGAGCCGCGGATCCCCGTCGGGTTCGGGCAGGTCGCGATGATGCCGGTGCTGGTAATGACGCTCACGTACTCCCGGTTCCTGTCGGTGCTGACGCTGCCGTCCCGGCAGGGCGGGGATCTGCTGGCGGGGATGTGGCAGCTGATCTCCCAGGTCAGCGCGGTGTCCAAGACGCTGGTCGGGACCGGGAGGCCGCGATCGGCGGGAAGGGGGCGACCGCGGGCGGCGGCCGCGTTCGCCGGAATCCTCGCGATCAGGCGGGTCCTCGCGCCGCCGCGGGACCCGGAGTTCAAGGGCATGACCGAACGCAACAACGGCTTCTTCGAAACGTCGTTCCTGCCCGGTCGGCAGTTCCGGTCCCCCGCGAACCTCAACACGCAGCTCGCGGACTGGCTGCCGATCGCGAACAGCCCCACGCTCCGCTCGCTTAGCGGCCGCCCAGTCGAGGTGCTCGACCGGTACATCCCGGCGATGACGGCGCTGCCGCCGCAGCCGCCTGCGACGGGGCCTGCACACCCGGGTTCGACTCAGGCGGGAGTACTATCCGGGTCACGGGGACGACTACTCCGTGGACCTGCGGGTGATCGTGGTGGATGTCACCGCGACGTCGACCCGGGTGATCGTGGCCTCTCACGGGGTTGCGGTCGCCGACCGCGAAATCTGCTGGGCGACGCGCGCGGTGGTCACCGACGCTGCCCCCGTGATGATCGCGAAGGCGCGGCGTTCGCAGTACGCCGCCGCCAAACGCGACCGGGAGCAGGCGGCGCAGGTCATGCCGGCGCAGCGGACGATGTTCCGGGACACCTCCGACTACGACGTGCTGTTCAGCGTCGACTTCGACCCGACCACCGGGGGAAGTGTGCTGACGGCCGCCATCAGGTGGGTCTGGGAGCAGCTGGCGACCACGGTGCGGGCGGGAGGGCTCGTCGCACGAGGAGTATCTGACCGCGGTGCTGCAACGCCAGGGCGCCGACGGGGAAGCGTCCGGCACCAGCCTGCGGATCTCGCCGAGCAAGTTCCTCGCTCAGTACGCCGACAACGGTGTGCTGCGTTCACTCGGTGACGTCATCGAGTCGGGACAGATCGACGTGAGCGGCATCGCCGGCGATGTGCTGGAGTCGGTCCAGATCGACGATGAGCAGTTCGCGATCCCCGTTGTCTAAGCCGCCGCTCGCCACACCGCGATCTTCACGTGCATCCACAGCTGTCTCCAGGCCTGCACCACAGCGGCTCGGAAAGAGGCGCGCGGTCGACCTCCGCGCCCGCCTCGGCCGCCGTGGACGATGCAGGCTGCGAGCGCCGGACCGACCCGGATGCGAATTGGTTTGAAGAGCGCTCGGACGACGGTGTTTCAGTTGAGGACGCCCGCTACGAGCCGTTCAATACGCGCTCTCGGTACTCCAACTCGAGTTGGTCGAGCCACTCGATACCACGGGCTACCGGAAACGCCCCGACAGTCGCTCCCAGCGGAAGCATCACCGCGTGTTTCATCGCGGCGACCGGGACCTCAAGGTCGAATAGACGGCGAGCGTGGATCTTGAAGGAGTCCTCGTAACCAGCGACCGCGAACGCCGAAATGACAATCAGCTCGCTCGTGACCGCATCGAGGGGGCCAGCCGCGAGCACAGCATTGCGCAGATCGCGCATGGCCTGCCCGGCATCCTCGTCCTCCTTTCTCAGGTACTCCGTCGGAGGGTGAACAAGAACGTTAGCCACGAGTCTCCTTCCAGCGCCGGCGGGATTCCCCGCCCTGCGGCGTCCGTACTTACGTATATGGATACAGCATACTGTAAGGCACGCCGTTCGCCTACCTGTGATGTTCGGGGGCTATTTTGTGAACGGTAGCGGTCTGCTCACGGGTGCAGCCTCCGAGTGTCAAGTGGCGCTGCCTGAGGAACCGCTTCACATCGCATAGGAGGCCTTCGTATCCTCACGCTGAGGCCGCTTCCCGCGCGGTTGCGGCTGGCGCGGGCGGATCGTCGGTGCCGGTGGTCAGCCGTCACCGCGGCCACGATGTTCATTAGTCTCCCCGCCTGCGGCTCGCCAGATGGGCATCACGGCTACCGCACGTTTGACTGGAACTGGTTATGGTGAGGATCGGTCCCGAACCGTATAATGAATGAGCATTCGTATTTGCGAACAAGGGACCTATCTCTGATGATTGAGGCACGAACGCCGATTGCTGAACAGACGCTGCAGCCGTTTGGAGCCGACGCTGACTACATCGTCGTCGGCGGCGGCTCTGCCGGCTGTGTGCTCGCCGCTCGCCTCTCTGAGGATCCGGAGCGCACGGTGATCCTCTTGGAGGCCGGCAGCGAATACGCGCAAGACCGACCGAACGAGCTGACGGAGCTGTACGGTGGGAAAGCCGTCCTGCGGTCCAAGTATTACTGGCCGGACCTCACCGGAACCACGGCAAGTCCCCGTCGGTTCCCTGGCGGAAATCCTCCTCGGGTGTCCTACAAGCAGCCCATGCTCTTGGGTGGAGGTTCATCGGTCAATGGTCAGGTGGCCTTCCGTGGGGCGCCGGATGACTTCGACTCCTGGGTCGCCGCGGGGGCGCGGGGATGGGGATGGCACGACGTCCTGCCGTACTTCAAGAAGATGGAGACTGACCTCGATTTCTCCGATGAGGGTCATGGGCACGACGGCCCCATCCGTATCCGTCGGACACCGAAACAAGAATGGGATTCGGTATCGCTGGCCGTCAGCGACGGGCTGGTGCAGGAAGGCTATCCGTGGCTGGACGATCTGAACGGCACTTTTGCTGAGGGCCACGGTGCCGTTCCGCTGAACAACGACGGCACGATGAGGTCCGCGCCGATCAGGGAATATCTCACCCCCGCGGTACGTGGCCGGACGAATCTCCGTATCATCACGGACATCCAGGTCATCCGCGTGCGAGTGATCGGCGCGCGAGCGACCGGGGTCATCGCAATCAAGGACGGTCACAGCCTGGTCGTCCCGTCGAGGCGCACTGTTCTCGCGGCCGGAGCGATCATGACACCGGTCATTCTGCTGCGCTCTGGCATCGGCAACCCCGCCGAGCTCAAGTCGAAGGGGATCGCGGTGACCGCTGCCCTCCCGGGCGTGGGCCAGAACCTGCAGAATCACCCGATGACCTCGATATCGGCATACACCAAACCGCGAGGGCGCACGGTTGCGCCTATGCGGCGGGTCTTCTCCTACCTGAGGTACTCATCACAGGTCGAGGGCTGCGAGCCCGTCGATATGGTTCTTTCTACGGGCGCGCGGTCGATGTGGCATTCGATCGGCAAGCGCATGGTGACGCTGAGTCCTTTCGTGGCCATGCCGTATTCGCGTGGTTCTGTAACGCTCGGCAGCCCTGGGCTCCTCAGCAGCCCGGTCATCGACAACTTCTGCCTCGATGATGAAAGGGACCTCATCCGCCTTCGCGGAGGTTTCCGACTCAGCGCTGGTCTGATGCTGAATTACCTGCACCCACACCTTATAGAGATGCCCTTCCCAACCCATCTCTCGAAGCGGATAGAGAAGCTGGGAACACCAAACCTCTTCAACGACTGGTTCACCCGGGCGGGTGCAATAGTCATGGATGCCTCCCCCTGGGCGAGGCGATTCCTGCTGGATCACATCGTTCGAGACGGCCCCACGCTGCATGAACTGCTCGCTGATGAGCGCGCACTCGACGACTTCCTGGCACGGCGGGTGAACCTCGCTTGGCATCACTCGTGCACCGCGCGTATGGGTCCCCGCGACGACGCCGAGGCCGTGGTCGATCCGTCCGATCTGTCGGTTCACGGCGTGGAAGGGCTTCATGTCGCAGATGCCTCGGTGATGCCCAGGATCACGCGGACGAATCTCAATTTGCCCACGATGATGATTGCCGAACGAGGTGTGGACCTGATCACCGCGAGCAGCAGTGCTTAGCGCCAACGTCCGCGCAAACCGTGAGGAGAAGGGTGCGGACAGGAACGCCCGGCGCTGACACCTCGTCCATTAGCCGTTTGGCCGACGCTCGTCGGCGTGGAGGTCAGGGGAGGACCATGTCCCCGGCTCGCATGGCGAGTTTTCCCACGTGCACAGACGATGCCTCCACTCCGCGAGCTCGCCACCGTGCGAGGCGGTGGGCCTCGAAGACAGGGCCGTCGCAGACCGACGGGTCTGCGAGATAGACCGCGAGAAGCGTGCGAGGCCTCGGCGTCCGGAGACCGGACTGAGGGTTCATTGTGCGCTCGGTCAATTCCAGGTGTCGCACTGCCGTAGCGCCCGGGAGCGAGCCCAGTTCGTCGATGTAGGACTGGCGCACCCACTGACGGAAGTCGTCCGCGTGCGAGGTCTCCGGGTCGTATCCCAGGAGCAGGATCCCTCCCGGGCGACTCATACCTGCAAGAGCAGGAGTCCCACCTCTCACCTCATAGACGCCGCGCTCGAATCCGGGCCGACCGGTCGTTCCCGCACCCTCGAAGGTCTCCGGGGGCTGCGTGGCCTCCCAGCGGCGAAGCGCTAGATACTCGCGATCCCACAGTGCCTCCATGTCGGCAAGTTCGTAGAAGACCAGATAACGCGGACCGTCGCCCGCACACGTCCACCGCTCGGCACCGATGAAGCCTGGCAAGCGAAGGCGATACGGGATGTGGACCTCGTCATACCACTCCTCATACCTGCGTGTGTCGTCCTTGGGGACCGGAGGCACCCGGAGGAAGAGGACAGCCGGAGTTGGGGCCGTTGCAGCATCGTGCACGAGAGCTCCTCTCAACACGTTCATCCTAATGAATTGGTATTCCTATTTACAAATGGCTGCGCACGGCCCCGAACAGGACGGTGCGGTGACGAAGAGCTGGAGGGGTTTGGGCAGGGATCGAGGTAGACCCTTGCTCCCCGCGGCAGCTGGTTGACGCGAGATAACAGGAAGAGTATGTTGGCATTTACGAACAACGGTTCGGAAATGCGTACGTAGCGCGGGATCCACTTTCGGGTTCACGGCGACGGCTCGCTCTGACACTCGAACAAAGGAGGCGTGGTGGGTTCACTCACAGCTGACGTTGGGACTTTTCTGGCTTCGGTGACCTACGAGGATCTGCCTGCAGACGTCCTCCCCATGGTGCGCGACGCCTTCACGGACACGGTCGGCGTGATCATGGTCGGCCTCCCGGAGCCGGTGACCGAGATCGTGCGCCGGACATTGGTCGATCAGGCAGGATCGCCGGAGGCGCGGTCGTGCCTCTCGAACGAGCGCGTTCCCGCCCCGGATGCGGCTCTGCTCGCCGGAGCGATCGCCCATTCCCTGGACTACGACGACCAATCCATGTCGGGACACCCCAGTGCGGTGCTCGTGCCGGCGATCCTCGCCGAAGCCGAACACCTGGGCGTGGACGGCCGACTCATGACCACCGCCTACGTCGCAGGGTACGAGGTGTGGTGCGAGCTGTGGCGCCGGAGCCGCAATTATCACGCGAAGGGGTGGCATCCGACGTCGGTCTTCGGCGCGATGGCAGCGGCAGCGGCGGGCGCAGTACTGCATCGCCTGCCCGCTGAGCGTGCGGCAGCGGCTGTTGCTATCGCTGGGAGCTTCGCCGGAGGCCTGTTCTCCAACTTCGGCTCCATGATGAAGGGATTCCATGCAGGCCTCGCTGCGCGCGGGGGACTGGAGTCGGCAAGGCTCGCAGCGGCCGGCATGTCGGCCGGACCGGACGCGATCGAGAACAAGCAGGGTTTCTTGATGGCATTCTCATCCGACAGCGCGCCCGATCTCGAGTCAGAGTCGAAGCTCGGCAAAGAGTGGTACCTCCCGAAGCATAAGCTGCTCATCAAGCTCCACCCCACCTGCTACTTCCTGCACCGCTCGTTCAACGGCACCGTTCGGATGCTGGCGGGCCGCGAGATCGAGGCGGAGGACGTGGCATCGGTAGAGGTGCGGATGGGCCGCGGTCAGGTGACCTGTCTGGTCTACGAGCGGCCGCAGACGCGTTGGGAAGCCGAGTTCAGCGGTCAGTACGGGATCGCGGCAGCCGTGATTCTCGGAAAGATGGGCGTTCCCGAGCTCGCCGATGAAACCGTGCAGCGCGCCGACATGCAAGCCTTCTTTCCCAAGGTCACTCTCATCCCCGTGGATGAGTACGACGAGCGAGATCCGGTGTTCTCGCCGACCGAGGAGGTCAAGCTGACGCTGAAGAGCGGAGAAGTCATCGAGAGCGGCCCGATCAGATCGATCCCGGGACACGCGAATGATCCGCTCACCACGGAGCAGCTCTGGTCGAAGTTCCGCGAGTGCACAGTGAAGACTCATTCCGATCAAGAAGCCCGTGATCTCTTCGACAAGCTTCAGCGGATCGACTCGCTCTCGTCTACCTCCGACCTGCCCACGTGCGCCTCGGTCTTCACGGACTGAGCCTCCACACGACGCCTCAACCTCTGGATCGCAGCACCCTGCCCTAGGGGGGAACGATCATCGCGGTGAACGCGATGGTACGAAGAAGCCGCCGCTCAGTATTCTCGTCCGACGCCCGATACGGCGTGCCGTCAAGTTCCTATAGACGTATGATGGAGTCTAGTTATGAACGGTTTGTCTCTTTACAGGGCCCGGCCCGCCGTAACGGTGTGCCCGGAGGGGGCTAGGTGCGCAAGTTCACGCTTTCGCCGCTGACCGTGCTGCCCTGCTCGCCCCTGGATCTGATCGGCGCGGCCGAATCGGCCGGATATGACGGGGTCGGTCTGAGGCTCATCCCGACGATGTCGACCGACATCGATGTCATGGCCGACGCCCCCCTGCAGGATGCGATCCGCGGGCGACTGGCTGACTCGCCGCTGGAGGTTTTCGACATTGAGGTCGTTCGGGCTGGTCCCTCTCTCGACCTGCCCGCATTGGATGCGGCCATGACGTTCGCCTCCGGCCTCGGCGCGTCGTGGTTCGCGACCACATCCGCATCGCTCGAGGAATACGGGAGCGATGGGGAGACGGCGCTGGTCGCTTCTCTCAAGCAGATGTGCGGCGTGGCCTCGGCGCACGGCATGGGTGTGATGCTCGAGTTCATGGCATTCCGAGGATTGACGACCCTGTCCGACTCTCTTCGTGTGGTCTCTGCGGTAGGTGCCGAGAACCTCCGGATCACCCTCGACGCGTTGCACTTCTTCCGATCAGGAGGACAGGTCGACGACCTCGCGGGCCTCCCCGACACAACATTCGCCTGCGTCCAGCTGTGCGATGCGCCCGCGGAGTCGCCCGGTCCCGCGGCGCTGGCCGCTGAGGCGCGAAGTGGACGCCTGTACCCCGGCCAGGGCGGCTTGCCATTGCGCGCCCTTCTTGCCGAACTGCCTGACGACGTGGTGGCCGCGGTGGAGGTCCCGAACAAGGCCGATGCTCATCTCGGCATCCTGGAACGGGCGCGGGCCGGGCTCCGCGCCGCAAGGTCCGTCGAGGACCACATCATGAGGAGGGGAAAGTGACCGACAGGACGTACGAGAATCTCTATATCGCCGGCAAGTGGGTTTCGCCGTCGTCATCCGAGCGCTACGAGGTGGTCTCGCCCGCGTCGGAGGAGACGATCGGGAGGTTGCCGCTTGCAGCCAAGGAGGATGTGGATCGCGCGGTTGCAGCGGCACGAGAAGCGTTCGACCGCGGGCCTTGGCCCCGTATGTCGCCCGCCGAGCGCATCGAAGTGGTGCGTAAGCTCGGGAGTCTGTACGAGAAGGAAGAGGACGCATTCGTTCAGACCATCACTGATGAGATGGGCTGTCCCATCACGCAGTCGCACTGGATGCAGTTCGGGGTCCCGTTGGCGATGTTCGAGGCTTATGCGCAGGTGGCGGAAAGCTTCCCCTTCGAGACGGAACGCCGCTACGGTGCAAGTCGAGCCCTGGTGACACGCGAACCGGTGGGTGTTGTTGCCGCAGTCGTTCCCTGGAACGTGCCGCAGATGACGGCTATCCAGAAGGTAGCCCCCGCGTTGCTGGCCGGATGCTCCGTCATCCTGAAGACCTCGCCCGAGACGTCGCTGGACTCGTACATCCTCGCGGATCTCATCACACAAGCAGGGATCCCTGAAGGTGTCGTGAGTATTCTTCCGGCCGATCGAGCCGTCAGTGAGTATCTGGTGACGCGTCCCGATGTAGACAAGGTGACGTTTACGGGCTCCACCATGGCAGGCCGCCGAATCGCGAGCCTGTGTGGTAATGACCTTCGTCGCGTGACGCTCGAGCTCGGAGGCAAATCGGCAGCGATCTTCCTGGAGGACGCCGACTTCGAGAGTGGAATTGAGACTCTTCGCAGGCAGTCTCTCCGCAACAGCGGACAGATCTGCAGTCTGAAGACGCGGTTGGTCGTGCCTCGCAGTCGCCACGAGGAATTCGTTGACGGTCTGATCGGCCTGATGGATAGTATGCCCGTCGGTGACCCGACCGACCCGGAGACGCAGATCGGCCCAATGGTCACGTCGACGCATCGTGAGCGGGTCGAGGGATACCTCCAGTCCGGCAAGGACGAGGGAGCGGTCGTCGTACGCGGCGGGGGTCGTCCAGCGAACCTGAAAAGAGGATGGTTCGTCGAGCCAACGATCTTCACCGGCGTAACCTCCCAGATGCGGATCGCGCAGGAGGAGATCTTCGGCCCAGCCCTTGCGGTGTTCTCGTACGACACCGAAGCGGAGGCGATTGCGATCGCGAACGACTCGCACTATGGCTTGAACGGGGCCGTCTACACACGTGACTTGGCCCACGGGTTCGACGTCGCCGCTCGGCTCCGCACAGGGGTCGTCGAACTGAACGGAAACACGATCGGACTGACGGCTCCGGCGGGGGGGTTCAAGTCGAGCGGCATCGGACGGGAAGCCGGACCGGAAGGGCTTGCAGGTTACACCGAGCTCAAGTCGATCGGCCTTCCTGCAGAGTTCGAACACGCGGCAAAGTTCGAGGACAGCGCCGCCTGATCCGCTCAGACGCGACTACGCCGACGCTCGCGTCGGGAGCGCACCCACGCCAACGGCTGATGCGTCCTTATATGCGAAAACGTCTGCGAGAATGGGTAGGGGGCGATACGGATGTCGCTTTCGACGGCGTCTCGCAAATCGACTGTCCTCTCAGACGCGCATCGTCTGCATTGCTGGCGCTGAGGACGTCGCGTCATCGGATCACGAAGGAGTTGTGGAATGACCACGGAGGCAGTCGAACGGCCAGTCGCCGGCGAGCATCGAACGGTCGCGCGAGTCATGGCCATACTCGAATTCGTCGTCGTGAACGATCAGCGCGGTGCCCGGCTCGGGGATCTGGCGGAGCACGTCGATGCGCCGAAGTCATCCGTGCACGGCCTTGTGAAGGGCTTGCTCACGACGGGCTACCTTCGCGAGGCGGGGGGTCGCTATCACGTAGGACCCGCGATCTCGAGCCTCGTCGTATCCGAGGAGGTTCTCGTTGCTGCTTCCTACCGCAACGCCCTGGAGGAACTGTCTGAGCGGTGGGGAGAGACGGCGATACTCTCCAAGCTTGTCGGGGACAGTACCGTTCATCTTGAGATCGTGGAGCCGAAGGATGCACTGATTCGTGCCGCACCGATGCCTCGCACTCGTCTTTCGCTGTGGCCGAGAAGCTCGGGCAAGTGTTTTCTCGCCTACATGGACGAGAAGCGCCTGGACGCGTACTTCCGACGTCAGAGGCTGGATGCCGAAACAATATCGACCATGCGAGGAGAACTCGCCGAGGTGCGCAAGACCGGAGTCGCGGTGAACGCCGGGGGAAACACCGGGATCGAGATGGCGGTGTCCAGCCCGATCGTGAACAGGACCGGCGATGTGATCTTCGCGATCACGCTAGCCGGCGTTGCATCGAGGATGGTCGATCGCCTCCCCGAGATCAAGGCGGATGTCAAGGCGGCGGCCGAGGCGCTCTCGCAGAACGCCGGTTAGGACGGGTCATCCCTCCTCATCCGGCTCGGCGGCGAGTCCCGCTACCCTAGCCGCGGTGTGATCTTGACCCTTTTTATCCAACATGACGTCTGGGTCCGGTTCGGGCGTGCAGGTGCTCGCGCGGCGGGTCCGAGAACTGGCTGCGCTTGGGTCCATCGACTGCGGGTCTCCCTTGCGCCGTGCACCTTCCGCGCGGGCCGCGGCCGGTGAACGGTGCGCCGGGATTCGAGCGAAGCGCGATCTCGACGAGCCCGCAGACCGTAGCGCATGCCGCACTTGACCGCGTCGCCAAATTCGTACTATCGTACAAGCATTCAGAATGCTGATCGATTCAGCCGCATTCGCGACGACCGCCGAGGGAGCGCACATGATCACTGTCTTCAGCACGACGGACGGCTCGCCCAGCCAGAGAGCCTCCGGGACGTACACGGGTGAGCTGTGGCGCGACGCGCCTACGACGGATGAACACGGCGTCACGGTCGGGAACGTATTCTTCACGCCTTGCGCGCGAACCCATTGGCACAGTCATCCCGGCGGCCAGCTTCTGATCATCGAGCATGGTGAGGGATTCGTCGGTGACCGGGAACGAGCCACCCGAGTCGTCGCCGGCGACATCGTATGGACCCCGCCGAACGTCGAGCATTGGCACGGGGCTACAAGCGAGCGATCGATGATGCACACCGCCGTGACCTTCGGCGGGGTTTCGTGGGGAGATGCCGTCTCCGACAACCAATACGCGGCCGGGAACGAAGCAGACCCCAGCCGCGCCTAGGCCGGCTCAAGCGCAATTGATTCGATTGCGTCGGGTGTACCCGCGCAGTCTGGAGGAGTGATCGAATGGATAGTTTTCCGTCTACCGTGACGATGAGCGTTCAATCAGCTGCGGAGCTCGCCACGAGGAGCCTGCAATCGCTCGGCTACGACCGAGAACAGGCGGGCATCGTTGCCGATCACCTGGTCGACGCCGCGATGTGCGGATATGGCTTCGCCGGGCTGCCGCGAATCTTGGCAATCGCCGAGGAGCGACCGCGATGGCCAAACCCCGGTGAGATCACGGTGGTTCGGGAGACGCCGGTGTCAGCCATGCTCGATGGAGCAGCGAACATCGGATACCTCGTTGCGCGAAGAAGCGCTGACATCGCGGCTGAGAAGGCGAAGGCGTCCGGGGTTGCCGTCGTCGGGGCCTTCAACACGTACTTCAGTGGGAGGTGCGCCTACTACGTCGAACGTATCGCTCGGCAGGGGCTGGCGGCCATCCACTTCACTAGCGCCTTTCCCGTGGTTGTGCCGCTCGGTGGCCTCCAACCGCGTCTCGGGACGAACCCGGTCTCCGTCGCGATACCGAAGGCTCCCGACCCATTCATCCTTGACTTCGCCACCGCGGCGACCACGCACGGCGATGTCCTGCTCAGCCGAACCCTGAATCTGCCCCTCGATGAGAATGTTGCCGTGGATGCGAAGGGCCGGCCGACGCGCGACCCGGCTGCCGCACTGGAAGGTGGCATCCTTCCTTTCGGTGGTCACAAGGGGTTCGGCCTCTCGCTAGCGGTCCAGCTTTTCGGTCTGATGGCAGGCGCCGACCTGGGGCGTGGGCAGCTCGCCGATACGGCGTTCTTCTTCCTGGCGTTCGACCCCGGCCTGCTCCGTTCGCCCGATGAGCTCGGCGACGTCATGAAGGAGTATCTGGATTCCGTCCGGAGCACTCCGACGGTCGAGGGATCGCCAGCCATCAGAATTCCGTCGGAGGCGGCATATGCACGACGTGAGGCGAGTAAGCGCGAGGGCATCGAGATCGACTCGAAGATCATCGCGCAACTCGAGCGCTTGGCCGGAACGACCGTCCACTGAGCGTCGACTCGGCCAGCACGACTGATTGTGGAGTGGCACCCTACGAGCGGTCCAGGATCCTGATGGCGTTGGCGGGGCGTGTCACCACGAGAATTTGGAGGATGCATTGACTGTCATGGTGACGGGCACAGGGTTCATCGGCAGCTACATCGTGCGGGACCTGCTGGCTGCCGGTGAGGAAGTCGTGCTTTACGGCCGATTCGGCGGGCCCGGAGGGCCCCCAACCCTCGATCTGCCGGACCTGGGCTTCACCGATGCACTCATTGGTGGCGGACTGCTCGATCGCGCCACCGTCATCGTGGGTGACATCACGGACTTCGAGGCTGTGACTGGTGCGGTTCAGGGCGCTGGAGTGACCCGGATCGTGCATCTGGCGTCGATCATGACGTCCGCCGCAACCCTTCATCCGGGCGCTTCCATACGAGTCAATTCCGAAGGCACGGCCAATGTGTTCGAAGCGGCCGCTCGGGCGTCAGTCGAAAAGGTTGTGTGGGCCAGCTCCATCGGTGTCTATGGCCCTCGTTCCGTCGGGCCGGAGGGAACCGTGAGCGACGAGAGCCCCTACGACCCGCGGAACCTCTATGGAGCCACGAAGGTCGTGGGTGAGCAGCTCGCCCGGATGTACGCACTCGACCGCGGGGTCGATATCACGGGTTTGAGGCCCGGCCGCGTCTACGGGTATGGCGAGCACGTCAAAGCACTCCGTGGGAGCGGCAGCTCGTGGTTGTTCAACTTGATGTATCAGCCCGCGATCGAGTCAGGGGAGCGGGTTGTCGTGCCCTACACTGAACGATCACTCGACTTCCACTATGTCGAAGACGTTTCTAGCGCCTTCGTGCGCGCGCTGGACGAGCACGCCGCGGCCGGCGACACGTACCTGACCAGCGGGGACTACCGTCCCCTGGCTGAGGCGTGCGACTACGTGCGATCTCTGGTCCCGGGAGCAAAAATCACGGCAGAAGTCGGACCCGTCGGCTTGCCTGCCTCCCACTCCACCATCTGGAGCTACCAGTTCGACGCCGGTCGAGCTGAAAAGGAGCTCGGGATCCGCAGTCGATTCTCGATGGAGGACGGCGTCCTTCGAACGATGAATATGTATCGCAGCGCGGCTGGCCTGGCCGAGCTGTCCCCTGCATAAGAGAAGTCCTTCGGTCGGACCGCGCCCATGCCTGCTTCGGCCGGGCCGAGCCCATGCCTGCCTCGGGCGGCAGCAGTCTCGGGCTGATCCCCGGGGGAGTGCGCACCGGGGAGGGCCGAGAACACCCTTCGGCGCGCCCCGTGTCGACCGGCGTCCAGCATGACAACCCGACGGGTTTTCCTGCTGGCGGAAAGCCTTGACACCCCGTTCTGTTCATTATACGCTACAGCCGTGCGCATTTCGGGACGGAACCACGGCTGAGAGCCTCGCTCATTCCGGCCTGGAGCACATTCGACGATTGGATGGTTGGGTAGCTCGTGACGACAGAAAAGTACAGCGATGCTCACGCTCGACGCGTGATCACGGGAGTGGACGGAAACGGTCGGTCGGTGATCGAGGTCGACTCGAATACACCCCACCGACTTGTCACGCCGGGGAACACCAAGAACGACATCTGGCGCGTTACTCAGCTGCCTGTCGCGTTCTCAGATGGCGACGGCTGCGAGGAGATCCTTGCGAAGCCCCCGAAGACCGGTCTGCTCGTGCGTTCCGTCACGTTTCCGCCAGACGCGGAGTGGGATCGTTCGCTCGGGTACTTCGACCAGAGCGGGCCACTGTCGCAGGGAGATGACGAAGGGATTCCGGGCCTTCACGCGACCGAGTCGGTCGACATCATCACCGTGATCTCAGGCGAGCTCTGGTGCGTCATGCAGGAAGGCGAAGTCGTCCTGCACCCCGGCGACACACTCGTGCAGCGAGGAACGAAACACTCGTGGAGCAACAGGCGCCCCGAGCCGGCCACCATCATCTCCGTGATGCTCGGCGCCGATTAGCGCCCAATCCGCTTAACCCGACGGCTCAGTGCCACCACGCTCTGGCCACCTCCCCACTCAAAATCCTCGAGGAAGAGGAAATGCGCCAATCCGATGAAGGATCGGCGCGGAAAGGTCGATAGATCGATGGTCAGCGCAACGCCAGCCACAGTCTTGGCACGGGGTGAGGCAATCCACGTCGACGACGTCAGCGTGGAGTACGTCACCAAGAAGAGCGGAACCGTCAGGGCCCTCGATCACGTCTCCATCGCGGTCGAGCGGGGGGAGTTCGTCGCCCTGGTCGGACCCTCCGGATGCGGCAAGTCGACGCTGTTGCGCCTCGTTGCCGCTCTGGAGGAGCCCACGTCGGGAAGCATCGCCGTCGGCGGCGAGAAGCCCGGACGGATCGTGGCTCAACATCGCCTCGGCGTCGGGTTCCAGGACAGCGCGCTCCTGCCCTGGCTCACGGTCACGAAGAACCTTGAACTGCCCTTCCGGCTCGCCAAGAGGCCGGTCGACCGCGCGAGGATCAGCGAGTTCATCGATCTCGTCGGCCTCACGGGCTTCGAACAGGCCAAGCCGCGACAGCTGTCTGGCGGCATGAAGCAGCGAGTCTCGCTCGCGCGGGCACTCATCATGGAGCCGTCGGTCTTACTTCTGGACGAGCCGTTCGGTGCCCTGGATGCCGTGACGCGGCGGCGGATGAACGACGAGTTGCAGCGGATCTGGACCGAACGATCCGTCACAACGCTTCTCGTCACGCACGATGTGGACGAAGCGGTGTACCTGGCTGACCGCGTGATCGCCCTCACTGGTCGGCCGGGACACGTGGACTCCGTGCACAATGTCCCCTTCGAACGCCCGCACACGGTGGACCTGCGCCGTGAGCCTGCGTTCCACGAGCTCGTGGATACCATCACCGCGACGCTCAACCAGCCTGCGGTCGCGGCGGGAAAGACCACCCGATGAGTGGGCAGAGCTTCAGCCCGAACCCCCGGTTGATAGAGGTCTCGGCTTCGCCGCGAGTCAACCCGCGGGTGCTAGGACTGCTCGGAGTTGGCATTCTTCTCGTGCTTTACGAACTGGTGGCGCGATCGGGGATCTTCGGCAACGCGCTACTCCCGATCGGATCGATCGTGGCTGCCTGGACGGACCCGGTCATCCTCGCTGTGCTGGGGCGCAACTTCCCTACTACTCTGGGCGCCGCCGTGGTCGGGTACATCCTCGGGACCTTGTTCGGTGTCTCGCTCGCCCTCCTCGCGCGGTACATCGGATGGAGTCGCCGCTTGTTGCAGCGAGTGGCCGTTCTCACGTGGGTCATTCCCATGGTGGCTCTAGGGCCGTTGCTCATGCTCACGCTCGATGCATCAGTGGTCCCGACGGTCATATCCGCCTGGTTCGTGTTCTTCTGGGTCTTCGTGCCCACGCTGAGCGGCCTGCAGGTGAGCTTCGGTGCGCAGGCCGACTTCTTCCGTATCTCCGGGTCACGCGGTTTCCCGACCTTCACTCACCTTCAATTGCCGACGGCTCTGCCGTATTTCGCCGATGGCTTGCGGCTCGCGGCTCCGGCCGCCGTGATGGGGGCGGTGTTCGGGGAGTGGTTCGGCATCACCCGGGGAATCGGCGTCGTCATCCTCTCCTCGATGCAGAACGCCCAGGTCCAATTGATGTGGGTCGCGGCCACGGCCGTCACAGCAGTGGCGATCGGAGCGTCGATCCTTCTCACGCTACTGCAGCGATTCTTGCATGGGAGGTACGGCGAATGACCGCTCTTGACGGAAGCACGTCGACCATCCGCACCGCCGCGATCCGATCCAATCGTGCCTTTCGGCTGCGAGGCATCCGTCGATGGCTGCCCGAGCTGGTCATCATCCTCGGAATCTTCGGCGTCTGGACCCTTGTGACGACCGTTGGCAATATCAATCCGAGCGTGGTCCCGCCTCCGTGGGCCGTGGTGCAATACATGGCCGCGAACCCTGAAATCTTCGTGGGAGCGACCGCGCTGACCGCAGGGACCGTCTTCGCCGGAATAGCGCTGGGAATGGTCGCGGGCATCCTGCTCGCCGTCATGTCATGGTGGAGTCCTGTCCTCGCAGGCATCGCCGGGCCGGCAGCTGATGCATTGCGTGCGATCCCGATCGTGGTGCTCATTCCGATCACCGCGCGGGCGCTCGGGTACGGCGTCACGACCTCGATTGCCGTCACCGCCCTGCTGTGCAGCTTCCCGACTTTCGTCATGTTGAAGACGGCGCTGAACTCCGCGCCCAAGGCACGCTATGACCTCTTCGCGACGTTCGGTGCGAGGAAATCTCAGTTCCTCTGGCAGGCCGCCTTTCCCGGATCGCTGAGAAGCCTGGCGGTGGCGTTGCAACTCTGCGCCGTTCTCGCGGCGAGCGCGGCAACCCTCACCGAGTACGTCACAGGGACCGGCGGCCTGGGGCGACTCATCGGAATCGCGCGCTTTGCTCCGAACGGCACGTACATCAACTGGGCCGTCGCGATGATCGCGACGACCCTCGCATACCTCCTGTACCTGGGCACGCAGTGGCTCATCGACAGGACCTCAACTGTCGTCACCGCGTGAGCCGCAGACCCGCTGCGTTCTCACCCTCAATCCTCGCGAAAGGATAACAATGTCAAAATCTCTAACTAGGCACGTGCGCGCCATCGTCGTCGCCGCGGGAATCGCCGCCGTGCTCAGCATCACCGCTGGGTGCAGTTCCGCTCTCACATCGGGAAGCGGCGGAAGTGCGACGGCCGCAAATGAGGACGAAGCGACGCAGAGTGGCGCCGTCTCCCCTCTCACCGTTGCGTTCGGATGGATCGCGAATGCTCACTACGCACCGTTCTACGTGAGCAAAGATGACGGCTTCTTCGAAGATCACGGGCTCAATGTGAACTTCATCCCGTCGGGTCTGAACGCGCCGACCGCCTCCCAGCAGGTGGTGACCGGCAATGCTCAGGTCGGAGTGGCGTCGAAGTTCTCCGACGTGATCCAGGCGAACGCCGATGGGGCGGATCTCGTGGTCTTGGGCTGCGGCTTCCAGCGTCAGGTGCAGTCTGTCATCACACCCAAGGGGCACCCGGTCAAGAAGCTGCAGGACCTGGTCGGACTGAAGATCGGTCACCAGTCTCCCACCGATCGAATCGTCTTTGAGGGCATGGCCAAGAAGGAGGGACTCACCCTCGATCTCGTCCAGGTGGGCACCGACCCCACGGTCCTCAAGGACGGGACTGTCGACGCGTACATCGGCTACGCCGCGAACGCGGCGGTGGCGCTTCAGCTGGGCGGCTTCCCCGTCGATACGACGCTCGTCGGCGACCTCGGCTGGCATGACTACGGCGACTGCCTCATCGTCAGCCGCGATTACCTCAAACAGAACCGGGAACTCCTGGTGGGATTCCTCGCCGCGCTCACGCAAGGGTACGAGGCAGACGTCGCAGATCCCAAACCAGGGGCGAAAGCAGCCGTCGACAATTACGGCGCCGACATGGGGCTCAACTTGGACGCCGAGCTCGCCGGACAGAAGTTCTACATCGAGGCGATGCAGAGCGATTATGCGGACAAGCATGGATTGATGTCGATGGATCTCGAATATGTCAAAGACACGGTCTATCCGTTCCTGTCCGAGTACCTCGGTTACAAGCCGGAGCAGCTTCCCGAGCCAGACACATACATCGACCTCAGCCTCCTGAAGGATGCGCAGGAGTCCCTCCCCAAGTAGGCGTCGCTCGACGCGATAGCCGGAGTCCCCAGTTCCGCCTCCATGAGGTGAGCTGGGGACTCCGCGCCGTTGCGCTCGTGCGCGCGTCGAGACCCGGCGCAAGGGTGGAGTCCGGCACACCAGCCTCGATGGATGCGGCTGCCCGGCTTGACGAACGGTCTGCTGGCGGAGTAGCTTCATGTTGGCAAATGGGAATGGCGGTTCACAAATACGAACGGTGTGATCCCGCGGTGAGTGAAGGCAGGGTTGCGGTACTCACTCCCACTAACCCACACAATCCGCCTAAGGAAGGCAACTATGGGACAGATCACCGTCGCTCGGGCAATCGCGCGGCTTCTCGAGCAGATGGGCACGGAAGTGGCCTTCGGACTCAACGGACACGGCAACTGGGCGTTCCTCGATGCGCTGGTGCACGAGACGAACATCCGCAGCGTTGCGGCCCGGAGCGAGGACCACGCCATCGAGCTCGCCGATGGGTACTGGCGGCGCACGCGCAAGCCCCCCCTGCCTGTCGTCTCCACGAGCGTCGGCCCCGGCAACCTGAACACCATCCCGCCGCTCGCAGTCTCCTACTACGAATCCGTCGCCATGCTCGTCGTCGTCGGCGTGGGCGCCACTCACTGGTTCGACCGTGGCGGGATCGAGGAGTTCTACCGGGACGGACCCGAGGACTTCGTCGGCCTCGCGCGACCCATCGTCAAGAAGTCCGCCATGGTGACGCGCCCCGATCAGGCGATCGACATGTTCCTTCGCGCCTACCAGGCCGCCCACACCGGTCGTCCCGGGCCCGTCGTCCTCGCCATTCCCTTCGACATTCAGAACACGCTGATCCCGGACGACCTGCCGGACCCGACGCCGTACATGATGCATCGCCCGCCGGCACCGGACCCGAGCGGTATCAGCCAGGCGATCGAGCTCATCAAGTCCGCCAAGCGACCCATCGCCGTCGTCGGAAGCGGCATTGCCAACTCGAACGCCTGGGATGAGCTGGTGGAATTCGCCGAAGCGACCGGGATCCCGGTCGCAGCGACCCCGTCGGGCAAGGCGGCCTTCCCGGAGGACCACCGTCTCTCCCTCGGCTGCATAGGCCGAGCGGGAACCGGTCAGGGCAACTACGGCTCGCGCAATGCCGACGTCGTGATCGGGATCGGGACGCACTTCACGGACATCGACACGGGTGCGTGGACGCTCTTCGACATCCCGACCAACACCAAGCTGATCCATATCGACATCGACCCGACCGAGCTGGGCCGTGCATACCCGACAGAGGTCGCTCTGACGTCGGATGCCAGGCTCGGACTGATCGCCCTGACGGAGGCGGCGCGCGAATCGGGTGTGGAGGAGCAGACCGCCTGGATCGCGGATCTCGATTCGAAGCGTGCCGAGTGGCTGGCCGAGACGGACGAGATGCGGACCTCCGATATCTCACCCCTGCACTATGCACGAGTGACATACGACACCTCACAGGTCGTCGCGGAGAAGTTCCCGGATGCCTCGATCCATTTCGACACTGGGCACCTGCTGAGCTTCGGCCCGGCGTTCCTGCCGGCATCCTCGCGCCACGTCGTTCACTCGGGCTTCATGCACCGGATGGGTTGGAGCGCCGCTTCGGTGATCGGGGCGAGCCTCGCGGATGGCGATAAGCCGGCCATCGCTCTGCTGGGCGACGGCGCGTTCCTGATGCGCGCCACGGTCGTTCCCACTGCCGTGGAGCTCGGCCTCCCGATTGTCTGGATCGTCATGGACAACCGCTCCCTCCAAGTCGAGCGTGAGACCATGCTGCGCGTCTACGGACGCGAGTCGATGTGCGACTACCGCAAGGTCGGCGAGGAGGAGCTCTGGGGCCCGGACTTCCCGGCCATGGCGGAGGCCATGGGTGCGGTCGGAGTACGTGTCTCGAAAGCCGAAGAATTCAAGCCGGCGCTCGAGGCGGCGATCGATTCTCGCAAGCCGACGCTGATCAGTGTGGACACGGAGCTGCTGACGCCGCAGTACCGGGCCATCTGGTACCCCTACCCGAGCAACTTCCACGAGACGTGGAAGGCCGGCCCCCTCGGCGTTGAGGAGATGCCCTCGCTGCCCGGAGATGAAGATGGTCAGTGATCTGGGCCTGAGGGATCCTTCACTTCGCCGCGAGGCTTGCCTTGTCGGTGGGGAGTGGATCGGCGCCGACTCCGGAGAGACTGTCGCGGTGCTGAACCCCGCGACCGGGCAGGCCGTGGGCACTGTCCCCTTCTTCGGGCAAACGGAGACGCGTCGTGCCGTGGAGGCCGCACACGCCGCATTCGGCCCTTGGCGTGCGATCCTCGCAAAAGACCGCGGGCGCCTGCTGCGGCGGTGGTTCGACTTGGTGATCGAGAACCAGGAGGACCTGGCCCGACTGCTCACGCAAGAACAGGGCAAGCCTTTCAAGGAGGCGCTGTCTGAGATCGTCAACGGCGCCCAGTTCATCGAATGGTTCGCGGAGGAGTCGCGCCGCGCGTACGGCGACACCATCCCGACGCCGGCGGACGACCGCCGCATCGTCGTGATCAAACAGCCAGTCGGCGTTTGTGCCGCCATCACGCCGTGGAACTTCCCGAACACGATCATCACCCGGAAAGTGGCGGCGGCGCTCGCGGCAGGTTGCACCATGGTTGTCCGACCGGCGACGGAGACCCCCTACAGCGCGCTCGCGCTCGCTGACCTCGCCCTGCGAGCGGGAATCCCCGCGGGGGTGTTCAACGTCATCACAGGTGCATCGCGCGAGATGGGCAAGGAGTTGACCTCCAACCCCGCGGTGCGAAAGCTGTCGTTCACCGGGTCGACCGGCGTGGGGAAGCTTCTGATGGAGCAGAGCGCCAGCACGGTGAAGAAGTTGGCGCTCGAATTGGGCGGGAATGCGCCCTTCATCGTGTTCGACGATGCTGACGTCGATGCGGCCGTCGAGGGGGCTGTGGCCTCGAAGTTCCGCAACTCGGGACAGGCGTGCGTAGGGACGAACCGCTTCTACATTCACGAGGACGTCTACGACGAGTTCGCGGAGAAGCTCGTCGCAAAGGTCGAGGAACTCAGGATCGGAAACGGTCTCGACGCGGATGTCACGATGGGTCCGTTGATCAACAAGTCGGCGGTCGATCAGGTGATCGAGTTCATCGACGACGCAGTGGACAAGGGTGCCAAGGTGCTCACCGGCGGCGGACGTCCTGACCCCGAAGGCGCCTTCCTCGAGCCCACCGTACTGGGCGACGTCAGTCGCAAGTCACGGCTGACCCGCGAAGAAGTGTTCGGTCCTGTCGCCCCGCTGATTCGCTTCCGCGAGGAAGCGGACGTCATCGCGGCCGCGAACGACACCGAATTTGGTTTGGCGGCGTACTTCTACAGCCGCGACATCGCCCGGGTGTGGCGTGTGTCGGAACAGATCGAGTCCGGAATGGTCGGGTCCAACGTCGGGCTGATGGCCAATGAAGCTGTCCCATTCGGTGGCATCAAAGAGTCCGGCGTCGGACGGGAAGGATCACACTACGGCCTCGATGACTACCTCGAGGTCAAGTACTTGTGCATGGGCGGGATGGGCTCCGGCCCCCGGTGAAGGGAGTGCCACCGTGCATGAAGCGGTGATCGTGGAAGCTGTTCGGACGCCCATCGGGCGGCGAGGAAAGGCTCTGGCCGATGTCCACCCGGTGGATCTATCCGCGGGGGTGCTCAACGCGCTGCTCGAGCGGACGAGCCTCGCTCCGGAGCTGGTCGACGACGTCCTGTGGGGCTGCGTCACTCAGCTGGGGGACCAGTCCGGGAACGTGGGCCGGTTCGCACTGCTGGCTGCGGGCTGGCCCGAGTCGATCCCGGGAGTGACCATCAACCGCGCGTGTGGCTCGAGCCAACAGGCCATCGAGTTCGCCGCAATGGGCGTCATGTCGGGTCGATACGACCTCGTCGTGGCGGGCGGAGTCGAGTCGATGAGTCGAGTGCCTCTCGGGGCGACGCGTGCCGTCGGAGAGCCCTACGGGCCTGGCATGAAGATCCGGTACGACGCCGAAGCGTTCGACCAAGGGCCCGGCGCCGAGATGATGGCGAAGCGCTGGAATCTGAGCAGGGAGCGGCTCGACGAGTTCGCCCTGAGCTCGCATGCGAAGGCCGCCTCCGCCACCGACTCCGGGGCGTTCGACCAGCAGCTCATCAACATCCCGCAAGTGCCAGACATGGCGGTCGACGAGGGAATTCGCCGTGACTCCTCCCTCGAGGCCCTCGCTGGCCTGAAACCCGCGTTCGACGAGGACGGCGTGGTCACGGCCGGCAACTCGTCGCAGATCTCCGATGGCTCGGCCGGCGTGATCGTGACCACCCCCGAGAGAGCCGCGGAGCTGGGCCTCACTCCCATCGTCCGCTTGCACAGCGGAGTCGCAGTCGGTGACGACCCCAAGATGGTGCTCTCCGCACCCATTCCCGCCACCGCGAAGCTGCTCAAGCAGAGCGGCATCGGGATCTCGGATATCGGTGCCTTCGAAGTGAACGAGGCCTTCGCAACCGTTCCACTGGCGTGGCTCGACGAGACGGGAGCGGACCCCGCCCGGCTCAACCCGCTCGGCGGTGCTATCGCAGTCGGGCACCCATTGGGGGCCTCCGGGGCGATTCTGATGACGCGCCTCGTCCATCACATGCGTGACAACGGCATTCGGTACGGCCTACAGGCGATCTGCGAGGCGGGGGGGACTGCCAATGCGTCGATCCTCGAGCTCGTCTCCTAGCGACGTCCTCTGAAGGGAACTCAGCATGCATCTTGACGGAACATCCGTCCTCGTCACCGGGGGCGCCTCCGGTCTCGGGTTGGCTACAGCGGAGGCTCTACTCGAGCGCGGTGCCTTCGTAACGATCGTCGACATGGACCAAGCGAGCGGCACCGCTGCTGCCGAGAAGCTCGGCGACCGTGCAGGGTTCGCGGTCGCCAACATCCTGGATGATGAGCAGGTCTCGGCGGCGCTCGACCTGGCCGAAACGCGGGGACCGCTTCGCGGCACAGTTCACTGCGCGGGTCGAGGCGGTGACCGCTTGCGTATCGTCGACAAGGAGGGCGCTCCCGGCGACCTGGAGAGCTTCAAGAACGTCGTCTCGGTCAATCTCATCGGGACCTACAACGTGTTGCGCCTTGCCGCTGCACGCATGGGCAAGAATGAGCCTCTCGACGGCGATCGCGGTTCGATCGTGCTCACGGCCTCGGTCGCGGCATTCGATGGCCAGATCGGGCAGGCCGCGTACACCTCATCAAAAGCGGCAGTGCATGGGCTGACGCTGGTAGCGGCGCGTGACCTCGCGAGCCGTGGCATCCGGGTGAATACGATCGCCCCGGGAACGTTCGATACGCCGATGCTCGCGAGACTCCGCACGGACATTCGAGAGGGCCTCGCCGCAGCCGTCCCCCATCCCTCCCGCCTGGGCAACCCCCGCGACTACGCGCATCTGGCTGTCGCCCTCCTGGAGAACGAGTACATCAACGCCGAGACCATTCGACTGGATGGTGCGATCCGGATGCCGCCGCGCTGACGCGAGCATCCGTTCAGACACAGATAAGGAGAGGCAAGCGTGGACTTCGAGCTGACCTCAGAACAGAAGGAATTCCGCGACTTCGTGCGCACGTTCGCGCAACGGGAGCTGGCGGAAGGCGCGCACGAGCGCGCGCACAGCAGCGAGTATCCCTGGGATGTCGCGAAGAAGATGGCCGAGACCGGGCTGATCGGGCTGACGGTCGACGAGGCCGACGGCGGCGGCGGCGGCACCCTCATGGACGCCGTCATCGCCATCGAGCAGATCGCCGCGGTCTGTCCTCGCAGCGCTGACGTCATCCAGGCCGGCAACTTCGGCGCGCTCCGGGTGCTCGCCAACTTCGCGACGGTCGACCAGAAGGAGCGCTTCCTGAAGCCCCTCCTCGAGGGCGACGGACTCATCTGCGTCGCCATGACGGAGCCCGATGCCGGTTCTGCCGTCACGGAGCTGACGACGACAGCCACGCCGGACGGCGACGGGTTCCGCATCAACGGCACCAAGATCTTCACGACGCATGGCCTGCACGCCTCCGTCTTCCTGACCTATGTCCGTTTCGGCCCGGGTGCGAACGGCATCGGCTCGGTGCTCATCGAGCGCGGCGCGGAGGGCCTGAGCTTCGGTGCGCCCGCCCGGTTCATGGGGGGAGAGGACTGGAACCCGATCTTCTTCGACAACGTCTACATTCCGGCCGAGAACGTTCTTCTCGGGGAAGGCGGCTTCAAGCAGCAGATCAGCGGCTTCAACGTCGAGCGAATCGGTAATAGCGCGCGCGCTCTTGCGCTCGGTCGCTACTCCTACGAGATCGCTAAGGAGCACGCACTGACGCGCAAGCAGTTCGGTCGCCCGCTTGCCGAGTTCCAGGGCCTGCAGTGGAAATTCGCCGAGATGAAGATCAAGCTCGACGCCGCCCAGCTCCTCCTCTATCGCGCCGCGGTGAATGCCGACACCGGGTTCCCGTCGGCCGAGGAGACGGCCATCGCGAAGGTGATCTGCAACAGGAACGGATTCGACGTCACCAACGAGGCCCTGCAGGTCCTCGGCGGCATGGGCTATAGCGATGAGCTGCTCGTCGAGTACTGCCTTCGACGCACCCGCGGATGGATGATCGCCGGGGGCACGATTGAGATGCTGCTGAACCGCATCGCCGAGACGGTGTTCGAGCGCCGCTTTTCCCAGCGCACCTGAAAGGACTGATGGTGGAACCCCGCACCAGCCCCGCATCCATCGGTGAACGCCGCGTCTTCGATGCGCTCTTCGCCCCGCGGACGATCGCCCTCGTCGGAGCATCGAGTGATGCCACGAAGCACACCGCACGTCCGCAGCGCTCGTTGCGTCACCACGGCTACGAGGGGACCATAGTCCCCATCAATCCGCATAGGGACGTGATCTTCGGCGAGCCGGCGTTCCCTTCCGTTACGGCCTACCCCGATGAGATCGACCACGCCTTCATCATGGTTCCGGGTCGGGCCGTGGCTGCGGTCATAGACGATTGCATCGAGAAGGGCGTGCCAGTCGCCACCATCTACGCCGACGGGTTCGCCGAGTCGGGGCCTGAGGGCAAGGCCGCTCAGGACGCCATCGTGGAGCGTGCTCGAGCCGGCGGACTTCGCCTTCTGGGGCCGAACTGCAGCGGAATCCTGAGTACGGAGCCCTCCTGCGCTCTTTCCGTCAACGCCGCGATCGAGCAGCTACCGATCAAGTCCGGATCTCTCGCGATCATCTCCCAGTCGGGAAGCATGACCGGCGGTCTGCTCTCCCGCGGCCTTGGACGTGGGGTGGGCTTCTCGAAGGTCGTTTCGATCGGCAATGAGAGCGATCTCGCCGTCGGCGAACTCACCGACTGGCTCGTCGATGATCCGCAGACCGAGACGATCCTGCTCTTCCTCGAGACTATTCGCGACGCGCCCCGGCTCGCCGTCGCCGCACGTCGCGCCGTCGATGCCGGCAAGTCGGTCGTTGCCTACAAGCTCGGCCGTTCCGATCTGGGGCGAACCCTCGCCGCTTCGCACACGGGCGCCATGGCCGGCTCCGCCGAGGTTTCCGACGCGTTCTTCCGCGCGCACGGCATCATTCGGATCGACAACATCGAGACCATGTTCGAGCTACCTGCGATGATCTCGGGTCATCGTCCGTCCCCCTCCCACCGCGTCGCGGTGATGTCGACGACGGGAGGCGGCGCCGCGACAGTCGTCGATCGGTTGGGGTCGTTCGGGGTCGACATCGTCGCGCCACCCGCCGAGCTCGTGACCTCACTCGCGGACCGTGGTGTGACGATCCCGAGCGGGCCGCTCACAGACCTCACTCATGCCGGTACTCGCGCGGATGTCTATGGGGCCGTCATCGACGAGCTGGCCGCGTCCGACCACTGTGACCTCGTCCTGGCCATCGCGGGCAGCTCCGCCCAATTCCAGCCGGAGATCTCCGCAGGGCCGATCGTCCAGGCATCCCGATTCGGAAAGCCTCTCGCAGGCTTCTTCGCACCGCATGCGCCAGATGCGCTGGAAACTTTGACCGATGCCGGGGTTGCTGGATTCCGCACGCCGGAGGCATGCGCGGATGCCATCCGTGCATGGACCGCGTGGGTCGAACCGGCGAAGCTCGAGTTCGACGCTGGAACGGACATGAGCGCCGTTCATGAGTTGCTGTCCGGCTTCGGAGCCACAGGCCCCAATGAGGCGCAGGCCGCCGAGGTCTTCGCGGCTCTCGGCATCGGCACCGCGCGCACAACCGTCATCCGCCCGGACCATGCAGCGACGCTGAAGGGCCGTGGGCTTGAATACCCGGTCGCTGCCAAAGTGCTTTCCGCCGACATTGCGCACAAGACCGAGGCAGGCGGCGTGGTGCTCGGGATCGCGAACGAAGCCGAGCTCGAGGCCGCGGTCGAGCGAATCAGGGAGCAGGTGTCTGCCTCGCACCCGAGCGCGGTAATCGAAGGCGTTCTCGTGCAGGAGATGGTGAAAGGTCTGATAGAGGTCATCCTCGGGTTCCGCCGGGACCCCGAGGTCGGACCCGTCGTCCTGCTGGGCGCCGGCGGCGTGCTCGCCGAGATCTCCCGTGACATCTCGGTGCGCGTGGCACCCGTCTCGTTCGCGGAAGCAGAGCTCATGATCGGCGAGGTCAAGGCGCTGACCGGAGTACGTGGCTACCGAGGTCTTCCGCGGGGCGACATCGCTGGGCTTGCAAACGCCATCGTGTCCATGTCACAGCTCGCGCACAGTGAGACGCCAGGCGTCAGTGAAGCAGAGATCAACCCCCTCCTCGTGCGCGGGGAGGGGGAGGGTGTCATCGCTGTAGACGGGCTCATCGTCGCGAACCCTGCTCCGTAATCCTCCTCCCAACAGATCAAGCCCGTGAAGGAAACCTCGATGACTCATGAAACGAGAGCCGCAGAACGAGCCGCGGCACTTTCCACGGAGATTGTCCACGTAGAGGAGAGTGCTCCGGGCGTGATTCGCGTGACGATCAACCGTCCGGAACGCCGAAACGCACTGAATATCGAGGTGAAGGACCGCGTTGCGGCGGCTGTCAGCGAGCTGGAACAGCATCCCTCAGTGCGCGCGTTCGTGATCACCGGTGCCGGCGGGGCTTTCGTCGCCGGTTCTGACGTCTCTGAGATGGCCGACCTCACTCCGGTGGAGCACACACTTCGCGTGACCGATCGCATGTTCAGCGCCCTGCGCGACTGCTCGAAGCCGCTCATCGCGGCCGTGGAGGGCTACGCACTGGGTGGTGGATGCGAACTCGCGCTCTGCTGCGACATGATCGTCGCATCAGAGACGGCGCGCTTCGGCCAGCCGGAGATACTCCTTGGTGTTATTCCCGGCGCCGGCGGTACCCAGCGGTTGCTTCGCGCAGTCGGCCGGTATCAGGCGATGCGGATGCTGCTGACGGGGGCCCGCATCTCCGCTACGGAGGCGCACACGATCGGGCTAGTTTCGGAGATCGTAGCAGACGGTGACGCGCTGAAGCGGGCGGATGAGATTGCCGAGGATGTCGCGCGGATGCCTCAGCTTGCGGTTGCGGCGATCAAGGAGGTTGTCAGATACGGCGCTGACGTGCCACTGGACACCGCGCTCCTCCTTGAACGTCGGGCATTCCAGGTGCTGTTCGACTCGCAAGACCAGAAGGAGGGAATGCGCGCCTTCCTTGAGAAGCGGCCGCCCGTCTACGAAGGTCGTTGAAGCGCTTCGCCCGTCCCCACGCGAACGCATGACCGGGCGAAGTGCTTCGATATCGGATCAGCTGGAGATACTTCTTGCTGCCGCGAGCATGTCGCAGCAATGGCTTCTACGTTGTCTTCCATGTGTTACCAAGGCCCGGCCACGGCCAGCGTCGTGGTAACCGGAGCATTGCCGTTGATGATGGGCACCGCGATTCCGGTGTGCTCGGCGACGGACTGACCGATGTTGAGCCCTACGTGGGTCTCTCGAGTCTTTGCAACCTCGGCGCCCACGGAGTCCCCGACGAGGGTTCCCAACATGGTCGTCTCACCCCACTTGGCCGCGAGGTCGCTGAGGACTTCAGCCTTCAGGAGCGGTGCGGCGTCATGCGCGTTATACTCAAATAAGTATAGCCGTTCGGCATCTAGTATGAGCCGGGGATTGTGAGCGCACGCGTATGAAGATCGTTGTCCTGGTCAAGGAAGTCCCGGACACTTACGGGGATCGCAAGCTCGACCTCGAGACGGGACTCGCCGATCGCGCCGCGAGCGAAGCCGTCATGGACGAGACCTGCGAGCGAGCCCTCGAAGTGGCACTCAGCTACGCCGACAAGAACCCGGGCGCGGAGGTCGTCGTCCTCTCGGTGGCACCCGCGTCGGCCTCCGCGACGGTGCGTCGAGGCCTCGCCATGGGCGCTGCGTCCGCCGTGCAGGTCGTCGACGACGGCCTCCTCGGGGCGGATCACGTCCTCACGGCCGAGGTGCTCGCCGCGGCGCTTCAGCGGATCGGCTTCGACCTGGTGATCGGTGGCAACCTCTCGACGGACGGAGCCGGCGGAGTCATCCCCGCGATGATCGGGGAGCTGCTCGGCGTCCCGAGTGCGACGTGGCTCAACTCGGTCGAGATTGCCGACGGCTCCGTCGCGGGCGAGCGGGCGTCGGACGGAGGCACGATGCGCGTCTCGGCGCCGTTGCCGGCCGTCATCTCGATCACGGAGGCGCTGCCGGATGCGCGGTTCCCCAACTTCAAGGGGATCATGGCGGCGAAGAAGAAGCCGTTCGAGACCCTGTCGCTCGCGGACCTCTCGATCGAGGCGGAGGACCACAGCGCCGCACACTCGATCGTCATCGCGCTGACCGAGAAGCCGCCGCGTGCGGCCGGGGTCAAGATCGTCGACGAGGGCGACGCGGGCGAGAAGCTCGCCGAGTTCCTCGCCCAGAACCGGCTCGCGTGAGGAAGAAGAAATGGCTGAGTTTCCTGCCGACTCGATATTGGTCCTCCTGGACATCACCCCTTCTGGGGATCTCGCAAAATCTTCGGCCGAGCTACTGGGAGCGGCGGCGTCGGTGGGCACCCCTGTCGCACTTGCTGTCGGTGGCGATGCTCCAGAAATCGCCTCGACGGCGGGGGACCTGGGTGCCGCCATCGTACTGACGGCGGCCGGTGATTCGTCGCTGCTCACGCTTCCTCAAGTGGACGCGCTGAGCGCTGCGGCGAGCCTCGTACGCCCGGATGCGATCCTCGCGTCGAATTCGGTCGAGGGGCGGGATGTCGCGGCCCGTTTCGCCGCGCGCAACCGCGCGGCGCTGTGCGCGGATGCCGTCGGCGTCTCACGGGATGCCGAGGGCGTGGTCGCGCACCACTCCGTCTACGGCGGGGCCTACAACGTCGACTCCGCCGCGACGTGGGGTGCTCCGGTCATCACGATCCGCCAGGGCGCGATCGAAGCGCGCGCTGAGGCGCGGACACCCGAGGTCGAGACCCTCAGCGTCCCGGCGTCGGGGAGGCCCGCGGCATCCATCGAGTCCGTCGAAGAGGCCGTCTTCGCCTCGTCGCGGCCCGAGCTGCGCGGTGCGACGAAGGTCGTCTCCGGCGGTCGCGGCCTCGGCTCGGGGGAGAAGTTCGCGCTCGTCGAGCAGCTCGCCGACGTCCTCGGCGCGGCAGTGGGCGCGTCCCGGGCGGCGGTCGACGCCGGCTACGTGCCGCAGTCCTATCAGGTCGGGCAGACGGGCGTCTCGGTGTCGCCGCAGCTCTACGTCGCGCTCGGCATCTCGGGCGCGATCCAGCACAAGGCGGGCATGCAGACCGCCAAGACCATCGTCGCGATCAACAAGGACGGGGATGCCCCGATCTTCGAGATCGCCGACTTCGGCGTCGTCGGCGACCTCTTCACGGTCGTGCCGCAGCTCATCGCGGCGCTCGAGGCGAAGAAGGCCTGACCGGCGGTGGCGACGTACGCGCGGTCGATCCGTCGAGGCCTGCCCCGCACGGCGGGTGGCGAGGCGTGGCCGCTGGCCGGCGAGGCACTTGAGGCGGATGGCGACGGTGCCGCGGCATCCCTGGTCGTCAAGCCCCTGACCGCCGACGCCGGGCGGCCCGTCGCAGCGTCCCACGGCGACGGTCGCGCGTCGGCCAAGACCGTCGAGTCGACGGTGACCGGAGGCGCGGAGTTCGACCCTCTGACAAGTTCACGGGCCGGGGATGGCTCGGCGACGGGGAAACGGCGTGCTCTGCGGCGCGGGTTGCCGCGCGTGCCGGGCGGGACGCCGTGGCCGCCGGTCGTCCGCCTCGTGGCCGGCGAATCATCCCGTCTCGCGGTGCCTCGCGACGAGACGGAACGCGTCGGGGTTCCGCCGGCGACGGTCGCGGCCGGCGCCACCGCGTCTGCCGGACCCGTCTCGTCTCGCTTCGCTCAATCAACGACCGGTGAGCTTGAGATTGCGGACCTGGCCTGCGATGGCTCGCTGCGCCGTGGCCTGCCGCGCGTTGCCGGCGCGGAGCCCTGGCCGCCGGCATCCGCAGTCCGAAGGCAGCGGAACGTCCTCGCTCCGACCCCGTCCGCGGGGCTGGAGTTCGACTCCTCGACAAACTCAGGAACCGCGGATGGCGTCGTCGACACGCTCGAGGACACGCGGACCATCCGTCGAGGCCTCACGCGTACGACGACAGCCGCGACGGGAGGCCCAGTCCCCGCCCTGACAGCTCTGACCACTTCATCGGGAGTCTCCGCGACGGATGACGCAGCATCCATCGTCCCTGTCGGCGGGGAGCGGCCGCCGCTGCCGTACACGCGCACCGTCTGGCCCGGCGCGGCGGCGCGCACGCGACCCCGGCCGAAGCCCGAACCGCGGCGCTACGGGCCCTTCACGAAGCTGCAGTGGGCCGGCGCTGCCCTCGTCGCCGGCGCAGGACTGCTCTTCGCCGCGGGCATGGTGGTCCTCGCGACCAGGTGGCTGCTGAGCCTCGAGTTCATGCAGCAGTTTCTCGCCGCCTATCCCGGCGAGTACCCCCTGCCCGAGAATGCACCGGTCGGCATCCCGCCCTGGCTGGGCTGGCAGCACTTCTTCAACACGTTCCTCATCGTCCTGATCATCCGGTCGGGGCTCCAGGTGCGCACCGAGAAGCGGCCGAGCGTCTTCTGGTCGCCGCGGAACAACCGCCAAAAGATCAGCCTCAACCTGTGGTTCCACCAGTCGCTCGACATCCTCTGGATCGTCAACGGCGTCATCTACGTGGTCCTGCTGTTCGCCACGGGGCAGTGGATGAAGATCGTGCCGACGAGCTGGGCCGTCTTCCCGAACGCGCTCTCTGCGGCGCTGCAGTACGTCTCTCTCGACTGGCCGACCGAGAACGGCTGGGTCAACTACAACTCGCTGCAGCAGCTCGCCTACTTCGCGACCGTGTTCCTCGCCGCGCCGCTCGCGACCCTCACCGGCGTCCGCATGAGCGGCGTCTGGCCCAAAAACGCGCAGGGCCTCAATCGTGCCTACCCGATCGAGTGGGCCCGAGCCGTGCACTTCCCGATGATGATCTACTTCGTGCTGTTCATCGTCGCCCACGTGACGCTGGTGTTCGCGACGGGGGCGCTGCGCAACCTCAACCACATGTACGCCTCGCAGGATGCCGTCAACTGGGCCGGCTTCTGGATCTTCGTCGCGTCTCTCGCTGTCATCGCCGCGGCCTGGATCGCTGCGCGTCCCCTCGTCCTGGCGCCCATCGCCCGTCTGTTCGGCAACGTCACCGGGCGGTGACATGTGGTAATGCATGTGCGACCTCTCGCCACCTTGTCCGAGAGTGGTCTGATGAGCGACGACGGGTCAGCCGCTTCCGCTTGGCCCCATGAGCGTCCGCTCCGTGCTTCGAGTAACTCCTCGGCAGTCCCGAAAGTGACCGCGAGGCGCTTCGCTCCGAGCTCCGCACCGAGTTCGAGCATGGAACTAGGGAGTCCACCTCCAAGTGTGCTGTCACGCGGATCACCTCGACATCGAAGACGTCCACGGAGGCATCCGCTAGAGACCGTTTGATCTCTATGCACGCTGACTGCGCCATGACATCGATATCCGTAGGCATGACGGGGATGAGTCGCAGGCTGAAAGCATCGCATCCGACCTGCGAGGCGACTTCGATCTGATCAAGCGGCGAGAGAGGCAGGACAGTCGACGCGGACAGTGAGATGGGTGTAGGACGAGCACCAAGTTCCTATTTGCGAACGTACATATCGTATAGTGTATGCTTGTTTTCAAGCAACGTGCGTCTGAAGGAACGGCATCGCTCGACTTGCTGACAAGGCGGCTGTGGTCGTGGGAACTGGTCAGAGTCCGGGCGAATCGATAGGGAACGGATGACCGACGGTGCTGCGCTTTTTTCGAAGGAGGGGGCCGAGTGCTCGCGGCATGTCGCGCGCTCGCGTCCGCCCAAGAGACTTCCGATCTCCGGCGGGGCCCTCGTGAAAATCGGCTGGTAAAGCCATCAACAAAGGCGGTTGGTCAGTGTCGAGTAACTCGAATCGGTCTTATTCGGAAGAGACGTTTGTGTCCTTGCGCGACACCATCGCAGAGGTCGCCGACCTCGACGCCTTCGAAGATGCCGCGTGGGGCTCGCTCGACGTAGCCGCTGCCTATTGGGCGGCTCCATTCCGTGGCGGTCATCTGAGTGTACGGATGAAGGAGCTCATCCTTGTCGCGATAAGTGCGTCGGTGACAAGCCTCAATCACGAGGCCGTCCGCAGGCACGCTCATCGAGCCATCAAGGCAGGCGCCACTCACGGCGAGATCATCGACGTTCTGCTGACGATCGTCGCGCTCGCGAACCATGCCCTGTACACCACGATCCCGGTGCTCGACGATGTACTCGCCAGTCGGGGTCAGGGTATCGAGATCGACGAGGCCGCGGATGCGGAGTTCGAGGCGGCGAAGCAGGCCTTCATCGAGGCGCGGGGCTTTTGGAACCCAGATCGGGAAGCGCTCGCACGGTTGATCCCGTCTTACTACCGCGCTCTCGACGCGCTCTCGACAGAATCCTGGAACGGTGGCCCGCTCACCACCAAGGAGCGCGAGTTCATCTGCATCGGGATCGACTCGACCGTGGCGCACACATACATTCCCGGGTTGCGTCGGCACATCAACAATGCGCTCGACCTCGGTGCCAGTGCTGAAGAGATTCTCGAGATATTCCAGCTGACGGGCACCTTCGGCCTCGAAAGCTACATCCTCGGTGCGAAAGTTCTCTTTTCGGAGTCCGAAGCCGAGTCTCCTGATCCCGCCCTTTCCGGTGGATTGGCCCGTGCCGGCATCGACTCGACCGACCGCTAAGCACGCCAACTGGGGTTGCCGTGATCGAGTCGGTCGGGTGGTACGCACGAGGCGGCACGGATGAGCCGGTGCTTTGGCGAGGATGGCCCCGCATCGCTGAGACGGGATCCGCTCCGAAAGGCACCTTCATCGCGTCCCTCGTCCGGCGGCTTGGCCTTGTGAGTCGTGATGACGACCGCACCTGACCCATGCCCTTCCGCGAATCCGCTGGAGTTCAGGTTCCACGGCGACCCGATGCAGCTGGCATTCGCGGCGCGCGCCGAGTACTCCGGCCGTATCCATAGAGTCAGCCAGACCCGGGATGGGCGGACCGAGCCGATTCGCCGGTCCACCAGCCGGGCGGCTTTCCTCGCTTCGTGAGGCACACTGTGACCGCCGGGATCGAAGAAGAAGTCGAAAGCGCCTCCGTCAATCTGTACGTGGAGGAGGGTGTCGCGACCATCGAAATCTGCAACCCGGCGCAGCGGAACGCCCTCACCCGAAGCATGTGCATCGCACTGAAGCGGATCGCACTGGAGGCCGACAGCGCCCCGGACGTGGACGTGATCGTGCTTCGGGGTGCCGGCGACACCTTCTGCGCTGGCGCAGCAATCGGCGAGCTATCCTCCATCCTCTTCGACGATTCGGCGGCGGACGGTCCCGTCGACCGGCTCAGCCTGGCGGACGAAGCGCTGTCCGCGCTGAGAAAGCCGAGCCTCGCGCTGGTGGACGGGGCCTGCATGGGCGGCGGGTGGCAAATCGCATCCGCCTGCGATTTCATCGTCGCAAGCGCCAGATCCGCCTTCGCGATCACCCCCGCGAAACTCGGGGTACTCTACCCGCGATCTGGCATCGAACGCCTGATTCGACTGGTCGGTCCCGCGGCGGCGAAGTACATACTCTTCAGCGCCGAGACTTTCACCGCCCAACAGGCCCTGGCCCTGGGGCTGATCGCAGACGTCTTCGACGACTCTGAGTTCTCCGCGTCGGGCATGTGGTTGGCGCGCCTTATTCGCAGTCGTTCTCAGTTCTCGGTGCAGACGATGAAGGAGATCGTCGACCTGACCGTCGATGGCAGCGACCATCTCGATGCCACCTGGAGGGAAGCGTGGGCGCAGACGACCGCTGGTCCGGACATGTCGATCGGGGTCGCGGCATTCCAGTCCCGGAGTCGGCCTCGATTCCGTTGGCGACCGACCCCGCACATCTAAGGCGTGCCGCGCGCTCGGATCACCGCCGCGGTCGGGATCACTCCGACGCTTCCTCCGCCCGCTGCGCGGCCTCGACCTGCGCGGCATCCGGAACGTACCCATCGATGTGCCGTTCATCCGGTCCGTTGTAGGCGGAGAGGGGGCGGATGAGGGCATTCGAGGCAGACTGCTCGAGGATGTGCGCGGTCCATCCGGTGATGCGCGCGGCGACGAAGACGGGCGTGAACGTTGGAGTGTCGAATCCGATGAGGTGATAAGCGGGGCCGGAGGGGTAGTCCAGATTGGGATAGATGCCCTTACGCGAGACGAACTCGTTCTCCAGGCTCCGGTAAAGCGATGCGAGGTCGCTCGCGTCGTAGTGTTCGATGAGAGCGTCGAGCGCGGCCCTCATCGTCGGCACGCGCGAGTCTCCCTTTTTGTACACACGGTGCCCGAAGCCCATGATCTTGCGCTTCTGAGCGAGCGCCTCGTCGAGCCACGGCTCGACGTTCTCGGCCGAGCCGATCTCGTCGAGGATGTGCATGACGGCTTCGTTGGCCCCGCCGTGCAACGGGCCCTTGAGTGCGGCTATCGCGCCGACGACGGCGGAGTAGAGGTCGCTCAGTGTGGAAGTGATGACCCTCGCGGTAAAAGTGGAGGCGTTGAAGGAGTGCTCGGCATACAGGATCATCGAGCGATTGAACGCATCCACGACGAGCTCGTCTGGCTCCTCGCCCAACGTCATCCAGAGGAAGTTCGCCGCGTAGTCCAGGTCGTCCCGGGGCTCGATCGGCTCCTGTCCGCGCCGGCGGCGCTGACCGTATGCGACGATGGCCGGCAGCACGGCGAAGAGGCGAATGCTGCGGACGAGGTTGTCATCGACGTTCCCGCTCGCGTCCAGTACGGAGCCGGTCCCGGCGAGATCTACCGCCCCGATCAGGCTCACTGCAGTGCGCACTTCGTCCATGGGGTGCGCCGTGAGCGGAACTTGATCGATGCCAGCTCGGATATCCGGGTCCAGCCGGCGGTGCTCCCGCTCGGTGGCCCGCAGTTGAGCGAGCTCCTCCTCGGACGGCAGCTCGCCGTACCAGAGCAGGTAGGCGACCGCCTCGAACGACTGCGTTGCGGCGAGCTCCTGCACGGGATAGCCGCGATACAGGAGCGAGTTCGTGTCGGGATTGACCTTGCTGACGGCCGTGTAGTCGACGACGACTCCGGCGAGCCCCTTCTTGATCTCAGCATCCGTCATGTCGTTCTCCTTATCGAGCGATCTGGAAGTTGAAGACGTCCTGGTCGAAGTGGTTGTAGGCCTCGTAGTCGATGAGGTCGTACAGGTCGGCGCGGTGCTGCATCTCGCCGAGCTTCGAGGTCAGGTGCCCCTCGTCCGTGAGCGTATCGAGCGCACGGGATGCCGCGCCCATCGCGATGCGCAAGAGCGAGACGGGCCAGATCACGATGTTGACCCCGACGCCCTGCAGCTGGTCGACCGAGAAGAGGTCGCTCTTCCCGAACTCGGTCATGTTGGCGAGGATCGGCACGTCGACCGCGCGGCGGACCGCCTCGAACTCCTCGAGCGAGCGCATCGCCTCGGGGAAGATCGCGTCGGCCCCGGCATCCACGAGCGCTTTCGCGCGGTCGATCGCGGCATCCATCCCCTCCACCGCGCGGATGTCGGTGCGCGCCATGAGCAGGAAGTTCTCGTCGCGACGCGCGTCCACGGCGGCGCGGATGCGCTTGATCGCGGTGTCCTCGTCGACGACGGCCTTCCCGTCGAGGTGGCCGCAGCGCTTCGGGTTGATCTGGTCCTCGATGTGCATGCCCGCGACGCCGGCGTCTTCGAGAGTCTGTATCGTGCGGGCGACGTTCATCGGCTCACCGAATCCCGTGTCGGCGTCGATGAGCGCCGGCAGGTCGGTCATGCGCGCGATCTGCTGGCCGCGCCCGGCGACCTCGGTGAGGGTCGTGAGGCCGATGTCGGGCAGGCCCAGATCGGCCGCCAGCACAGCGCCCGAGATGTAGACGCCCTCGAATCCCATCCGCTCGATGAGCCGCGCCGACAGCGGGTTGAAGGCGCCGGGGAAGCGCAGAAGCTCACCCGAGGCAAGCCGCTCACGGAACGCGCGCCGCTTCTCGCCCGCGGAGACGGTGGAGTACAGCATCAGAAGAGCCCCTTCCGCACTGCGACTCCAGCCAAGGCGCCCGGCTTCGCGACGATGTTCAGTTGCTGCACCTCTTCCGGCGTCAGCTCGGGGAGCCGCTCGGCGAGGCCCAGGAAGCGCTCGATCTCCTCCGGCGAAAGCACCGGCTCGGCGAGGAGGCGGAACTTGCGCACGTAGTCCTCGCGCGTGAACGGCCGGGCGCCCAGGGGGTGCGCGTCGGCGACCGCGATCTCCTCGACGATCTGACCGCCGTCGGCGAACGTGATGACGACGCGGCCGCCGAACGCCTTCTCGTTCGGGTCGTCCGAGTGGTAGCGGCGGGTCCACTCCTCGTCCTCGGCCGTCGTGATCTTGTTCCACAGCGCGACGGTGTCCTCGCGGCCGGCACGCTCGGGCGTGTAGGAGTCGACGTGGTGCCATCCGCCGTCGTGCAGGGCGACCGCGAAGATGTAGGGGATCGAGTGGTCGAGCGTCTCGCGGGAGGCCGTCGGGTCGTACTTCTGCGGATCGTTCGCCCCCGATCCGATGACGTAGTGCGTGTGGTGGCTCGTGTGCAGCACGATCGAGGCGACGTTGTCGGGGGTGAAGGCGTCGGGGTGCTCGTGGTGGAGCTTGCGTGCGAGGTCGATCCACGCCTGCGCCTGGTATTCGGCCGAGTGCTCCTTCGTGTAGGAGTCGAGGATGCCGCGCTTGGCCTCGCCGGGACCGGGGAGCGGCACGTCGTACGAGGCGTCCGGGCCGTCCAGGAGCCACGCGATGACCCCGTCCTCGCCCTCGTAGATGGGCGACGGCGAGGTCTCGCCGCGCATCGCCCGGTCGACGGCCTCGATCGCCATCTTGCCCGCGAAGGCCGGCGCGTGCGCCTTCCAGGTCGAGATCTCGCCCTTGCGGGACTGCCGCGTCGCGGTCGTCGTGTGCAGCGCCTGACCGACGGCCTGATAGATGGTCTCGACCGGAAGGCCGAGGAGCGTGCCGATGCCCGCCGCGGCCGAGGGGCCGAGATGGGCGACGTGGTCGATCTTGTGCTTGTGCAGGCTGATCGCGCGCACGAGATCGATCTGGATCTCGTAGCCGGTCGCGATACCGCGCACGAGCGCCGCCCCGTCGGCGCCGACGTGCTGCGCGACAGCGACGATCGGCGGGATGTTGTCGCCGGGGTGCGAGTAGTCCGCCGCGAGGAACGTGTCGTGGTAGTCGAGTTCGCGCACCGCGACGCCGTTCGCCCACGCCGCCCACTCCGGCGACGTGCGGCGCTCGAGGGCGCAGCCGAAGACGGTCGCGCCGTCGCCGCCGATCGAGACGGCGTGGTCGAGGGCTTGCTGACGAGCGGCGCTCACCGGCGCGCGGGTGAGGGATGCCGCGGCCACGGCGGCGTTGTCGATGACGCGGTTGATGATCATTTCGACGACGTCGGAGTCGACCTCGACCGGGTCGGCCGCGACTTCCGCGATCTTCCACGCGAGCTGCTCCTCGCGCGGCAGCGGCTCCTCGCTTCGGTAGACGCGGACATGGTGCGTGACGGTCATGCTGCTCCCTGTTCGTGATGGTCGGTCGCCCCGATCGAGTCGAGGATGCTGCGAAGGGCGTTGTGGAGATGGACGTGGGTGGCGTGGGCCGCGAGATCGGCGTCGCGGTCGGCGATCGCGGAGGCGATGAGCCGGTGCTCATCCGAGAGCATCCGGCGTCGAGCGACAAGCTCCTTCTGACCTGCGCGCAGGCGGGCGTGGTGAGTGCGCAACCTCTGCAGTTCGGCTGTGAGGCGGTGATTCTTGACGGCGTCGTCGATCGCCGCGACCAGGTGGCCGGCGAGCAAGTCGTGGACTACCGATGAAGCATCCTCCGTGTGGGCAGCGGCGGCCAACTGCGCTTCCAACGACTGAAAGGTCGCGGCATCGCCGGGGCGCGCTGCAATGGATGCGGCCGCCCGCTCCAGCGCGAGCCTCGCCTCGAACAGCGAGATGATCTCCGACGGACCGAACCTGCTCGCGACTCGAACTCCCTGATGACTGCGCCGCACCAGGCCTTCGGCAGCCAACTTGCTGAGCGCCTCGCGAACGGGTGTTCGGCTCACCCCGAAACGAGTTGACTCAGCAACCTCGTTGAGGACCGCATCGGGCTCCAGAAGACCGGATTGGATGTCGTCTCGCAGTGCGCCGTAGACGCGGTCACTTGCGAGCAAGGTTCCTCCAGGCGCTGAATCGAACGGGCGCGAGGGGCATCAGCTGGTCGTCTCGTCGCGGCCTCGCTCCGCTCCACTCACGGTATCACCCGCATTCGCTGATGTGAACTCGAGTTCGTATTAGTGAATGGCTCGATCCCTTGTCGCCCACGGCGCACCACCTGAGGCCGCCAGCGTGATGGGCCGTACGATACGGCGCGGTCGAACGGCGACAATCGCCGCGGCTACTGATGCGACCGGAACTTCACCTTCGAAAGCTGGAGCCAGGTGTCGACGACGGTGTCAGGATTGAGTGACATCGAGTCGATCCCCTGGGCAACCAGCCATTCGGCGAGATCGGGGTAGTCGCTGGGTCCTTGTCCACAGATGCCGACGTATTTGCCCTTGCGCCGGCACGCTTCGATCGCGAGTGAGAGCAGCTTGAGCACGGCTGGGTCGCGTTCGTCGAAGGTGTCAGCGACGAGTGCACTGTCGCGGTCGAGGCCGAGGGTGAGCTGAGTCATATCGTTGGAGCCGATCGAGAAGCCATCGAAGAACTCGAGGTAGTCCTCGGCGAGAAGGGCGTTCGTGGGCACCTCGCACATCATGATGACTTTGAGGTCGTTGACGCCCCGGCGCAGACCGTTTTCGGCGAGAAGCTCGATGACGGCATGACCCTCTCCGACCGTGCGGACGAACGGGACCATGATCTGAACGTTCGTGAACCCCATGTCATCGCGCACGTGGCGTAGAGCTTCGCACTCCATCTCGAAGCACGTCCGGAAGTCCGCGGAGATGTACCTGGAGGCGCCGCGGTAGCCGATCATCGGGTTTTCCTCATGGGGCTCATACAGTTCGCCGCCGATGAGGTTCGCGTATTCGTTGGACTTGAAGTCGCTCATCCGCACGATGACGGGCTCGGGCGCGAACGCGGCCGCGATCATTGACACACCTTCGGCGACCCGCTTGACGAAGTAATCGCGGGGCGACCCGTACGCGGCGATGCGCTCGGCAATCTCCTCACGCAACTCCTCAGGCAGCGTTTCGAACTCGAGCAGTGCTTTGGGATGAATGCCGATCTGTCGATTGATGATGAACTCGAGCCGCGCCAGTCCAACGCCCCGGTGGGGGAGGCGTGAGAACGAGAAGGCCTGATCGGGTGTACCGACATTCATCATGATCTTGACTGGCGCCTCGGGCATCTTATCCAGTCGGGTCTCCTCCTCAGCGAAATCGAGGATGCCCTCATACACGAACCCGGTGTCGCCCTCGGCGCAGGACACCGTGACGGCCTGCCCCTCGCGGAGTGTGCGGGTGGCATCTCCCGTTCCGACCACGGCTGGGATGCCAAGTTCGCGGGCGATGATCGCGGCGTGGCAGGTGCGTCCACCGCGATTCGTGACGATCGCCGCGGCACGCTTCATGATCGGCTCCCAGTCGGGGTCTGTCATGTCGGCCACGAGGACGTCGCCTGTCTGGAAATCAGCCATCTGAGCGATATCGCTGAGGACTCGAACACGGCCTGAGCCGATGCGCTGACCGATCGCCCGACCCGCGACCGCGACTGTTCCTGACTCCCGCAGGCGGAAGCGGCGGATGACGTTGGCGGACGCGCGGGAGACGACAGTCTCGGGGCGCGCCTGCAAGATGTAGAGCTGTCCGTCGACTCCGTCCTTGGCCCACTCGATATCCATCGAACGGCCATAGTGATCTTCGATCACGAGCGCGTGGCGCGCGAGGTCCTCGAGCTCGGCGTCCGTGAGCGAGAACTGGGCACGCAATACTTCGGGCACGTCGACGAACGCCGTACTCGCGCCCGCCTCCTGGCTGTCGGTGTACCGCATCGCGATCGCCTTCTCGCCGACCGAACGCTTCAGCACCGCGCGGCGGCCGGCGCGTAGCGCGGGTTTGGAGACGTAGAACTCGTCGGGGTTCACCGCGCCCTGCACGACCGCCTCGCCGAGCCCGTATGAGCTCGTGACGAAGACGGCCTGGTCAAAGCCCGACTCGGTGTCGACCGTGAACATCACTCCCGATGCGCCGACGTCAGAACGCACCATGCGCTGAACGCCGGCGGAGAGAGCGACTTCGTCATGATGGAATCCGTGGTGTACGCGGTACGCGATTGCCCGGTCGTTGTAGAGAGAGGCGTAGACGCTGCGGATCGCTGCAAGCACGTTCTCGATGCCTCCGACGTTGAGGAACGTCTCTTGCTGTCCAGCAAATGACGCGTCAGGAAGGTCCTCGGCAGTTGCCGACGAACGCACCGCCCACGTCACGGTGTCGGGCTCTGCATCTGTTCGCACCAGGCGGTCGAAGGCCGAGCGGATGTCGCGCTCGAGGTCTGCCGGAAGCGGGTGTCGCTCGATCCACGCCCGAATCTCGGTGCCCACATGCGTGAGTCGCGCCACATCATCCACATCGAGGCCGGCCAAGGCACTCCGGATGCGTCCACGCAGATCGTCATGTGCGAGGAAACGTCCGAACGCCTCCGCGGTCGTCGCAAAGCCCGGCGGCACGCGGACGCCGAGATTCGCGAGATTCGATACCATCTCACCCAACGACGCGTTCTTGCCGCCTACTCGGGGGAGGTCGGCCATGCCGATCTCGTCGAACCAGAGAACATTGCTCATCCGGACTCTCCTTGGTTTCGGGTTCAGGGTCGGAGCCTCAGTGTTTGAAGAATCAAGGCAGACATCTCCTCGACGCTCTTCGTCGAGGAATTGAGGAAGGGCACCCGATTGCGGCGATACAGGTCCTCTGCCCGGCGCAACTCGAGCGTGCACTGCGCGAGGCTCGCGTAGCGCGTATCAGGTCGACGTTCGTGCCGCACCTGACTGAGGCGCAGCGCCGTGGTCGTGATGCCGAAGCAACGTGACTGATGCTTCCGCACCAGTGGCGGCAGGCCGTCAGTCGGGAAGTCCTCGTCGGTGAGCGGATAATTGGCGACGAGCAGCCCGTACTGCAGGGCGAGGTACATCGTCGTCGGCGTCTTCCCGCAGCGGCTTGGCGCGATGATGATGACGTCCGCTATGTCGAGCGCTCGATCGCTCTGCCCGTCGTCATGTTCGATGGCGTACTCGACGGCTCGCATCCGCGCAAAGTATTGCCCCGGGTCGCCGAGCTGGTGGAACTGTCCTAGCTGCTCAGATGCCGTCGTGCCTAGAGCTGCTTCGAGATCGGTGAGGTGGCCGCCGAGTAGATCGATGATCGTGGCCGGAGACGCCGCAAGGGCGGCAGACACGGCCGCGTCCTTCGTGGTCGTGAAAACGACCGGCGCAAGGCCGGCCGATGCATCGCGCGCTATGTTCCGGACGACGTTGACCGCTCCCTGTGGAGTGTCGACGAAGGGCATCGTGTGTTTCAGAAACGCGATCCCCGGGAAGTTGGCGAGCAGTGCGTTGCCGAGGGTTTCCGCCGTGATTCCTGTGCTGTCGGACACGAAGTACGCGGCCCGAACCCGCCTCTCGATCAGAGGTTGCCCGCCACCCGTTTCCATGCGATCAAGCTAACGAAGATGGCGCCCTTGTTTCGGTCCGCATCAGTCGAAAGACTGTAGGAAATTTAGATATAGTAAAGGACTCCCTTATCCCTGCGTCGAGGGTGAGGACGAGCGAGGCGTGTGCTAACGGGCGGGCGGCTGCCGGCTCGGAGGCGAACTCACCCACGCCGAACCGCGCCCGCGTGTACATGGCGGCGGTGGACTCCTTTACGGACGCCGTGACGTGCCCGCGCCACTGGCTCAGGTCCCGCCAGATCCTCTCGAAACGTGAGCCGGACATCGTCGCGCTGGAGCCGATGGTGCGCAGAATCGACTCTCCCACCGTTTCGAAGGCGATCTCGCCCGCAACGACTCCCGCTTGGTAGATGCGGAGGTCTTGCTCAGGGGTGACGCACGCTTGGGACTCGATGCAGTCCTGGAAGTGGTCCGCCGCCCACCGCACCAACGCAAGAGCGCTGTCCAGCCGGGTGCGAATCTGTCCGAACGTCGTCTGATACTGCAGATCGTCGGCGCGGAGCGAGTACGGCGGAATTGTAAGACGGCGGGTCGACATCAGCGCCTCGAATTCATCGAAGGCAGCTTCAGCCGCGGCGATGGCGAGCGACGAAAGCTCCACGGTGAAGAACCCCATCGTGGGCGCCCCGTACATCGCGTTGCCATGCAGCGCGCGCCCCGGGGTGCCGTTCGAGACGTCATAGGTGACCTGGGTGACGCCCTCGAGCACGAACTCGGCCGGGAGGAAAGCGCCGTCGAAGGTGACGGAATTGGAGCCGCTGCCGCGCAGACCGAGAGTGCCGCCCCAGTCGTCCTCGACTGTATAGGTGTCGCGCGGGGCAATGAACGCCGATACCACGTCGGGGCGGTCATCGTGGAACGCGTGCCCGCAGTAGTGGGTGGAGAAGGGTGATGCCGAGTCATAGCGGTGAGTTCCCTCAATTCGGAAGCCATTCTCGACCCTGATCAGGCGACCGGAGGGAGCCGAGGTCATCGGCGCCGCCAAATACAGCGAATCGAAGATTTGTTGCTGCGCCTCCTCGGGCCAGAACGAGGCGATCTGAAGATTGTGGCTGGACGCGAGCGTGAGGCACCACCCTGTCGACATGTCGGCTCGGGCGATCTCGCGCATGACGTCGAGGAACTGTGCGAGCGTGAACTCGTACCCACCGAACATCCGCGGTCGAAGCAGGTGGTAGAAACCGGCCTCGAGGAAGGCCTGGTGCAGCCCCTCGGAGTGGTGGCTGCGAGACTCCGTCTCCGCAGCCTCCTCTCGCACACGCGGGGCAGGCCGTCACGGCGCTTCCCGGCGCCGCCTACTTCCACCACGCCGACTCGTTCGGGATGATGCGCGGCGGGCACCTCGACGTCTGCGTGCTCGGTGCGTTCCAGGTGTCGCAGACCGGCGACCTCGCCAACTGGTCGACCGGCGCGCCCGGCGCGATCCCCGCCGTCGGCGGCGCGATGGACCTCGCGATCGGCGCGAAGTCGGTCTACGTCATGACCGACCTCCTCACCAAAACCGGCCAGTCCAAACTCGTCGCCGAGTGCACCTACCCGCTGACGGGGGTCGGCTGCGTGACCCGGGTCTACACCGACCACGCCGTCTTCGACGTCACGCCCGACGGATTCGCCGTCCGCGAGGCCTTCGGCGACAACACCGTCGACTCCCTCGCCGAGCTGACCGGCCTCTCACTGACGGAAGCCGCTGCCGCGGCATCCGTCGAAGGGAACTGACGTTTCAAAGGAATCGGGATATGGCGGGCAGGTGGGAGTCCCTAACGCGCGGTGCGAGACTGCGGCAACAGCCCACTGAACTAGTCCTGGCTTCCGTCCATGGACGCGTAGAAGGCTTGCTCGGCGGTGCGCCTGGCCTTGACATCTGTTAGCACGAAAGTGAGGAAGTCCTCGTCGCGGCTCCTTATTACCACCTCTTCGATGACCTCGGCTGCCGGCTCTCCGGGCCAACGGGTCTGGCGTGTGGCGCGATCGCGGTCGAGTCGCGTTCCGCAGGTGGTCACCCAATCGTGGAGACGTTGGCGGGCGTCGGCAAAGTCGCGATGCCATCCGATCGGTGCCGATCCGTGCTGGTCTGGGTCGTACGCGCAGAGCCAGTGAAGGTGCAGTGCAGACAATTCCCAGACCAGCTCAGGGTGTCGATGCCAAAGGGGAGGGATGACGGATGCGGGCAGTCCGTAGGTGCGGCGCAGCCAATTGACCCAGTGATTGAGGTCGATCCACTCGCTCTGCGCTTGCTCGGCTGTGAGCAGGTTCCAGTTCACGGGGCGGGGCGGGTCGGCCGTCCTGGGGCCGTCGTCGTCCATCGCGTCTCCGGGCCCGAAGTGCCGGTCAGAGTTTCCCGGATCGGCACTGCTCATTGCGGGGATCACCAGGACCTCAGTATTTCAAAGCACTTGTGACCGCGCTGGCGTGCGGCGACTCCTTCGCCGCTCCGTCGCGCGTCGCGACCTCGCGATTCAGGGTAGCCGCTCGGCGGCTGCGGTCCACCTCGTAGTTAGTACGCGCGAGGTCGTGTCCGAGCTTCTTCGCGACGAACTCCTCGGCATCGATGACGTGACCGTCGCGTTCGATGGGGAAGGTGCGCTTGTAGCCTTCGGCGACGAAGCTGTCGCCTTTCGCGAACCGGGCGAGGGCGCGTTCGGCGGTGGCGCGGAAGGCGACCATGTCGTGGAAGCTGGGTTCGAGTTCGGTGAAGGATCCGTCGTCGTTTCGGCGGTATTGCGGCTGTCCGACGCGGACATACATGCGCACGTCGCCGGCTTCGGTGATGCTGCGCTGCGGTTCGGAGGCGATGAAGCCGGAGATCGATTGCTGCGTGTGAAGAGCCATGGGACTCACCTCTCGAGTGACGTGAAGCGGACCATCCGCCTACGCAACAGGTGCGCGTCCGTCCCCTGTGTCTGCGGACGTCAGCGGTAGGCGTGGTGCACGTGCCAGTCGGTGGCGCTTTTGAAGACGTCAAAGATGAAGGATTCGCCGGCCTCATCTGTGGCCTGGAAACGCCAGCCGTAGAGTCCGCACCCGGGTGCAAGCGACGAGCTCCAGATCGAGTCGCGAAGTCGTGTCGGTGTATCCGTTACGCGCCACGTGCGACCGGCGTAGAACATGCGCGCGGGCTTGTCGTCCGTCATCCAAACCGTCGCTTTGTGTTCTACTTCAACGCTCGTCATGACAGTCCACAATAGAACACATATTCGAACGTATCTCGAGTGGACGGCAGGCCGGATGAGGAGGTGTCGAGGTCGTGACGACGAACAAGCGCTACCCGAACCTTGCCGGCAAGTTGATGGATGAGCGAGTCCTGAAGCAAACTGCCGCCGCGCATCCGCTTCAGACCCTTACCGACCAGGAGCTGCAACGCGGTGTGCTGCCGATTACGAGAGATCCCCAGCCGAAGAAGTGCAGGGCCTGGGTACGATTTGGCCCGCACGCACTGCTCGTCGACGCAGAAGTCGTGATGTGGAACGACGTCGCGTGCGGCATCCAGTTCACTGTCGACGAGAAGCTCATGCGGTGCTGGGTGTGGAGTAATGCAGTGGCGGCTGTTTCGGCGCCACGATGAGCGCTTCACTCCGGTTCGCTCGCAGGATGTATCGGCGCGGCGTCACGCCGAGGCGACTGCTGCAGCTGCGACTCCAGCGCACGGCGGTCTGCCAAGAGCGCCTTCGCATCCGGCCGCGAGGTCCACGTCCGCAGCCGAGTGACGATCGGCGGCGCCGCCCGGAGCATCACCAGACCAGTGCCGAACGGCAGCGTTCTGATGACGTCCGGAGGCATGATCGCGACCCGGCGGATCGAGCGTTGCGATGCGCGGGAGCCGCGGTCGCCGATAGTGGTGGAGTCGGTGGTCTCGTCGCGTTCGCCGATGAGGGTGGACAGGTCTTGGAGGTCGCGAGAGTTGGATGCTCCGCCCAGAACGATTTTGACGATCGAGGCATCCCAGATCGCGCCCGCCGCATTGTCGCTCCACTTCGACCGGGCCTGGGTGAGCGACTGCAACACGGGCATTGTCGTGATGCCGGTGCCGCCGCCTTCGGCCATCAGAGTTGGCAGTGAGGGGAGGGGTGCCAGGTTTCCGATCTCGTCGAGGGCGAGCAGGAGCGGCGGATCGAGGCGGGCACCGGGGTTTCGGGCGGCGATCCGCCTGGCGGACTCCACGACGTCCTCGACGAAGGCGGCGACGAGCGCGGCTGAGTTGTTCGCCCCAGCGCCTGTGGCGAGGAGGTAGAGGGTTCCGTTGCCTTTTAGGAACGTCTCTGGGTCGAAGGATTCGCCGTCGGCGGGGGAGACTGCGGCGAGGACGCGTGGATCAGCGAGGGCGCCGAGGGCGAGCGAGACGCCTTGCCAGATCGAGTCGCGGGTGCGGGGATCGGACTCGAGCATCGCCTGGAGTGAGTCGGCCCAACCGGTCGCCGCGCGAGGGTCGTTGGTGAGGATCGCGACGGCTTCGGAGGCGACAGCGGGGTCCAAGGTCCAGCGAAACAGCTCGCTCGGTGGACGCCCGGCGAGCGCGGCCGCGTGTAGGAGTGATTGGAGCGCGGTGCGGGTCTTTGCTTCCCAGAACCCTCCGGACTCCACCCCGCCGCCGGCCAGTCCGGTGCCGGATGCGAGGCCTGTCGCGCGGATCATCGCGGTCAGCGGATTCTCGCAGCCGCGTATCGGTGACCAGCGCAAGCCGGCCGGAACTCCTTCGGCGAGCTGCTGCGGGTCGAAGACCGCGACCGGGCCGACCCGCTGTCGCGCGCGGAGGGTAGTGGTGAGGTTGTCGGGGCGGGTGGATGTCGTGACGACAGCACCCGGGGCGTCGAGAATCGCATTGACGACGATGTGCGCGCCCTTGCCGGACCTGGGCGGGCCTATGACGAGGATGGAGTCTTCGACGCTGGCCCAGACCCCGGCGGACCGAGAATGACCGATCAAATAGCCGACATCCGAGGGCTTCGCATTCGTCAGCGAGGGGCGTAGGTGTGCGGCCCGCTTCATGAGTGCGGACTGGGAGGCGGCCTTGGCGACGTCGTGACTACCCGCGATACCGGGAATGCGGTACGGATCGGCGGAGGTGCACCGACGTGTCCCGCGCAGCACGCGCCAGCCGAAGACGATCGCGAACCCTGCGGTGCAAAGCAGAACTGCAGCGCAGATCCAATACGCGACGGGGCTGAGCGCGGAGGAGCCGAGTGCGGCCCCTGGGTCTCCAGGATTCTGGAGGATGCCCAGGCCCGCACCGAACCCCGCTGCAGGTTGAGGGATGCCGGTGATCCACGCGGCGGCCGACCCCGCGGCTCGAAGCAGTGCCGCACTCGCGGCGCCGGCGACGAGAAGTCCCAACGCGAGGTTGGTCAGTTCGTCGCCGCGCGAGGTGCTCGGTTGCGGGCGACTCACGACGCGACCGTTCCGGCACAAGGTGTAGGTGTCACAGGCTGATGTCGGGTTCGAGGCGCCGCGGCCGGCTTTGGATGAAGTCGAACTCGAAGTTGCGGTCGGCTCCGGCGCCAATTGGGTCGGTTGAGTCGAGCAGGTCGCTGGCGTCCCGGGCGTCGGTGACGACCGTCGCGATTCCTTCCTGCAGGAGCCGGTGGCAACCCGCGCTGGCCGCGCTCGTGATGGGGCCGGGCACGGCGCCGACCGGGCGTCCGAGCGAGTGAGCTTGCCCTGCCACGTTGAGGGATCCGGAGCGGAAGCCGGCCTCGACGACGACGGTTGCGCCGGCCAGGGCTGCGAGCAGCCGGTTTCGCTGGAGGAAGCGCCATCGGGTCGGTGCGGCTCCGGGCGGCAGCTCGCTGAGAATCAGCCCGCCGGTTTCAGTGATTCGTTCGAACAGGGGCTGGTTGCCGACCGGGTAGAACCGATCCAGCCCGGTCGCGACGATCGCGACGGTGGCGCCCGGTCGCGCCATGGTCGCGGCTTTGTGGGCGGCGCCGTCGATTCCGTAGGCGCCGCCGGAGATGATGATGCGTCCCTGCTCGGCGAGGTCCGCGGCGAGCTGGGTGGCCACGTGCTCCCCGTAACTGGTGGCGGCGCGTGCGCCGACGAGGGCGATGCGTCTGGCGGTGACACCCTCGAGCCTGCTCGGCGTGCCGCTCAGCCATAGCGCGATCGGCGCGTTCGCCCCGAGCTGCTGCAGCTCGGCCGGCCAGTTCAGGTCCTCGACGGTCATCAAGACAAGACGGCGAACCTCCATGACCTCACGGATGCGGTCGACCTGCCCCAGATCGATTCGTGGCGCGAGCCGCCGCCGCCAGAGGCTTCCTTCAGCGGGGTCGATCTGGCGGGGGAGTGGTCCTTCCGAGCTGACCAGGGCGAGGGTTTCGACTGCACCGACGCGCGCGATGAGCGCGCCGGTGACCGCGTCTCCAGGTTCCGATGCCGCCGCCAGGGTGATGCGGGCGAGGCGGTCTTCGGTGATCGAGTCGGGCATGGGATGCCTCCTTGTGATAATTAGGTGCGTGGGTCGCGCCCGGGGTTACGTCGTCATTCGGGCGGTGGTGTCGAAGATCGCGAGCTCGTCGGGATGCATCTGGTGCTGCACGACGAAGCTGCGGTCCTTGACCCGCCACAGGCCCTGCCCAGTGCCGAGCGCGGGCAGCAGGTTCATCTCGGTGCGCGTGAGTCCGAGGGCAGCCCCGGTCGATCCGAGCTGGTCGGGCTCTTGGCGGTAGACGATGCGGGTCTCGGCGTTGGCGAGGAGCGAGGACGCGAGGGCGCGCATGGCCGAGCCGGAGTCGCCGACGTTGTCGAGGTCGGAGAGCTTGTGGAAGACGAGCATGTTCGCGATGCCGAAATGCCGGGCGAGACGCCACTGCGCGTCCATTCGCCGCAGCAGCGCAGGGTAGGCCATGAGTCGCCAGGCTTCGTCGTAGATGACCCACCGCTGGCCGCCAGCGGGATCGGCGAGTGCCGACTCCATCCATGCGGATGAGCAGGTCATCAGCACGGAGATGAGAGTGGAGTTCTCCGCGACGCGGGAGAGATCGAGTGAGACCATCGGCAGGGTGGGGTCGAAGCGGACGGTGGAGGGGCCGTCGAACAGGCCGGCGAGGTCACCCGCGACGAGCCGCCGTAGAGCGTGGCCCACCAGCCTGCCGTCCTCGGCGAGGCGTTCGTCGCGGTCGCCCGAGGGCTCGGGGGAGAGGATCCGCGAGACCACCATGGGCAGGATCGGCACATCTGTGCTGCGGACGACGTCTGTGAGCGCGATGTCGATGGCGGTGTGCTCGAGCGGGCTGAGTGAGCGTTCCAGCACGGTCTCGGCGAGTGCCCCGATCAGGTCACGTCGGCGGGCGGCGACCTGGGCGGACCACTCGGAATCGGACAGCGAGGCGGAGCGGTGGCCTTCGTCGAGCGGGTTCAGGCGGTTGCGCAGACCGTGGCCGAGGATGATGGCGCGGCCGCCGACCGCTTCGGCCACCGCGGTGTGCTCGCCCTTGGGGTCGCCGGGCACGTAGACGCGGCGTCCGAATGGCAGCGAGCGCGTGTAGAGCGACTTCGCGAGTGACGACTTGCCGGATCCGACGATCCCTGCGAGAACGACGTTCGGGGCCGTGATCAGCCCGCGCTGGTACAGCACCCAGGGGTCGTAGACGAAGGAGCCGCCGGAGTACAGGTCTTGGCCGACGAAGACTCCGGCGGGCCCGAGGCCGGCCTCGGCGAGGAAGGGGTAGTGCCCGGCGAGGGTGGCGGAGGTGTCCTGATGCTTGGGGAGCCGCAGCCGGGCAGGCGTCCTCAGTGCGGCCGGACCCGGTTCGCCCGCGGCCGGCAGGTAGGCGGCAGCTTTCGCTTCTGCGCGCTCGGCGGCCCACTGCTCCTTCGCTTCACGCGAGGTGGCCTTGCGGGCCTCCGCCTCGAGCCGGGTCGCTGCGCGCTGCCGGTCGCGGCGGCGGCGACGTTGCTCGCCGCGCGGGTTGATGAGTGTTGTGGCGTGCAGCCGCTCGTCGACGGTCACAGTGCGACGCTCCGGAGGTCGACTCGGTGGCCCGCCGCGGGCTGCGTGAATAGTGCCGGCGGCAAGGACGCCGTGCGCGGCATGCCCCGACCCGTCGCTGGCTTCTCTTCCGCCTGCTGAGGTGCGTCCAGCTCGTAGCGGCGCAGCAGGGACACGTAGCGGAGTGTCGGATTAAAGGTGAGGGCGTATCCGGATGCAGGATCCTGCGCGACGCGATCAGTCGGGCACGTCGGGATAGCGTCGTACACGTATCCGTCGATGAGGGCGGCTTCCGTGGTCTCCTCACCACGATCGTGTCGCGCGAGATGGCGGATCGCGAACGGGGCGCCGAACCGGTCGACGAGTTCGAGCGCCTGGGTCGCGTCCTCGCCCTGCAGGAAGAGGACGTTGAGCCATCGCTCCGGGCGTTGCGTCTGTGTCCAGGCGATCTGTGCGCAGTTCTGGGATGCCTCGTCGAAGGCGTCTTCTGCTGCGTCGAGCAGGTCGCGGGCGCGGGTGAGAGCCCAGGTTGCGTTGTCGGATTCTCGCCCGCCGCGCGTCGGATCACCGTCCTCGGACCGCGCTCGGGCGCGCAGGCGCAGGTGGGCATGTGCGAGCTGATCGGTTACCTGCACGAGCGACCTCAGCGAGCTGAGCAGGTCGCCGATCATCGGGTACAGGTTGGCGGGATCGTCGATCTTGATCGTCGAATGGGCGAGGTCTCGCGCCGAGGCCGAGACGTGTCCGGCGGCGCGAACGGCCGCTTCATCCTTTTCCATGATCTGCTCCCATCGCTGGTTCTGCTCTGTGATTCATGCGGGGCGGCACAGCGGGAGCGCTGCGGCGGTGAACGCCTGCGCCTGCTGGCCGACGAGTCGTCGCACTTCGCAGGACGCCTGGATCGCGGCTTGTTCGACGCTGGCGACGGCCATGTCCAGCTCGGCACGGGTCTGGGCTGAGACGCTGATCAGGCCGATCGTGCGGAGCACGCCGTGCCCCGCGGTGAGGTCGGCCTCCTGCTGCAAAACGTCCTCGTACTCGGCGGCGGCTGAGGCATCCTCGATCTGCCCAATCCGTCGACGCTGGTGCGCGTCGCTGATCAGCTCGGTCTTCTTGCGGCGGATGTCGCGAGCCGCGTGGTCGGACCGCACCGGGATGTAGTGCAAGGACACGGTGCGGAGCACGCCGTTGGACAGCACGAGCGGGGAGAGGAAGCCGGGGAAGACCTGCGACCGGGGCCACTCGCTGATCCAGAGGACCGTGTGGAAGGCGCTGTCGGAGCGCAGTCCGTCCCAGGTTTCCGTGACGGCCATCGGCCCCGCGTCCGCCAGGCTGCGGCCGATATTCGGGTGCCGGTCGAGGGCGAGGCTCGCTGCCGGGTCGTACGCCGACCGCAAGGCTACAGCCAGGTCACTCGGTCCGAGCCAGTCACCGACCGTGAGGTCGGCTGATAGGAGCGCGGCGGTGATGGCTTCCATCTCCTGCCGCAGCACCGTGGCAGCGCCTCTCATTCCGCCGCCGCTCGCGCGGATCAGCTTCCCGGCCGCCTGCATATCCAGGGCGATGCTGATGGTCGTCGCGTGCCGTTCCCCGGCGGGGCCGGCCCGTTCGATCAGCTCTTGATAGGTCGCGGCGGCCCAGCCGCCGTCGTTCATGCCGTGGCGGGCCCACCAGTCGTCCAACCCGGTGCCGGAGTCGAGGAGTGTTCGCTCGGAGACCTGAAGGCGGCTGATGCGGCCGGACCGGCAGGAGCCGGCGAGCACGCGGCCCCATCCCGTCACGCGGCGATGCTGCTCGGCCGGGTCGAGCAGTACGAACGCGGGGTGCGAGACGGTGAGCACGGCGCTCAGGGTGCGGGCGTGAGGGTCGTGGATCATCACGGCGCCGGACTCGGCATCCACCCACTCCCGCAGAGCTGCGGCATCCCCGGGAAGAGCTAAGGTGCCCGCGGGGCGAGGGCGTTCGATGCGCTTTCGGAATGTGAGTTGGCCCTGAAGGACGCGTCCGCTCCATCGGCATAGAACTGGAGTCCACTCGACGAGCTTGCGGCCACCGACCGCGAGGAAGCCAACCCCGACAGAGTCCGCGAGGCGAACCGGCGGTGGCGGGCCGAGCACCTCGAGCGGTCCAGGGAACTCAACCGCGAATCGGCACGGCGCTCCGCCGCTCGGAAGCGTCAACTGCTCGACAAACGCCGCCGATCAAACGAGGCGTCGAGGCGCTGGAAGGAAGCCCACCCTGACCACGTCCGGGAGTACCACCGCCGCTGGCAGGCGGCCAACCGCGACAAGGTGACGCAGTACCTCGCGCGCTACCGCCGGACACATCGGGAGGAACTCAACGAGCGGGCGACGATCTGGCGCGATTCGGCACCCCACACGATGAAGGCGGCGCGAAAGGCTTGGGCGGACCGGAACAAGGAGCGCACCGCCGAGATCCAGCGGAAGCGACGAAACGATCCTGAGAAGTACCGTGCCGACCTCGACAAAAACAACGCTGCTAAGCGACTCGCACACCGCCTCGAGCGAGCGGGCCTGCCGCCCAAGCGGCTGCATCGCACCACGGCAGCGGAGCGCCGCGCGAACGATCGAGTGGCTGCTGCCTACTTCGACGACCCGGCGTTGTCGGAGCGACTGCGGCAGTTCGCTCAGCTCACGCAGAGGCTGACAGAGCACATGTTGACGCATGGCGATCGAGTCCGCCGCTTCGCGCAGGCTTTCGTGGCCACCCGCTCGCGGATGGCCCTGCCGGCCGTCGACGTTGAGCAGGTCGTGTGGGCTCGCGCGGTGGAGATAGTCACCGATCGGATGAAGCGTGTGGACCTGCTGACGAGCCGGGATGTCGCGGCCGCTGTGCGAAGCGCGAAATCGAACATCGCAGCTGCCGAGGGTGATCGTCGCACGCGCCAACTGCGGGCGGACATTGAAACGCAAGTGCGCAGGACCGCCTGCGCCTGCTTGAGGAAGCAGAGCTCGAGAACGCGATGCGAGTCCGTTCGGGTAAGGCACCGATCCCGGTAGAACTGATCGTCGCGCACACCGCTCTGGGTGAAATGGTCGAAGGCCCGGTCGAATGGATCCGCGACCGCGCGGCAATCCGAGAGATCCTGGGCCAGCTTGGGCCGAGGCTCGCGGGCATCGCGCAACAGCACCCCTCGGGGCGGGATGACGGGCGGGCTTCGGGGTCCGGAGCAAGGTCTCTCTAGCGCCCACCCCTAACGATCCGGGACACTCGCCGTCATGTCCACCAGCCGAGCAGCGGATGCACTCGCAACGGGCCCGGAATCGTCACCCCTGCCATGTCTCATCGAGTACACGCAGCCAACGGGTGAGGACGGCCTCCAGCGCGTCGGCATCGGGGGCACCCAGCTCCCGCAGGATCCGGTGCTCGTTGTCCAGGTGCGCGCCGATCGCGCGGTCGATGACATCCCGGCCGGCTGGCGTCAGACGCACCAGGCGCTTTCGGGCATCCGCCGCCTCAAGCCTGCGTTCGACCAGCCCGCGCGCTTCGAGGCGATCGACGCGCTTCGTGAGCCCTCCCGTACTGATCAGTGTGTGGTCTGCCAGTTCGCCGGCGGCCCGCTCGAACGGCGCACCGGCGCGGCGGAGCGTAGCGAGCACGTCGAACTCGCCTTCGCTGAGTCCGAACTCGTTGTACACGGCCACTAGACGTTCGGTCAGCTTCAGACTGACGAGATGCAGGCGTGCGATGACGCCCTGCGGTGACGGATCGAGATCTGGGCGCTCGCGCCTCCATTCGATCTGAATCTGGGCGACGCGGTCACGGCCGGAGGGAACGTCATCGTCGGGCATAGGCAAACTTTACCTTCCAAGTAAGATAAAGTGTCTTCCGTGGAAGGTAAACGCTGGTTCTGGATCCTTGTGACGGCCCTCGCGCCCATTGCGTGGGGGAGTGGCTATGTGGTGACGCGGAGTTTCCTTCCGCCGGATGCACCGTTGTGGGCCGGGGTATTACGGGCGTTGCCAGCGGGAATGATCGTTCTGGCGCTGGCCCGACGGCTCCCTCATGGCTCGTGGTGGTGGCGGTCGCTTCTGCTGGGATGCTTGAATGTCGGCGGCTTCTTCGTCCTCGTCTACGTCGCGGGGCAACGGCTGCCGTCGAGTCTGGCTGCGACGCTGATGTCAGCATCCGCCGCCTGCATGCTGCTGTTCGCGTGGCTGGTGCTGCATCGCCGGCCCGGCGCGGCCGCAGTCGTGGGGGCGACGGTCGGGCTGGTGGGCGTCGCTGTGATGCTCGGGTTGGAGGCGGAGGGCGCCGACCCGTGGGGAGTGGCCGCGTCGTTGGGCGCAATGCTCGCCTCGTCGCTCGGCTACGTTCTCACGTTGCGGTGGGGACCGGATGTCCCCGCACTGTCGATGACAGCGTGGCAGCTCGTCGGTGGCTCGGCTGTGCTCATCCCCGCAGCGGTGCTGGTCGAGGGGCCGCCTCCTACGCTCACCGTCACGTCGTCGCTGGCGTTCGCGTACCTCACGCTGATCGTCACCGCCCTCGCGTACGTCGCCTGGTTCGCGGGGCTTCGGCACCTTGCACCGGGGATTGTCGGGATGATCGGCCTTCTCAACCCGGTCACGGGCGTCGTGCTCGGCGTGGTCATCGTCGGCGAGGCCTTCGGAGCGACCCAGATGGCGGGCGTTGCTCTCGTCCTGCTCGGCATCGCCCTCGGCGCGATGCCCGCGCGCCGGCGTCGACAGCCAGAGATCGTCGAGATCTCCGCCCCGGGCAGTTTCCGCGACTTCCGGACGGGTGCCGTCCCTGTGCTCACGTCACGAACGTAGCTGCGCAGGGGTCGACGTCGAGCAAACGGTCGTGGTGGACGCGACCTGCGGCGCTAGACCAACGGCGTAGATCGCACCTCTGACACGGAAGTATCACCGCCCGCGCCAGCCCGTCGTTCTAGCGTTCGGTCGGCGGCGCGCCCACGGTCCACCGGGCGAGCGACGAGAGCAGGTGGGCGTGACCCTCAGATTCGTACGATCGCTCATCGTGGCCGAGCAGATCGACGGCAATCCGACTCCGTCCGTGGGTGCGAGTCCACGCGACTGGTTCGGCTTGACCGTCCGCATGGTGATGAGCAACCGGCGTGGAGCGGCCGATCTGCTGGATTCGGCAATAGCACTCGTCGAATACGTCGAACGACTCGATCTGCGTGCCGTCGGGAAGACGTCCCCCGAAGATATGCGCCACGCCGGCGGGAGGGTGGAAGGAGAGCCCCGGTACCCACATGCCACCTATCGCGCCAAACCATTCGGGATAGTCGCGGAGAGAAGATACGGCGCAGTGCAGCGCGATCACGCCTATGCCGCGATCGAGGGCGGAAGCCATCCCGGCGACGGCGTCTGCTCCCGCTTCAGCCCCCCTTGGCGACCCGCGCCAAGGGTCTCCCGCGTTGACCACGAGCAGATCGACGTCATCGAGTCGGGTCATCGCATGGTCCACAGCGTGGTCGATGGATACCTCGAAACCGGCGTCGGTCAGAATCCCGGCGACAAGGGGGCTTGTCCGCTCGAAAGGATGCCACGGATCGTCATAACGTTCCGAACCGCTGGCGATGACTGCTCGCATGTGACCTCCGAGCGATGAAGGGCACGCCAGCGGGTCCGGCGCACGTCCTGCCGACAGACTAGCTATAGTGGATAGCGTTATCACGCTCAACGAGGAGAAGAAGGTTGCACGCTAAAGCTCCCAAACCACCGACCCTCACAGACGTGGCGCGCCTGGCGGGCGTGTCGGTTCCAACAGCTTCTCGCGCCCTGAACGGCGGAGTTCGCGGTGCGCAAAGTGGCTCGCCGGAGCTTCGGCAGCGGGTCGCCGACGCGGCTCGTGCTCTGGGCTACTCGGTGAATCCGGCGGCACAGGCAACCAAGGACGGTCGCTCCCGCACCGTCGCCCTCCTCGTCAGCGATATCGATGACTTCGGCTCGGCCACGATGATCTCTGGGGTCATGCATGCAGCGGAGAAGCGCGGCGTTTCGGTCGCGGTTCGCACCACGCGAGACGACCCTTTACGCGAACACGAGCTGCTGAACCAGCTTCGCGGCGAGCGGCACCGAGCGGTGATCATCGCCACCAGTCGCACGACGGATACACACCGTGAGACCGCCCTCGCGCGTCAGCTCGACACCCTCGTGGAGCAGGGAACCCGAGTGGTGGTGGTCGGGGACAGTGCCCTGGACTTTCCCTCGGTCACCGTCGACAACCGCGAGGCCGCGCGACTCCTCGCGGATGGCCTCGCGAGCGCAGGGTTGCGCCGGTTCGCGATCCTTTCTGCGCCGTCGTCGGAGATCACGGCACGGGACCGGGTGGAGGGGTTTCTTGCCGGGCTCGCAGAGCACGACATAACCGTTCCCCGCGCCGACATCGTCCACCGAGCCTTCTCGAGAGACGGTGGATACGCCGCGGTCCGGGCGCTGGAGGGACGATTGGAACAGTTCGAGGTCTTGGCGGCTATGAGCGACGCCATGGCCGTTGGCGCCATCGCGCGGTTGCGCCAAGTTGGAATCGACACACCTCATGAGATCGAAGTCACGGGTTTCGACCACGTGCCGATGCTGGGCGATGTGCTCCCGAGGTTCAGCACTGTCGAGGTGCCGCTGGAGGCATTCGGGGAGGCAGCGCTGTCGTTGTGCCTCGATGAAGACGAGGTGGCGGCGAGCACCCGGATCGCTCTGCGCGCGGTGCCGATAGTCAGGGGCGTTCCGGTGAGGCGTCGCTGAGGTGAAAAGCTCTCCTTTCGATCCGTCCTGACGCCTCCCAGCTCTTTCTCATATTTCAAGTTGGTAACGAGCTTGGCAAACGCTATCCACCTGAGCTAGCCTGATGGAGACGCAGAAGTCGTCGGCATGATTCGAGGGAGATCACATGTACAAGTCAACGCGGAGGCGCATCCTCGCGACCAGCATCGCAGTCAGTGCGATCGGCGCGCTTGCACTCACGGGCTGCAGCGCCTCGGGGGGTGCAGAGAAGACCGCTGCGCAGGAAAAGACCACCATCCGCTTCATGTACGCGACCGGCGATGAGACCTGGAACAGCGTCGTGGATTCGGTCGTGACGGCGTTCAACGAGCAGAGCGATGACACAGTCGTCAAGCCTGACCCACTTCCGGCTGGCTCTGACTACGCGACCGCGATGAAGACAGTCGACGCGACCGGGAACTGGCCAGCCATCGTCGACATGCGGGACACCCTTACGTATATCAATGCGGGCAAGCTGGCGCCGATTCCATCGGACGTGACCGACCTGCTGGAGCCGGACGCGTACGGGAAGGCCGAGGACGGCGAGGTTTACACCGTTCCCAACAGTGCTCTCAATGGGGAGATCGGCATCAATATCGTCTACAACAAGGTCTACTTCAAGGAACACAACCTGAAGGTGCCCAAGACTTACGACGACTTCATTGCGCTGATGAAGAAGATCAAGGCGAACGGCGACGTGCCGCTCGCGACTGCGGCCGGTGAGGTCTGGCCCTCCGATCAGCTGTGGAAACCCCTTGCTGCGCCGATCTTCGCCGCGCACTCGGACGACGGCGGGTTCTGGAACGCTGCTGCCGAGAAGACGACATCGATTGAAGATCTTCGCGAGCCGCTCGAGGAGCTCAAGTACATCACCGACAACTTCGTGCTCGAGGGCTGGCAGTCCACGGCGGATGCGCAGACCACCACGCTCCTTGTGAACGGGCAGGCCGTCATGGCGACGTCGTCGGCTGGCCTCGGGCGCCTGAACGACATCCACAAGGTCGATCCGAAGTTCAACGCCGGTCTTTTCATCATTCCTGACGAGGACGGCAACATCAATGTCCTGAAGAACAGCGTCGTCGGCGACACCGCGGGTGGTCTCGCGATCTCCTCACAGGCGGCCGAGAACAAGGATGAACTGGCCTCGTCCGAGGAGTTCCTGAAGTATTTCTACTCGGTTGAGGCAGCCAATCTGATGGAGGAGGCGGGATGGATCTCGCCCAACATCAAGGCCTCGGACGAGGTCACCCGCAACGACTCGATTCCTGGAGCTGAGGACTACTTCGCGCTGCTGGAGAACCCCAAGCTGGTTTGGTACGAGAACGCGCCCACGTGGGGCACCTTCAGCGCCTTCAACACCTTCTTCCGCCAGTCTCGGATCGAGATGCAGGACGGGCAGTCGTCCGTTGACGACACCATCTCGAAGGTCCAGACCGAACTCGACAACCAGGTCGCAGCCGCCGGCTGAGATCTAGGGGGTGGAGCCTGAACTGCAGACTCCACCCCCTCGTCCTTTCCTCCGTTTCGTGCAAGGGAGAACTACCGTGAGCGACCAGAGCTCGCAAATCGGGCAGTCCAACGCCGTGGCTCCTGGCGTGCTGCTTGTGGGCGACGACCCGCTCAGCGGGGCGCCTACGGACCAGCGCGAGGAATTCATCGCCGGCGAGGATCATCGAAAGCCGCGTCGCTGGCCGCGCGGGCGGCTGATCATGCTGGCCTTTGTGGCGCCGGCCCTGGCCATCTATCTGCTTATGGTGATCGTTCCCTCGCTGCAGACCGTCCAGCTCAGCTTCACCAATTGGGACGGCATCAGCGATGGTTACGACTACATCGGGCTGAAGAACTACGAAGACATCCTCACAAGCGGCAGATTCTGGAACGCAGTTCGGAACACCCTGATCCTGGGACTCGGATCCGCGGTGATCATCAACGCAATCTCTCTGATCGTCGCGCTCATGCTCGACAAGCTCAATCACGCTCAAGGATTCTTCCGGACTGCGGTGTACCTGCCCGCTCTCGTCAGCGCGTTCATCATGGCCACTATCTGGAAGTACCTCCTCAACTTCAACTTCGGCGGCGTGAACACTCTCCTTCGCTCTATCGGGCTTCCCGATTGGGCCCGGGACTGGCTTGGCGACAGCAGCATCGTGATTTGGGTGATCCTGTTCATCACATGCTTCACCCTTGGTGGTAACACGACCCTCATCTACCTCGCGAACCTTCAATCCGTGCCGCAAGAGCTCGTCGAAGCCGCGCGCATCGACGGTGCGAACAGTTGGAAGGTCTTCTGGAACGTCACTTGGCCCATGATCGCCGGTGCCGTCACGGTGAACATGACTCTCGCGATGATCGCCGGCTGGGTCATTTTCGATCAGGTTCTCGTGCTTACCGCCGGCGGACCAGGCTTCGTCAGCGAGACGATGGCGTTCTTCATCTACAAGGTCGGATTCGGCGAGTACCGCGCCGGCTTCGGATCCGCGGCGGCCGTCGTGCTGTTCCTCGTCGTCATCGCCAGCACCGTGGGCGCCAACGCCTACATGCGTAAGAGGGAGATCCAGGCATGAGCGCCACAACAGTACGCCGCCCCTTCCGCCTGCGGCGACGCGAGGGCGCCGAGAAGAAGAAGTGGACTATCGGCGAGATCATCGTCATGGTCGTCCTCTCCGTCATGGTGCTCATCGTCGCCTCACCGGTCATCTACGCCCTGCTGAACTCTTTCCGCAGCTACGCCGAGATCACCATCGACCCCATGGGGCTGCCCACCTCGTTCTCTCTGGACAACTACGTCCAGCTGTTCCAGCAGACCGACTTTGCGGAGGCGATCCTCAATACCGTGATCATCACGGTGGGCACGGTGGTACTGCTGGTGGCGATCGTGCCCATGGCTGCCTACGGCATCGAGCGCGTCGGCGGTGGCACGTCTCGCTTCCTCTACGTCCTCTTCATCGCCGGCCTCATGATCCCGTTCCAGGTGCGGATGATCCCGCTGGTCGAGGGCTTCAATCAGGTAGGGCTCTACAGCACCCTGCTGTCCGTGATCCTGGTGCACCTCGGTGGAGCGGCGAGCTTCGGCATCCTGCTCTACTGCAGCTTCATCAAGGGCATCCCGATCGAGGTCGAGGAAGCAGCACACGTCGATGGTGCCGGCCGGCTGCGCACGTTCTGGTCGATCGTGTTCCCGATGCTGCTGCCGGTGACCTCGGCGTTCGTGATCATCCAGGCGCTCGGGCTCTGGAACGACTTCTTCATCCCGCTGGTGTTCCTCGACTCGTCGTCGGCGGGAACGATCAACGTGGCGATCAATCGGATGGTGGGTCTGCTCACGTCCCAGTGGCAGCTCATCTACACAGGGGCGATCCTCGCCATCATCCCCTCGATCGCGATCTTCGCCGGCTTCCAGCGTTACTTCATCAAGGGCATGTCGGTCGGGGCGGTGAAGGGATGACCACCCACCCCGTCACGCGCGGCCCGTCGCCGAAGGTCGGCCGCATCATCGCAATGCTCGCCTACGACGGGCCGATCGCGACGGCACTGCTGCGCGTGTTCCAGTTCTTCCTGGTCGCGGTGTCTTTCGTGGCCTGCCTGGCCCCCGTGCTCCTCTTCGACGCGCTGGTCGGCTGGCAGCCCACCCACCTGGCGCTATGGCTCGGCGCGGCCTCGCTGCTTCCGGTCGCGCCGGCCGTGCTCGGCGCACTGTCCGCGGCACGCCGGGTGCTGCTCGTCTCGGGCGGGACAGGCCCCGCCCGTACCTTCTGGCGCGGATTCGCGCGCGGCGTCCGGTCGCTGTGGTGGCTCGCGGCCGCTATGAGCGCCGCAGTGCTGGTGATCGGCTACGACCTGGCACTGATGGGGGACAGTGACACGATGCTGCTCTTCGCGACCCTCGGGCTGTCGCTGCTCCTCGTGCTGGTCGTCGGCATCAGCAGCGTCGCCGAGTCGTCCGCCACAACCCGACCGCGGGCGCTCACCGTGGCGGCCGTGCGGGCGATCATCGCTCGGCCTCACGTCGCCCTCAGCTGGGTGCTGTTGATCGCCGCGGGAGTCGGCGCATCGATCCTGCCGATGATCGGCGGAACCGTCGCGCTGTTCGCGCCCGCCCTCGTCGCGAGCGCGATCGTGATCTGCAATCGGACCCTGAACTTCATCGCCGATGACAAGGAGCTCTCGTGGTGACCGACGCGCTGCAGCGCCTCCAGACCATTCCCGCCCCGGAGCTGCGTGCGGAGTCACGGATCAACGGCACGTCCGAACGGGTGCGTGTCGCCGACAGCACCTTCGACGTCGTATGGTCCGCGAATGAGCCGGCCGCACTGGTTGTCCATGACTCGCCGTTCGCAGGTCGCCGCTCCGTGCCGCTGGTGGAGATTTTCACCGCGAAAGAACAGCGTGCGCGTACGAGCCAGGCGTACTTCCGCTCGGCAGTCGGTGCGCGCATGCGAGTGACCGCGGTGACCTACGATGAGGACGCCACAGCCCGCCGCACCCTGGTCTCGCAGTGTGACGCAGACACAGGCTTGGAAGCAGTCACGGTCATCAGCCAGCCGTGGGGCGTCTCCACGGTTCGCGCGCAGACGCGGCTTCGCAACTCAGGCATCAGCCCCGTCGTCGTCACTGCGGTCACGTCACTGTCCTTCGGATTCGGAGTTTCCGAATCCGACCTCGACGATGTGAAGCTGGCCGTCGCGGACAGTGAGTGGCTGGCCGAGGACCGGTGGAGCGAGATCCCGTTGCGCGCTGTGCTGCCCGGAGTGTCCCTCGGCTTCCATGATCAGGACGGCCGCGGCCACTACGGGCTCAGCAGTCATGGAGCGTGGTCCAGCGGGGAGCACGTGCCGTGCGGGATCCTGACCGCCGACGACGGCAGGGCCCTGGCCTGGCAGATCGAGACCAGCGCCGGCTGGCACATCGACATCAGCCAGGCACGCGACGGCGGCGTACTGTCGCTGCTCGGTCCCACGGATCTCGAGAACCACTTCGCGCACCGGATCGCCCCCGGCGAGATCTTCGACGCGGTGCCGGTCTCGATCGCCTTCTCTCGCGACGGTCGGGACGGCGCGGTGGGTGCACTGACGGCCTACCGTCGCTGGCTGCGCCGGGATCAGAACACCTCGAGCCTTCCCATCGTCTACAACGACTTCATGAACACGCTGATGGGTCAGCCCACCACCGAACAGCTGCTGCCTCTGGTCGCCGCGGCCGCCGAGGCGGGCGCCGAGGTGTTCTGCATCGACGCCGGCTGGTTCGCCGAACCGGAGATCGGCGACTGGTGGGCGACCGTGGGGGAGTGGCAGGAAGCGACCACCCGGTTCACGGCGGGTCTGAAGCAGGTTACGGATGAGATCCTCGCCCGCGGAATGCAGGTCGGCCTGTGGCTGGAACCCGAAGTGGTGGGCGCCGACAGTCCCGCGGCGAACGCGCTGCCGAACGAGGCGTTCTTCTGGCGGCACGATCAGCGGGTCATGGAACACCGCCGCTACCACCTGGACTTCCGCCACCCGGCCGCCCGTGCCCATATGGACGAGGTCGTCGATCGGATCGTCGCGGACTACGGCGTCTCGTACATCAAGCTGGACTACAACATCAACCCCGGCGCCGGCACCGAGCGGGACGCGACCGCCGCCGGCGATGGGCTGCTCGGTCACACCCGCGCGTTCCGGGACTGGCTGATCGACGTGCAGCGGCGTCACCCTGGCCTGTTGCTCGAGAACTGCAGCTCGGGTGCCATGCGCGCGGACTACTCTCTGCTGGAGGTCACCCACCAGCAGTCCACGAGCGACCAGCAGGATTTCCGGCTCTACCCGCCGATCGCCGCGTCGGCCCCGGTGTCGATCCTCCCGGAGCAGTGCGCCAACTGGGCGTACCCGGCAGTCGGGATGACGGAGGAGGAGACGGTCTTCACTCTGGTCACCGGGCTCAGCGGCCGGCTGTACCTGTCGGGATTCCTGCACGAGCTGACCGATGAGCAGCGCGTGCTGGTCGCCGATGCGGTGCAGCTGCACAAACAGCTCCGCCCGGCGCTGGTCACCGCGGTGCCATTCTGGCCACTCGGCCTGCCCTCGTGGGAGTCGGACACCATCGCGCTCGGCCTGCGCACAGACGCGGGCGACCTGCTCTTCGTGTGGGACCGTCACCCAGACGCCCGCACGGTCACCATCCCCCGCGTCACAGGCACCGCCGCACAGCTGTTTCCGGCCGTGCCCGCGCCCGCCCCGACGGTGACGACCGAGGGCCTTCAGCTGCAGACACCGGCGGGAACGGTGGCGCGGGTGCTGCGCATCGTCGCATCGTGAGAGAGGATGCGACGGTGACCGGAGGACCGATCCACCCCCGCCGCACCGCCCCCAGAGACGGGTGCCGATCCAGAAAGCATGAGCGGCCGGCATGAAAGCGCTGCTGTCCATGGATGCCTCGGCCTTCCCGCTCGTGTTCGCCGAACCCGAGCGGACTCGGCTGGGACAGCTTGTGGATGTCGACGTCTCACGCCCCGACCGTCCGCTGGCAGATCTGACCGTCGCCGAGCGCCAGTCCGTCGAGCTGCTCATCACCGGGTGGGGCGCGCAACAGCTCGGTGAGGCAGAGCTCGATCAGATGCCCCGACTTCGCGGAGTGGTGCATTGGGGCGGGGGAGTGGGATTCCTTGACCCCTCCGCCCCTGCACGTGGAATCGCGATATCTTCGGCGCGGGCCGCGAACGCCATCCCGGTGGCCGAGTTCACACTTGCGATGATCATCCTCGCCTCCAAAGACGCGTTCTGGGTGTCCCGCACGTACGGGCAGAGGCAAGCTGAAGTGCTCCGGGAGGTTGAGCTCGCACACACGGGCTTGTTCCGTCGCACGATCGGGATCGTCGGCGCGTCGAGCGTGGGCACTCTGGTGATGCGGCTGCTGCAGAACCATGCGGTCGACATGCTGCTCTTCGATCCGTACACCACGCCGGAACAGGCTGCGCGCCTGGGCGCCGAGCAGGTGACGGACCTGGCCGAACTCGCGCGACGAAGCTCCATACTCACTGTGCACGCACCGGAGCTGCCCGCGACCCGTGGGATGGTCTCCCGCGAGGTGCTGGCGGAGCTTCCTCACGGCGCCACCGTCATCAACACGGCGCGTGGATCGCTCATCGACCAGGACGCGCTCGTGGAGGAGCTGACCGCCGGGCGTCTGCGCGCCGTGCTCGACGTCACCGAGCCCGAAGTCCTGCCTCCGGGGCACCCGCTGTACGACCTTCCCAACGTCTTCTTGACGCCGCATCTCGCCGGTTCGACAGGCAGCGAGTTGCAGCGCCTCGGCGCGACGGCCGTCGCCGAGGTCGAACGATTCGTCGTCGGGCAGCCCTTCGCTCACCCCATCAGCCCTTAGGAGCAGCCTTCGTGGGCGTCATCCACAACCCGGTCCTGCGTGGTTTCAATCCGGACCCTTCGATCATGCGCGTCGGTGAGAACTACTACATCGCGACAAGCACCTTCGAGTTCCATCCGGCCGTGCGCCTGCACCATTCCGTCGACCTCGTCCATTGGGAGGTAGTCGGGCATGCGCTCGAGGACGGGTTCGACCTTCGCGGTATCCCTGACTCCGGCGGTGTATGGGCGCCCAGCCTCTCCTACGCGGACGGCCGCTTCTGGCTCACGTACTCGATCGTGCGGACGATGGACGGCGACGACAAGGACATCGACAACTACCTCGTCACCGCCCCCACCATCAACGGCCCGTGGAGTGCGCCCACCTACCTCGGCTCGCGCGGCTTCGACTTCTCCTTCTTTCACGACCCGGACGGCACCCACTGGATCGTCGGCGTGCAGTGGGATCAGCGCCCCGAACACCCCTCCTTCAGCGGCCTTGTCGTCGAGCAGTACCTGCCCGACGAACAGCGCACCACCGGCGAAGCGCACTTCATCTACTCGGAGGACGGTTTGGTCGAAGGCCCTAATCTGTACCGGATCGGCGACTGGTACTACCTGATGATGGCCGCCGGCGGCACGGGCTGGAACCACGGCATCACCGTCGCACGATCGCGGGGTCTGCGGGGGCCCTACCTTCGAGACCCGCAGAACGACCTCCTCACGACCCGCGATGCTCCCGGCGAGCCGCTGCAGAAGGCGGGGCACGGGGAGCTCGTGCAGACCCCGGCTGGCGAGTGGATCTTGGCCCACCTCGCCAGCCGGCCCACCCTTCACCTGGGGAAGCGCTACTCGACGCTCGGTCGTGAGACCTGCCTGCAGAAGGTGGCGATCGACGGCGATGGATGGCTGCGACTCGCGCACGGCGGCCACCACGGCGCGGTCGACGTCCCCATCGCGCTGGCGACCTCCGGTTCGCCGGTTGAGCGCGACGGATTCAGCGAGGACTTCTCATCCGGGGTTCTCGATACTCGGCGGTGGTCGACGGTCCGCACTCCGCTGGGGACGGCGGCGGACTTGCGCACCCGCCCGGGCTGGCTGCGGCTTCGCGGCGGGCAGTCGCCGGCGTCCGTCTTCGAGCAGTCAATGCTGGTGACCCGTGTGGAAGAGCATCGCACCACGGCCGAGGTCGTGGTCGACGCCGATCCAGGCAGCCCACGGGAGTCGGCAGGTCTCATCGCCTGGTACGACCGCAATGGCTGGATCTGGCTGCAGGTCACCTGGGACGAGCGGAACGGGCGCCACGCGCGCGTCGTGTGCCGCGACGGCGCCCTCACCACCCGCTCGCGTCCCTTCCCGCTTCCCCACGGTGCGATCCGCCTGCGGGCAGACCTCGACGGCCCCGTGCTTACCTTCGCGGTCGGCGCCGTGACTTTGTCAACCTGATCTGGCCCCGGGGTGACGTTTTGAAGTGGCCCCGTCGAGGCGTCGGTTCGATGTGGGGCGCTGTCTGCTGTCAGGCGCAGCAGGAGGTGGGGAGTTCGTTGCGGAAGAGGTTCGCGGTGAGGCGGATGCCTTCGGCCATGGTGAGGTACGGGGCCCACGTGTCGGCGAGTTGGGTGACGGTGAATCCGGCTTTAATGGCGTAGGTCGCGGCGAGCATCATCTCGCCGGCGGTTTCGGCGAGGGCATGGACGCCGAGGACTTTGCCGGTGTCCGCGTCGGCGACGATCTTGATGCCGCCGCGGGTGTTGTGGTTCGTGATGGCTCGGGGCACATCGGACAGCCTCAGGTATCGGCAGGCGCACCGGTATCCGGCGGCGATGGCTTCGGCTTCGGTGATGCCGGCGGAGCCGAGCTGCGGCGCGGTGAACAGGACGGAGGGCAACCCGGTGTAGTCGACCTGTTCGTGGTGGCCGAGGGCGTTGCGGGCTGCGATCTTCCCGGCCATCGCGGCGACGTACACGTACTGGGGCACGTCGGTGACGTCGCCGGCGGCGAACACGACCGGGTTCGTGGTCCGCTGCTGCTCGTCGACGATGATGAAGCCGCGGTCGTCGGTCGCGACGCCCGCCGCGGCGAGGTCGAGCCCGTTGGCGCGTGGTGTGCGTCCGGTGGCGATGAGGACGCGTTCTCCGGTGACCGCCTTGCCGGTGCGGGTGCGCACCCGCACCACGCCGTCGTCCTGGATGATCGTGGCGGCGCGGTCGCCTACGACGGTGATTCCCTCGGAGAGGAAGGCCTTGCGGAGTTCGGAGGAGAGTTCGGGCTCGGCGTGCGGGGCGAGCCGGCCAATGATGGTGACGGCCACGCCGAGGCGGGCGAAGAGCTGGGCTTGTTCGAGGCCGACGAAGCCGCCGCCGATCACTACGAGCGAGGCGGGCAACTCGGTGAGTTCCATTGCCGTGGTCGAGGTGAGGTAGTCGACGTGCTCAAGCCCGGGGACGGCCGGGACGTGCGGTTCGGCGCCGATGGCGACGAGATACGACCTGGCACGAACCGGTCGTTCGTCGATGAGGAGGGTTGCCGGGTCGGTGAATGTGGCGGCGCCGGGGAGGATGTCGAACCCGTAGGCGGCGGCGATGTCGGCGTACTTGGTCTGGCGGAGCATGCCGACGAGGTCATCCTTCTGCCGCACGAGGGCGCCGAGGTCGACAGTGCCGGCGGACGTGGGGGCGCCGGGGAACGGGTTCGCGAGGGCGGCGTGGCGGGTGTGCGCGGCGGCGAGGAGCGTCTTCGAGGGCACACAGCCGACGTTCACGCAGGTACCGCCGAGGGTGCCGCGTTCGATGGCGACCACGCTGGCCCCTTCGAGTCGGGCGTGGATCGCGGCGGACATCGCCGCCCCGCCCGTGCCGATCACCGCAAGATCGAACTCGCTGTGCTGCGTCATGATGCCTCCTCGGGTGAACCGGGCCGCTTGCGCGGTCACATCCGTCAGAATGGACCTTCAAGCATGCTTGAAGGTCAAGCCCGTTGGTGGAGGTGTCACAATGCGGATCGGAGAGCTCGCGGAGAAGGCGAGGACGAGGCCGTCGACGCTGCGGTACTACGAGGAGCGCGGACTGCTGCCGCCGCCGGAGCGCACACCGGCCGGGTACCGCAGCTATGGCGACGAGACGGTGCAACGGCTCGCGTTCATCGGCCGGGCCCGCGCGGCGGGCCTCACCCTTGCGCAGGCCGCGGAGATCCTCGATGTTCGCGACGCGGGCCGTTCGCCGTGCGCGCATGTGCGGGACCTCCTTGACCGCCGACTCGTGGAGATCGACGAGCAGCTCGAGCAGCTGCACGCCCTGCGAGGGAGCATTGCCGAGCTTCGAGCGCACGCGGCCGCTACGGCGTCCGAAGCCTGCACACCGGAGTCCATCTGCCGCTACCTCTGAATGGCTTTCGGATCGCTACTGCCGCTGACGGGTGTGGTTGAGGCGATAGGAGGTGGTGCCGGTTTCGATGATGGTGCCGTTGAACGTGAGCCGGTCCACGATCGCCGCGCACAGGCGCGGGTCGGTGAAGGTCTTCGTCCAAGCGCTGAATGACTCGTTGGATGCAATCGCGACGGAGTTCTTCTCTTCGCGCTCGGTGAGGACCTGGAACAGGAGTTCCGCGCCGCGCCGGTCGAGTTCCATGTAGCCGAGCTCGTCGATCAGGAGCAGGTCGACGCGGCCGTACCGGTTGATGGTACGGGTGAGCTGTTTCTCGTCGGCGGCTTCGACGAGCTCGTTCACGAGCTTCGTGGCGAGGGTGTATCGGACGCGGAAGCCTTTCTCAGCTGCGGCGGTGCCCAGGCCGATGAGCAGGTGCGACTTCCCGGTGCCGGAGTCCCCGATCAAGCAGAGCGGGTCGCCGCGGCGGATCCAGTCCCCGTTCGCGAGGGTATGGATCGTCGCCGGGTTGATGTTCGGATTCGCGTCGTAGTCGAAGTCGCCGAGCCATTTGTTCCTCGGGAACCCGGCTGCGGACACGCGGCGGACCACGGACCTTCGGTCCCGGTCGTCGCACTCGGCGAGGAGGAGTTCGGCGAGGAAGCCTTGGTAGGTCAGCTGCTCGCGTTCCGCGGCCGTGATCGCTTCGTGCATCACGGCCCGCATGGTGGGTAGGCGGAGCCTGCGGCAGGCTTGGTCAACGGCGGCCGCGGCGGCTTCTTCGGTCAGCCCGCGCTGTCGACGCAGGGTCGTGGTGACGTTGGTGGGAGTGGTCATGTTCCGGTGATTCCTTCTCTCTTATCGGTGACCGGCGGTTCCGGTTCGGGACGTCGGCTGAGGAGTTCGTCGTAGTGGGCGACGGATGGCAGCGGCCGCCGGTCGGCTGGGAGTCCGGCGATCACCGCGGCCGGATCCGCGAGGCGACGCTGGGTGAGGCTGAAAACTCGCTGCACATCACGTCGCGGTTGTTCAACGCGATGACGGTCTGACTCGGGCCCGGCCGCGTGCAGGCGGGCTTCGACCGCGACGACGTCGGCAGACACCGCCCCGACCGTGAGCGCGGCACGGATCCCTGCGATCACGTCAACGGTTCGCATGGTCCTGTGGAGCAGGAGCACGTCGATCAGCGCCCTTGTGCCGGCGCTGTCGCCGTCGACCTTCCGCGCTTGCTGCCAGAACGCGTCATGCGTTGTCGTGAACACGCCGGCTTCGCGTGCACGGGCCAGCGCGGTGGATCCGGGCAACGCGCCGGGCTTGCGTCTGAGGACCTCGAGGTAGTGGTCGAGGTTGATCGATTCGCCGCCGCGGGCCACGACCCGCTCGTGCCGAGCGACCTCGGCGTGGCCATCGAACACCACAAGTTCAGACGCCCGCAACGAGACGCGCACCTTTCGCCCGATCAGACGGGCGGGCACGGAGTACCTCGCCATCCGCACGGTGATCAGGCTCGAACGGTCTACCCGCGGGTAGAGCACCAGGCCAGGGTCGAACAGCTCGCCTGGCAATGACGCAAGGCGTGCTTGTTCGTCGGTGAAGTCTTGCCCGACAGTGCGGATCCGGGTGTTGATACGCCGCTCGTTGTCGCGCGCGTCCCACCGGCGGATCTGCTCGTTCAACTCGGCGAGCGAGTCGATGACCGGCATCGGAGAAAGCCAGGTGCGACGAAACCGACCGACTTCGCCTTCGACGCCGCCCTTCTCATGGGCGCCATCGATCCCGGGCTGGCAGTAGAACGAGTCGAACCCGTAATGCGAGCGGAACAGCACCCACCGGTCGTTCTCTATCCGACTACGGCCCTTCCCGTACAGCACCGTCTGCACCGCGGCCGTGAGGTTGTCATATCGGATGTGCAGGGTCGGGATCCCACCGATCTCGTCGAACGCGTCGATGTGTCCCTCGAGGAACGCTTCCTGCGATTGCGTCGAGTACACCCGGTGCACCGCCTTCCCCGAGTGCGAGAGCCGGAACGTGAACATGTGGCACTTCGTCTTCACCCCGGCCAGGATCACCCAGACCTCGCCGAAATCGACTTCGGCTTCCTCACCAGGTGCGTGCTCCTGCGGGACGAACACCTCGACGCGGCGCCCGGCGGCGGCGTCGATCTGAGCACGACGTACGCGCACGTAGTCGCGGACCGTCGAGTAGGACAGTCCCGTCGCTTCGTGCTCGTCGACCAGCCGCGCGAGAACCCTTGTCGCCGTGTGCCGCTGCTTGCGAGGAGCGTCCAGATCCTGCGTGAGCATCGCGTCGATCACCGCCTTGTACGGCCCCAGCCGAGGCGACATCCGCGTCGGAGTCTTCCGCTGCGGCGGAACCGGCGACGCCAGCGCCTGCCGCACCGTGCGACGGTGCACCCCGAACCTGTCTGCCAACGCGCGCACCGATAGCCCGTCGACGCGCGAGGCACGCCGGATATCCGCGAACAATTCCACTTTCGACCCCTGCCGGGCCCGCTCATCCTGAAGCAACACGAAACACACGCTCGGGTGGGGCCAGATCAAACCGTCAGAACCGCCCCGGCAAGTCAGAAAGTGGGGCCACTCCTAGCCGTCACCCCGGGGCCAAAACAGACTGACAGAGCCAGCGCCGCGGACGGCGCCGTGTCGTCGCTGCCGGGCACGTATCCTGCGTGGACACTGTCCGACGATCACGGCCCCCGGCTGAGGTTCACCGGGCTCTTTCTTGGAGTGCGTGTCGATGATCTCGACAGGAGGCGCTGGTGCGCCGATGTGACCGACTTCCGAATCGAATTCTTTCGGGACTGAGAACAAGAATTCGCTTGACGTATCCACGCGGTCTTGCTTTGCTTAATGGCAAACGATATCCACCATGATCGGTGGCTCTCGACCTCAATGAAGAAGGTGCAATCGTGCGTAGCGTTCATGCTCCGACCCGCAAGCCGGGACTCAGGTGGCGAAGCATCGTCGCCGTGGCTGCGGTGGCAGCACTCCTCGGCACCGGTGTTCAGGCCGCCGGCGGAACAGCGGTTCCCTCAGTCCATGCCGTTGAGGCGTGCACTGTGGAATTCGCCACGACCGAGAGTGCGGCGGGGTTCACGCACCCGGGGGTGAGCGTGACCGCCGAGAATCTCGCCAACGTCCGTCATCAGATCCAGGTGGGAGCGGAGCCGTGGGCGACCTACTTCACCGCGATGTCGAGTTCGCCGGCTGCCGCGACCACCGTGACCTCCTCGAACGCCTCGACAACCGACCCGAAGGTTGCCGCGTCGACCGCGTTCGACAGCCAGGGTTTCAACGGCCGGTTCATCGCCGACGGCCTGAAGGCGTACACGCAGGCGCTGATGTATGTCTTCACGGGTGAACAGGTCTACCGCACGAACGCGATGCGCATCATCCGGATCTGGGAGCAGATGGATCCGGCCAAGTACGCCGAGTTCGCCGACTCGCACATCCACACCGGCATCCCGCTGAACCGCATGGTCACTGCCGCGGAGATCCTGCGCTACGGGTCGTGCGCGGGCGATGAGACGCCGTGGACGGATGCGGACACCACCACATTCAGCCGGAACCTCATCACCCCGGTGATCGCGACGTTTCAGAGCGACCAGAATCACTTCATGAACCAGCACCTGTACCCCCTGCTGGGTGCGATGGCCGGTTACATCTTCCTCGACGACGCGCAGGGTTACGCCAAGTCGGTGGAGTGGTTCACCGTCAACTCCACCGCGAACGACCAGGGCTTCAATGGCGCTGTCAAGCGGATCTTCCGCCTCGTGGAGCGCGATGACGCGACCGGACAGCCCGTTGCCGAGCCGCGTGTCCAGCACGTCGAGATGGGTCGCGATCAGGCGCACGGCGGCGGCGACATCACCAACGCGTACATTCTGGCCCGCCTGATGATGGCGCAGGGCACGAAGGTGGACCCGGCTGCGGGAACCATCTCGAGCGCGCCGGGTGCCGTAGGCCCTTACGAGTTCCTCGACGACCGGATCCTCGCCGCGGCCGACTACTTCTGGAAGTACATGCTCGGCTACGACGTCGATTGGATGCCGGTCGGATACGCGATCTCGCCGGACGGAACAGTCCGGGATACCTACGACCGTCCCTCCGAGGCATACCGCGGCCGGTTCAACACGGCTGGCTTCTGGGACCTCTACTACTACTACACCTACGAGCGCGGCGTCGACCTGACGACCGTCGCGCCGTACTACGCCGAGGCGTTCTCGAAGCGGCTCCCCCCGGACTACTACTATCGCGGTGCCGTGACGCGTGCCTGGGACAACGTCGACGGTGGGGGCGACTTCTGGCTGTTCACTCCTGCCGAAGCCGCCGGGACGCCGGTCCCGAAGCCGCAGACCAGCGCGACGACGCTCCAGGTCGAGGATCGCTACACCACGATCTCGGGCGCCGTGAAGCGGCAGACCGAAGGCGACACGTCCTTCGTCCGGCTGACGTCCGCCGCAGAGTCGGCCAAGATCGCCTTCCTCAACGGCTCCACCACGAACAAGCGCATCGCGCTGAAGGTCCGGGCCGATGAGGCGACGGAGCTGCGGCTGTCCTTCGGCGTGAACAAGAGCATCATCGTCCCGGCTACCGGCGGTCAGTGGCGCCAGATCGTCATCGACCTCACCGGCGCCGAGTCCCTCGCCGACCTGGTCTACATCGAGACCATCGGCGACGGCGGCTCGGTCGACGTCGACAGCATCCTGGTCGACACGGCCTCGCTCAACCCGGTGCGGTTCAAGGGCGCCCCGGAGCGTGCTGTCACCGTCGCCGGCAACAGCGTGACGGCGACGCTGCCCGCCGAGGGCGGCTCCGGTGCTGCGCTGAAGTACGAGAGCAGCAGCCTTCCGGCCGGAGCCCAGCTGGATGCCACGACCGGCAGGCTGCAGTGGTCGCCGTCGACTGCGGGGCAATACGAAGTCGTGATCTCGGTCTCTGACGGCACCACCGTCTCGGCGCAGCGTCTGCAGCTGATAGCCGGTGCCGACCGCGGCGCGGCGTTGCAGCTGGCGCGCGTCGGTCACGACACCGGCACCGTCTACACGCGCAGCACGGATGTCGCGTACGCCGCCGCTTCGGACAAAGCCCAAGCGGCCCTCGGCGCGGAGAGTGCTGCCTTCCAGGAGGCGCTCACCGCACTGACGAACGCCGTCGACGCGTTGCGGCTGGTCTCGCCGAAGACGGCTCTCGGGTCGCTGGACTACCCCTCACTCGTTGCCACCTCGACCGCGGGGGCGAGCACGTCGCTCCTGGTGGACGACAACCCGCAGACCGGAACGGTCTACGGTCAGGCGGTCAACCTGTCCCACGTGTTCGACTTCGGGCCGTTCGCGCGGGTGAGGGCCGACCGATTCGCACTGCGATCCAACATCTTCGAGGACCGGCTGGCCAATTCGGCGGTGTTCGGTTCGAACGACGGGGCATCGTGGACGCGCCTGACACCCGCTGTCACGACCATGACGCAGGACATGCAGTACCTCGACGTCGCCCAGGATCTGCGCGACGACACCTTCCAGTACATCAAGGTGCAACTGCTGAAGCCGCTTCCGGACCTGCTGTACGGCAATGTGCAGAATCTCTTCGAGATCACCGAGTTCCACATCTTCGGGGAACGCTCGGAAGCGGTCGGGGAGCTCACAAGCGTCGCGCTCAGCGCGCCGAACTCCCTCAAGAACCGCGTGGTCGCCGGCAGCACGGTCGCCCTCGACTTCACCGCCTCGGCGCCCATCACGGGGGTGAAGGTCACCATCGCCGGTGCCGACGCGCCGGCGACCAGTTCCGACGGCGGACGGACGTGGAAGGCGACGGCCACTCTGCCCGCGACAGTCACGCCCGGCGCGCAGCTGCCTTTCACCATCGATCACACGACCAGCGCCGGCCTGAAAGCGGACACCGTTGTGACGACCTCCGATGGCAGCAGCGTGTACGTGTCGAGCGATCAAGGCCTGGTGGACCAGACGCTCCAGGCCGCGCCGGTGACGGCGGCCGCCGGCACCGCGAACCCCACTCCGGCGGCCGAGGCGGCCAAACTGTTCGACAAGAACATCGCCACGTTCACCGACACGCGACTCTCCAACGGGCGGGCTGCACTCGTCTGGGATCTGGGTGAGGGTGCGTCGATGTCGATCCGCGGCGTGGACGTGCTGGTGCGGCAGGACCAGTACGGCACGAGCCGGCTCAGCACACTTCGGTACGAGGGCTCGTCGGACGGCACCACCTGGACTCGGCTGACCAGCAGCGTGCAGGCCACCTTGAACTGGCAGCGTCTCAGCTCGATCAGCGATCAGGGTTTCCGGTTCATCCGACTCACCAACGGCAACATCATCAACCTCGCTGAGACGCGCGTGTTCGGGACTTACACCGCGCCGGCGAACGCGATCAGCTCGGTGAAGATGTCGTCCTCGAATCCGCTGCGCAATTACGCGGTCGCCGGAGACACCGTGACTCTCGACATCACCACTACGGAGGCCCCGAAGGAGATCTCCGCGACCATCGATGGGGCGCCGGCGGCGATCAAGTCCGCCGGGACGCCGACGACCTTCAAGGCCACCGTCATCCTGGCGGCCAGCGATCGGATCGGCTCGGACGCCGCCATCACCGTCGACCACACGACGGCCGACGGCCGGCGTGCACTCACCGTGCGGAAGACGACCGACGGATCCACGGTGCGGATCGGCACGAACAAGGGGCTCGTGACTGATCTGCTGAAGGTCGCATCCACGGTGACGCTCGCGGGAACCCCCGACCCCTCCACCGTGGCCCGTCCACAGAATCTGTTCGACGGGTCGCTGACGACGTACACCGATGCACGCCTCGTGAACGGCTCCGCCGACATCATCTTCGACCTGGGCACCACCCGACAGATCGCACTCGATCGCGTCGAGCTCGCCGTTCGGCAGGACAGCCTCGGGGTGACCCGTGTCAAGAACATGCGGCTGCTGGGCTCGAACAACCTGCAACAGTGGAGCACCCTCGTCACAGGCGTCCAGCAGACGCTGTCCTGGCAAGGTGTTGCGGTGGATCCCGCGCTCGCGGGCAGCGGATTCCGCTACCTGCGGCTGACGAACGGTGACATCCTCAACCTCGCCGAGCTGCGGCTGTACGGCGCGGTGACCTCCCCCGTCGCCTCGATCGCCCCTGTCGAGGTCACCACATTCGGGCCGGAGGCGCCACGCCTCCCCGCGACTGTGGTGGCGACACGGGCCGACGGCTCCAAGACGGTAGAGAGCGTGCAGTGGGCCGCAGTCGACCCGTCGGTCTGGTCGACTGCCGGAACCGTCGAGGTCAAGGGCGCCGTTGCGGGTACCTCGGTGCCGGCCGTCGCGAAGGTCACGGTGCACGCGGTGTCCATTCCGGCCGCCGTGAGCACGGAAGCCACCGCTCCCACCGGCGCTGTCGTGACGTTCGTGGCATCGGCAGACGACAACGTCACCGTCGCGTGCTCCCCGGCTTCCGGTTCCACCTTCCCGATCGGCGAGACAGCGGTCGCGTGCGAAGCGACGGATGCCGCGGGGAGCAGAACGACCAGGAGCTTCGCTGTCACGGTCTCGGACACGACAGGCCCGAGCGTGAGGGTGCCGGCCGCGCCGATCGTGCGGGAGGCGACTGGTCCGGGGGGCGCTGTGGTCACATACATCTCGTCCGCCTCCGACCTCGTCGACGGATCGGTCCCGGTCGTGTGCTCCCCGGCGTCCGGTTCGACGTTCGCTCTCGGCACGCACGTCGTCGCCTGCAACGCGCAGGACGCGCGAGGCAACAAGGCCAAGGAGGCCGTGTTCGAGGTCACGGTGCAAGACACCACCGCCCCCACCGTCTCGGTTGCGGTCGGCTCCATCGTCGCGGAGGCGACCGGCCCGAACGGCGCGGCAGTGGCGGACTTCGGCGTGAGCGCGTCCGACCTCGTCGATGGCACCGTCCCCGTGTCGTGCGACCGTGAGCCGGGCTCGATTTTCGCCCTCGGACAGACCACGGTGCACTGCACGGCGACCGACAAGGCGGGAAACACGGGTACGGAGTCTGTGAGCGTGACGGTCAAGGACACCACCGCGCCGTCCATCGCGTGGGCTGGTGGACCAGCCGACGGCGGGACCTACCCGTTCGACCAGCTGCCTGCCGCGCCGACGTGCTCGGCCACGGATGCGGTCGACGAGACTGCGACGTGCAGCGTGACCGGCTTCGGAACGGGGGTCGGCCCCCACACCCTCACCGCGACGGCGAAGGACGGGTCGGGTAACACGTCGACGGAAACCCGCTCCTACACCGTCGCAGCGTGGAGGACCGGCGGGTTCTACGCCCCTGTCGACGGAAACGGAGTGTGGAACACCGTCAAGGGCGGCGCCACTGTGCCCCTGAAGTTCGAGCTCTTCGCCGGCGGGACCGAGCTCACCTCGACGAGCGCGGTCGCGAGCTTCACGTACGGCGCGGTGACATGCGGAAGTGCCAACGACCCGACGGATGAGATCGAGGTCACAACGACCGGTGGCACGAGCCTCCGCTACGACGCGACGGCCGGCCAGTTCATCCAGA